>DASXKT010000228.1:0-2452 GCA_036496685.1 Phenylobacterium sp.
GGTCATCGCCGTGCGCCCGGGCGCCAGCGCCAAGAAGGCGGAGGCCGCGGGCTTCAAGGTGATGAGCGTCGCCGAGGCCGCCAAATGGGCCGATGCGATCATGATCCTCGCCCCCGACGAGCTGCAGCGGGAGATCTGGAAGGCCGACATCGCGCCGAACATCCGCGACGGCGCGGCCCTGCTGTTCGCCCACGGCCTGAATGTGCACTTCAACCTGATCGAGCCGGCTCCCGGTCTCGACGTCCTGATGGTGGCGCCCAAGGGTCCGGGCCACACGGTGCGCGGCGAGTACCAGAAGGGCGGCGGGGTGCCGTGCCTGATCGCGGTCCACCAGAACCCGACCGGCAATGCGCTGGACTTCGGCCTGGCCTACGCCTCGGCGATCGGCGGCGGCCGCTCGGGCATCATCGAGACCAACTTCCGCGAGGAATGCGAGACCGATCTGTTCGGTGAGCAGGCCGTGCTTTGCGGCGGTCTGGTGGAGCTGATCCGGGCGGGCTTTGAGACCCTGGTTGAGGCCGGCTATGCGCCCGAGATGGCCTACTTCGAGTGCCTGCACGAGGTGAAGCTGATCGTGGACCTGATCTACGAGGGCGGCATCGCCAACATGAACTACTCGATCTCCAACACTGCGGAGTACGGGGAGTATGTGACGGGTCCGCGCATCGTGACGCCGGAGACCAAGGCCGAGATGAAGCGGGTGCTGGAAGACATCCAGTCCGGCCGTTTCGTGCGCGACTTCATGCAGGAAAACGCGGTCGGCGCGCCGAGCTTCAAGGCGACCCGCCGCCGCGGCTCCGAACACCAGATCGAGGAAGTCGGCCAGCGTCTGCGCGCCATGATGCCCTGGATCACCAAGAACAAGCTTGTTGATACGGCTCGGAACTAGGCGAGCGAGAGCGTCGTTGGGCCCCGGCGAAGGCTGGGGTTCGGCGGCGCTGTCCCCTTCAAAGCTGTCGCGAAGCCCTTGCGACGGCCTGCTGCTTCCGTGCTAGCCTGACCCCGTGCTGTTTCTGGGTGGTGGTCTGCACGAGCCACGGACCCTTCGCCGTCGCCGGCAGACCATGCTCCAGACCCTTGGTCCGGGAGATCGTGCATGGCGTCCCAAAATCACATCGAAAACCCCTTCGAATTCGTCATCGAGAAGCTGGGCTGGGCGGTCTCGGACGCCAGCCATGCGGTGCTGCCGAGGCGGGACCGCCACGCGGCGCAGGCGGTTCCGGTCGTCCACAAGATCGGGGCCGCGGACCTATGGGATGCACTGCGCAAGGGCGCGGCAGACGTCGGCGCCACACGGGACGACGTCCTCTTCATCGGCCTGATCTATCCGCTCGCGGGCCTAGTGCTGGCGCGGTTGGCTTTCAGCTACGACCTCCTGCCTGAAGTCTTTCCGCTCGCGTCCGGTTTTGCGCTGATCGGTCCGTTGGCCGCGATTGGCCTCTATGAGCTCAGCCGCCGTCGCGAGCAGGGCCGGCACGTGACCTGGCTCGACGCGTTCGGCGTGTTCCGGTCGCCATCCATCGGCTCGATCATCGGGCTGGGCGCGATCATGCTGACCCTGTTCGCCGTCTGGCTGGCGGTGGCCTGGGAGATCTACCTCGCAACGCTGGGCGGCACGCCGCCTCAGACGATCGCCGGGTTCGAGCGCAGCGTGTTCACGACCGGTGGCGGCTGGACGATGATCGCGGCCGGCATAGGCGTCGGATTCCTGTTCGCGGTGCTGGCGTTCGCGATCAGCGTCGTGTCGTTCCCGCTGCTGCTCGACCGGGATGTGGGCATGATGACGGCGATCAAGACTTCGCTGCGCGCCGTCAGGGTCAATGCGGGCACGATGGCGCTGTGGGGCGCGATCGTCGCCGGGCTCCTCGTGCTGGGATCGCTCCCGGCCCTGGTCGGCCTGATCTTCGTGGTGCCCTTGCTCGGCCATGCGAGCTGGCACCTCTATCGCAAAGTGGTCGGCGAGGGCTGAGCCCAGGGCTCGCTTTAGTCGTCCAGTTCGCGCTTGGCCTTCGTCCGGGCGCGGCCGGCCTTCTGGATCGTCGCCCAGCGCCTGCGCTCGGCGGCGGCGGCCATGGGGTCTTCCTTGCGGACCGCGTGGGCCAGCTCGCGCTGCAGCTTCTGGAAGCTCTGCCAGCGGTCGGCGTCCAGCGTGCCGTCGGCCACCGCCGCCTGCACTGCGCAGCCGGGCTCGCGGTCGTGAGCGCAGTCGCGGAAGCGGCAGCCCTCGGCCAGCAGCTCCACTTCCGCCGTCGTATTGGCGAAGGCCTCGGCGAGGCCTGCCTCGGCGTCCCAGAGCGCCAGCTCCCGCATCCCCGGCGTGTCGAGGATCAGCGCCCCCGACGGCAGCAGGATCAACTCCCGGTGCGTGGTGGTATGCCGGCCGTGGGCGTCGTCCTCACGGATCTCCCGCGTGGCCATCAGCTCCGCGCCCGCGAGCGCGTTTACGAGCGTG
>DASXKT010000229.1:0-7970 GCA_036496685.1 Phenylobacterium sp.
CGCCGGCGTCCCTCAGTATGCTTTCGGCTTCATCGCGCCCCATGGCTTGGCCGGCCCGTCCCCTCAAGCGCCCCTCCAGGCGTCGTGAATATGCCTAGGAAGCTCGCCGGGCGCGAGCGCTATGAGGTCGAGGCGAACCGACGCACCCGCAAGGCGCGGCCGAACCGCCGCCAGCGCGCGCCCCGCGCGCCTCAGCCGTTCGCGCTGGTCCAGCGCCACCGCTTCCAGGGCGGCCAACGGGCCGGTTCGCCGCTCGACCTTGACCACCGAAAGCACCCCACCGCGCAACGCCAGCAGATCGATCTCGGCATAGAGCGTGCCTAGCCGGAGCCCCAGGATGCGAGAACCCTTTGCCATGAGGCGGAGCGTCGCCACGACCTCGGCGCGGCGACCCCACAGCCTGGAGGCGGTCGCACGCGCCTGGCGCACGCCATTCATCGGCCGGCCCGCATCTGCATGGCGCGCTGATAGACGTCTCGCCGCGAAAGTCCGAGCGCCTTGGCCACCTCGGCGGCCGCCTCGGCAGGCCGAAGCCGCTCCAGGGCGTCGGCGAGCGCGGTGTCGACGTCCGTGGCGCTGGCCACCGTCTCTTGGCCGGGCCCCACGAGGATCACCAGTTCGCCCTTGGGCGCCTCGAACCGGGGGTCAATCGCGAGATCGGTCAGGGGACCGCGTACGATGGTCTCGTAGAGCTTCGTCAGTTCACGGCAGACCACGCCTTCGCGCGGACCAAACACCGCGGCCATGTCGGCCAGGCTAGCAGCCAGACGTGAGCCGCCTTCGAAGAACACAAGGGTGGCGCGGAGCGGGGCTAATTCCTCGAGGAAGGTGCGGCGCGCGGCGCTCTTGGGTGGCGGGAAGCCTGCAAACAGGAACCGGTCGCTGGGCAGGCCCGCCGCCGACAGCCCGGCCAGCAGGGCCGAGGCCCCGGGGACCGGAAAGACCGGGAATCCCTCCGCGGCCGCCTGCCGAACGATGCGATAGCCGGGATCGGAGACCAGGGGGGTACCGGCGTCGGAGACCAGCGCCACGCGCTTGCCCTCTGCCAGCGCGGCGAGCGCACGTGGCCGGGTGCGCTCGGCGCCATGCTCGTCGTAGCGCTCGAGTTTCGCCGAAAGTCCGTAGGCGGACAGAAGTTTGCCGGCAACACGGGTGTCCTCAGCTAGCACCAGATCGGCGGCGGCCAGGACATCCAGGGCGCGCAGGGTGATGTCGCGCAAGTTGCCGATCGGCGTCGCCACCACATAGAGCCCCGAGGCTAGCGGCGCGTCGTCCAGGGTGGGGGGCGGAAGGCGTCGAGCCATGTCGGAGGGTTTGCCGGGATCGGCGGGGAAGGCAAGGGCTATGCCGCGAGCTCCGAGGTGAGGCGGTCCAACACCAGCCGGCCAGCCGGCGTGGCGCGTAGCCTCATCGGGTCGTCGACGAGCAGGCCGAGGGCCACGAGATCGGTGATCTTCTCCGGACGGAGGTCCAGGGCGGCGACGTCCGCCATCGGCACGCCGTCGGTGATCCTCAGGCCGCTGAGCAACCGCTCCTGTGCGGCCTCGCGAGGGCTCAGGGCGTCGCGTGTGGCGAACCCGGCGCCAGTCTCGGCCACCCGAGCGATGTAGTCGGCAGGCTTCGGCGCGGCGTAGGTTGCTTCCCGAACGCCGCCAACGGTCAGGCGGCCATGGGCGCCGGGCCCCGCGCCGACGTAGTCGTGGCCCCGCCAGTAGATCAGGTTGTGACGTGAGCGGGCCGCCTTGCCTCGCGCGTGGTTGGAGACCTCGTAGGCCTCGTAACCGGCTGCCTCCAGCACGGCCTGGGTCGTATCGAACAGCTCCGCGCCGGTCTCGACGTCGGGCGGTGTGAACACCCCGCGGCGCACGGCCCGGTCGAACGCCGTGCCGCCCTCAATGGTGAGCTGGTAGGGCGAGACATGCTCGGCGCCCAGATCGATGGCGGCCCGAAGCTCCTCACCCCAGGCGGCCGGCGCCTGGCCGGGCCGAGCGTAGATCAGGTCGATGGACAGCCTCGGAAACGCTTGCGCCGCGGCGCGGGCGGCGCGGATGGCGGCAGCGGCGTCGTGGTTGCGACCGAGGAACTTCAGCGCCTTATCGTCTAGCGACTGCAACCCCAGCGACAGGCGGTTCACGCCGGCATCCGCGAACGCAGCGAACCGGGCGGCCTCGGCGTCGGTCGGATTGGCCTCCAGTGTCACCTCGAGGTCAGGCTGGGGCGTCCAGAGCCGCTGGGCGGCCTCGATCATCTTAGCCGCCCAGGCTGGGTCCATCAGCGAAGGCGTGCCGCCGCCCAGGAAGATCGAGGCCAATTCGCGCGGCCCGGTGATCGCCGCCTGAGCTTCCAAGTCGGCGACGATGGCGTGGGCCAAGGCGGCCGGCTCGTCAGCGCCTTTGCGGTCCTTGAAGACGTTGAAGTCGCAATAGGGGCAGATACGCGCGCAGTAGGGCCAGTGGATATAGACCCCCAGCTTGGCCGGCATGGTCACCAGAGCGCAGCCTTCAGCTTGGCGAAAGCCAGGGCGCGGTGGCTCATGGCGTCCTTAGCCGCGGGGTCCATTTCCCCGAATGTCTGGTGCTGGCCCACCGGTGTGAAGATCGGGTCGTAGCCGAAGCCGTGGTCGCCGCGGGGCGGGAAGGCGAGCGTCCCGTCGACCCGCCCCTCGACCACCACGGCGGGGCCGCCGGGCCAGGCGACGGCCAGCGCGCAGGTGAACCAGGCGGAGAAGTCCGCCGCCCCGGCTTCCTCGAGCCGCTCCTCGACCTTCGCCATGGCGACCGTGAAGTCCTTGCCGGGCCCGGCCCAGCGCGCCGAATAGATGCCGGGCGCGCCTTCCAAGGCCGCCACTGAGAGGCCGGAATCGTCGGCGAGCGCTACAAGGCCGCTGGCCTCGGCCGCCGCGCGGGCCTTGAGCAGGGCGTTGCCGACGAAGGTCGTTTCGGCCTCTTCGGGCTCGGTCAGGCCCAGTTCGCCGGCGGTGATCAGCGGGAAACGATTTTCCAGGATCTCTGCGAGCTCGCGGGCCTTGCCGGGGTTGTGGGTCGCCACCACGAGCCGCGTCCCGGGCTCCAGCTTCACCGCCATCGATTCACCTCTCCTTCTGGGTGTGACCATAGACCGGGAGCGCCCCGCCGCATCGCGAAAGCCCGATATTAATTTGAGCAATAATCGATGCGCGACTATTGGTCTTCGCAAGTGACTCCATAGCCGTTTTTAGCGTTGGCCAGCGTCGTTTCGGCTGTCCTGGCCGCAGGAGGCTGTCATGACCACGACCATCATCAAGACCTACAACGATCTATGGTATGCCGTGCAATCGGCGAGCGACGGCGATATCTTTCAACTCTCGCCAGGCGAGTATGAACAACTTAATTTCGCGAATAATCATTTTTCGCCGAACGGGATTCTCATAACGTCGGAGTTTGAGGACAACCAAGCGTCAGCACATGGGATCAAGCTCGACACCTGTTCGGGTTTCCAGTTCACCAAGCTGAAGGTCACCCTGAACGGCCCCTACGACGTCGGCTGCATGGTCGATATGAGCTCCGACGTTCTGTTCAGCGAGCTGACAATCTTCAGCACGACAGGGGTCAACGAAGGCCAGGGCGTCCGGATCAACGACACGACCGGCGCCACTGTAACGCTTTGCGACATCGGCCACGTGGGTAGCGGCGTGCTGAATTCCGGCTGCACAAACATCACGATCAGCAAGAACAACCTGCACGATTTGCAGATCGACGGCATCCTGACCGGCGGCTCACGACAGGTCACCGTGGCTGAAAACCAGATCTGCGACCTCTATCCGCAGGCCGGCGATCACCCCGACGCCATCCAGTTCGCGGCAGACAGCCGAACCGGCGCGGCCGGCGATCAGGTCATCGTCAGGGACAACGACATCAAGCGGGGCGCCGGCGAAATCCTGCAGGGCATCTTCATTGAGAACACCAACAACATGACCATCTCCGGCAACGCCATGGCCGGCACGATGGACAATGGAATCTCACTGATCACGGTCGACACGGCGCTGATCGATCCGAACTTCGTGCAGGGCTTCACGGACTGCCGAAGCATCATCGCAGTGCGCGGCTCGACAAGTGTCACCGTGACCAACAACACGGCGAACAACATCTCGAACGGGCCAGAAGAAAACCCCGGCTTCGTCGCCGATGGCAACACGCCCATCGGCTATGCGGAGGTCGGCGACTATTCGGACATGGATGCTTGGCGCAAGGAACATCCGGCGGGCGGCGCGCCGGCCCCCACGACGCAGGCCTGCGTCGCCTGCATGTACTACCTCGCTGTTGATAGCTCGGGTGGCCTTTGTCGCCGCTTTCCGCCCGATCACTCGCAGCCATGGGGAAGCTGGCCTGCCGTCAAGACCACCGATTGGTGTGGCGAGTTCCTGGCGGGGACTTCTCCCGGCGGGCCCCTGGGGCGCGGCGAAGAGCACGAGCCAAAACACCATCGGCCCAGGAACCACCACCGCGGCGAGGGCCAGAAAGGCGACCATCGTCCAGGACATCGCGCCGTCCGCCAGCGGTAGGCGCGACGTTGCTTCCGTGACGCGCGCGGCGCTCGAGCGCCGGCGCGATCGATTTACCTCTCCTTCACGAGTTGGGGACCATAGAGCCGCCCGCTCTGCTGCATTGCGAAAGTTTAATATCGTTACTCGATATTAATTTGATCGCTAATCGATGCGCGACTATCAGTCGCGCCATCGGAGCGGGATTTCCGCCCCCAGAAATGTGCTGCAGCGCAGCAAGACCAAATGAGGAGATAGCCGATGTTTTCCACGATCATGAAGGCCTTCGACCGGGCCGCACTGCCGGTCTTCCTGATGCTCGCCTTTACGCCGATGCTGGCAGTCGCCGCCGCGGCCTCGATCCACTAGGCTGACGCCATCATGAGGCTCGACCGACCCGCCTCCGCTGCGCTTGCAGCCGAGGCGGGATTTGGCGCAAGCCGCGGCCGGGGAGGATATTGGATGCGCGCGCTTGGACCGGGATCGGTCTCCAGCTTCCTGAAGATCATTCTCGACGTGGTGTTCGCCGCCCTGTGGATCAGCCTCGGCGCCGTGGGCCTGGCCGTGCTCGCCGCCCTGCTGTTCAGCTTCAATCCCGACATTTTCCCCGCGGTGACGAGCGCCGACATCGCCGAGGTGGCGACCCGTGGCCCGCTGTTCGCCGGCCTGCTGCTGGTGTTCGGCCTGTCGATCGGCGGTGTGCTGGTGATCGTCTATTCGCTGCGCCGGATCTTCGTGACGCTTACGGCCGGTGACCCCTTCCATCCGCAGAACGTTCGACGCCTGCGTCTGATCGGCCTGATGCTGGCCGCCCTCGAGCTCGGCCGCTACGCCGTCTGGGGGTTGAGCCCAATGCTACCGTGGGTGAAGGACGTGAAGCCGAACTTCAACCTGACCGCCTGGTTTTCAGTCCTGGTGGTCTTCGTGCTGGCCGAGGTTTTCCGCGAGGGCGCGAGGCTTCGGCGCGAAGCCGAGCTGACGATCTGAGGGACCGCACAGCGCATGCCGATCCGCGTGAACCTCGACCGCGTCCTCCTCGAACGGCGCATGTCGCTCACCGAGCTCGCTGATCGCGTCGGGGTGACCATAGCGAACCTCTCGATCCTGAAGACCGGCAAGGCGCGCGCCGTACGCTTCTCGACCCTCTCGGCGCTCTGCCGCGAACTGGACTGCCAGCCCGGCGACCTGCTGTTCCACGAACCCGGCCCCTCGGACGAGCTTTCCGACGACGACCTGTGAGGTCGGTCTAGCGCCCGCTGCGCTGCGGCATGAAATCCAAGCTCGGCAGTGGGAAGCCTTGCAATCTCAACGATTCCTTCTTATGTGCGCCGCACAATGCTGCGCTGCACAAAGGAGTGTCGCCATGTTCGCTGCGTTTGAACGCTTCCTGGACGCCTTGTTCGCCCCGCTCGCTCGCGAGCTGGAGCGGATGCCGGCTTCGGCCTTCCGCCACTTGCTGGCCGGCCTCTAGGACCAAGTACGACCGGCCGGGTTCTTACCCGCCGGTCGCCGCTTTCTGCAGGGCGACCAGTTCGCCGATCCCCTTGCGGGCCAGGGAAAACAGGGCCTCGAACTCGGCCTCGGAGAAGCCCCGCTTCTCGCCGGTGGCCTGGATCTCCACGATATCGCCGTGACCGGTCAGGACGAAATTGGCGTCCGCCTCGGCGTTGGAGTCCTCTTCGTATTCCAGATCGAGCACGGGGGTCCCGTTGAACACCCCGCAGCTGATCGCCGCGACCTGGTCGAGGATCGGGTCGGTCGTGATCACCCCCTCGTCCAGCAGATACTTCGTCGCCAGCCTGAGCGCGACCCAGGCGCCGGTGACCGAGGCCGTGCGTGTGCCGCCGTCGGCCTGGATGACATCACAGTCGACGGAGATCTGCCGCTCGCCGAGCGCCTTCAGATCGACGACCGCGCGCAGAGAGCGCCCGATCAACCGCTGAATCTCCTGGGTGCGCCCCGATTGCTTGCCCTGGGCGGCCTCGCGGCGCCCACGGGTGTGGGTGGCGCGCGGCAGCATGCCGTACTCGGCGGTGACCCAGCCTTGGCCCTTGCCACGCAAGAATCCCGGCACCCCCTCCTCCAGACTCGCGGTCACCAGCACCTTGGTGTGTCCGAAGCTCACCAGGCACGAGCCTTCCGCATAGCGGTTGACCCCGGTTTCCAGAGTCACGGGTCGCAGCATGTCGGCGAGGCGATCGGACGGACGCATATTCTGGGGACTCCGGCAGGGAACTGGGGGCGGGCGGCTTGCGCCGCCTGAGGCCGCGCTTATCCTAGATCGGCAAGGTCCCGTCCATGGACGCCCCCAATGAACGTCAACGAGAGCCGCCGCCCATAACCGTGAATAGCCCCCTCTTCGCCCGCGGCCCTTCCCTGGCCGAGCTGGACGAACGCGCCCGGGACATCTTCCGGCGGATCGTGGAGAGCTATCTGGAAACCGGCGAGCCGGTGGGGTCGCGCACCCTTTCGAAGGGCGGGCTGCCCCTGTCGCCCGCCTCGATCCGCAACACCATGCAGGACCTGACCCAGCTGGGCCTGCTGGGTGCGCCGCACGTCAGCGCCGGACGGCTGCCGACCCACGCGGGTCTCAGGCTGTTCGTCGACGGTCTCCTGGAAGTCGGCGACGTCGGTGAGGATGAGCGCCGCGCCATCGAGGCCCGGCTACACGCCCACGGCCGCAATTTCGAGGACGCCCTCAACGAGGCCAGCGCTATCCTCTCGGGCCTGGCCGGCGGAGCAGGCGTCGTGGTGACACCCAACCGCGACGCGGGCGTCAAGCACGTGGAGTTCATCTCGCTGGGCGTCGAGCGGACACTGGCGATCATGGTCTTCGACGACGGGACGGTGGAGAACCGGCTGATCCGCTTGCCCGCCGGGGTCACGCCCTCGGCCTTGATCGAGGCGTCCAACTTCCTCAATGCGCGGCTGCGCGGACGCACCCTGGTGGAAGCCAAGGTCGACCTGCGGGCCGATCTTGACCGGGCCCGGCGCGAACTCGACGCTACGGCCGCCCGGCTGGTGGAGGACGGCCTCGCCGCCTGGAGCGGCGGTGACGCAGAAGACCGCGCCCTGATCGTGCGTGGCCGGGCCAATCTTCTGGAGGAGGCCGGCGCCGTCGAGGACCTTGAGCGGGTGCGCTCTCTCTTCGAGGATCTTGAGCAGAAAGAGCAGCTGATCCAGCTCTTGGATGGGGTCCGCGAGGGCCAGGGCGTGCGCATCTTCATCGGCGCGGAAACCCGTCTGTTCTCGCTTTCGGGTTCCGCCGTGATCGCTGCGCCCTATATGACGGGCTCGCAGCGGGTGCTGGGCGCGATCGGCGTGATCGGGCCCGCGCGCCTGAACTATGCCCGGATCATCCCGTTGGTAGACTATACCGCCCGGGTGCTGGGCCAGGTTATGAATGCTTAGAAGAGACGAGACCTGATGTCTGAAGACGATATGCCCGCCG
>DASXKT010000230.1:0-1559 GCA_036496685.1 Phenylobacterium sp.
GACCTAGGCTTCCGCTTGGCGGCAGTTCAGACCAGCAAGTAAAGTGGCGTGCTCCCCGAATTTCGGTCCACCCGTTATGATCGTTTGTCAAATAGACTTGATATGATAGTCGCTTGATAGTACGAGTCTTCACTCTCCTTCGCGCCTTCTTGTCACAGGGTGTCCTTCCGGCGGGCGTGTAAAAAGTGATCCATCCGATGCCAGGCTGGGAAGTTGGACTGCGGGCGTTGACCGATTCTCGGTGTCGCGCGGTGAATGAAGAATCTTGGCGGCGTACGATCGCTGACGAAGCTGAAGAACGCCGTTGTGCGCAGCACCTGGCTTAGCGATTCACGATGTCTTTCACCCGCTCGCCCAGCGCCGCTGCGATGGGCGCGCCCCCGCCCGGCGCCATCTTGTTCATCACGTAGGCGAAGGTGATGCGGCGATCCGCGTCGATAATCACACAGGAGCCGCCCGTGCCGCCCCAGGCACACACCCGGCCCTCCGGGGTCAGGCTGTAACCGACGCCGAACTTGAACGGTATGCCGATCACGAGGTCGATCCCGTCGCTTTGCACTTCGAAGATCCGGTCGATCGTCCGCGGCGAGAGGAGCCGGACGCCATCGACTTCGCCGCCGCAGGCCACCGCCGACTGGAGGCGCGCCGCCGAGCGGGCATTGCCGTGGCCGTTGGCCGCGCCGATGTCGGCGCGCCGCCAGCGCTCGGTCCAGTGGTATTCCGGCCCCGGCATGGTCGGGTTGGTCCAAGTCTTGAACGCCACGCTGTTGGGGTCGAGCTGCGTCGGGTCGAACGGCGGCGCGTCGGACGGGATAGGCGGCGACACCACCTTGGTGACGCGATGGGACTCCGAGGGCGGCAGGCCGATGTGGAAGTCGGCACCCAGCGGCCCCGCAATCTGCGCGGCAAAGAACTCACCCAGGCGCTGGCCGGTGATGCGCCGGATCACTTCGCCGATCAGGTGGCCATAGGTCAGCGCGTGGTAGCCCGAGGCCGTCCCGGGTTCCCACCAGGGCGCCTGCGCGGCCAGCAGGGCGGTCGACTTGTCCCAGTCGTACAGGTCCTCGAGGGTGATCGGCTGCTCCCAGCCCGAGACGCCCGAGGTGTGCGACAGGAGCTGGCGAACCTGGATCCCCGCCTTGCCCCGGGCCGCGAACTCGGGCCAGTACCTGGCGACGGGCGCGTCGAGGTCAAGTTCGCCGCGATCGACCAGCACCAGCGCGGCGAGCGCGGTCATCGTCTTGGTGGTGGAGAAGACGTTGGCGATGGTGTTTTCGGTCCACGGCACGGTGCGGGCCTCGTCGGCCCAGCCGCCCCACAGATCGACCACCATCTCGCCGTCGATGTTGAGAGCGACTGAGGCGCCGAGGTCTTCCCCCGATTCGAGCTTAGAGGTGAACAGCTCGCGCAGGGGGTCGAAGCGGCCGCTGCAGGTGCCGCCCAGCGGCGTCGGGTGATCGTTCATGAGGACCCCTTCAGAAGTCGCGGCGGAAGCCGACGCCGCTGTGGCGCGGCGGGTTGTAGCTGACAGTCCTGCTGCCGAATTTGTTGTCAGGCTG
>DASXKT010000231.1:0-6358 GCA_036496685.1 Phenylobacterium sp.
AATGGTCGCTGGTGATCCGGCGGATGCTGGTTCGGCTCGTTGACATGTCTGGCCTCCCGCCCGGAGACAACGCCGCCGGGCGTGACCATAAACGCTTGGAATGGCTAAGAACTCATTAGGGCTGGAGACTTGGCCGCCGCATTCGCGGCGTCAGGGCTTCACCAGGGCGTCGTAGATCCAGCCGCGGTTCTTGCGCTGGTACTCCTGAGCCCGCTCGGCGGCCTGCACCATGAAGATCATGAAGACGTCGTTCTTCGGGTCGACCCAGAATTCGGTGCCGGCGATGCCCCACCAGCTGAAGGTGCCATTGCCCGGCCGCTGCAGCTTGTCGTCGTTGACCAGGCTGAAGCCGAGGCCGAAGCCCATGCCGGGGCCCGGGAAAAACAGCCCCGCCTTGCGGATATCGGCGGTCGTCTCGTCCTGGCGCATGCGGGCCAGCGTCTCGGGCTTCAGGATGCGCACGCCCTTGTACTCGCCGTTCCCCTCCAGCATCAGCACGAAGCGCAGGTAGTCCTCGGCTGTCGACGAGATGCCGCCGCCCGCCGACAGGAACGGCTGCGGCTTGGCGTAGTCGTAGTAGATGTCGCCCAGGTTCCCGACGTTGCCGGCCTTCAGCGCCTCGGCGAACCGCGCGCGCTTGGCCTCCGGCTGCCAGAAGGCGGTGTCGGTCATGCCCAAGGGCCCGGTGACCCGCTCGCGCACCAGCACGTCCAGCGGCTTGCCGCCAGCGACCTCGACCACCGCGCCCAGCACGTCGGTCGAATGCGAGTAGTACCAGGCCGTGCCCGGCTCGGTGCGCAGCGGCAGCTTCGCAAGCACCTTGGCGTACTCGCGCGCCGTGAGGTCGTTATGGTTCTCGCCGCCGGCTTCCCAGGCCTTGGAGATCGGTGTCGTCGGCTGGATGAAGCCGTAGATCAGGCCAGAGGTGTGGCTCATCAGGTTGCGGACCAGCATCGGCTTGGTCGCGGGCTTGGTCGTCCCGTCCGCCTGCCAGACCCTAAGGTTGGCGTACTCCGGAAGGTATTTCGAAACCGGCGCGTCAAGGTCGAGCTTGCCCTCCTCCACCAGCGTCATGGCGGTGACCGACACGATCGGCTTGGTCATGGAGAAGACGCGGAAGATGGTCTCATCGGACACCGGCGTCGTCTGGCCCGGCCCCTGGACGCCGAAGCCTTCCTGGAACGCGACCTTCCCGTGCCGGCCGACCAAGAGGTAGGCGCCTTCGATCTTGCCGGCCGCCACGTCGGCCTTCAGACCCGCCCGTGCCGCCTCCAGCTTCGCCGGATCGAAGCCCAGCGCCGCAGCGTCGCCCCGCACGATCGACGAGACCTTCGGATCCACGACCCCCTTGGGCGCCGCAACCGACGCCCCGCCGAGCGCCAACACCGCCGCCAACGAAGCCGCGGCAGCGACCGCCCGCAAGCCCACCAAACCACTTCCCATACTCAAACGCCTCCCACCCCGAATGCCTTGAAGGGGTGGAAACGAGCCTTGGGGCCTCGGCTTGTCAAGGACCGGCGTTCCGGCCGGCGAACGCCGCGCCGTCGGGGCGTCCGCCGCCTTGGTCAGCGCACAGGCGCCGGGTTGAACGCCGCCGCCGGTTGAAAGAGCTCGACAACGTTGCCGGAGGGGTCCTGGAGCAGGACCTGCTTGCCGCCCGGTCCTTCGAGGATCTCATTGCGGAATTGGGCGCCGGCTTCGCGCAGGCGGGCGACCTCTGCGATGATATCGTCGACGATCAGGTGGATCCGGTTCCAGCCGCCGGGTCCGGGCTTTGCACCGTCGGGCATCGGCCGGCCCGCCGAGCTCATCGGCCCGCTGAGCAGCAGACGCAGGCGCCCGCGGGCGACATCAGCGAAGGCCGGTGGGAAGTTCGTCAGCACCTCGAAGCCGAGGACCTTCGTATAGAAGGCGACCGCCTTTTCGACGTCGTCGACCAGGTAGCGAACGCTCACCATCTCACTGAGGTCGGTCATGGGCTTCTCCTTGGCTCTCGGGCTGCCGGTGTCCGATCGCAGAGCACGGCGTGCAGGAACTCGATGCGGGTCGAAAGCTCCGCGGCGGTTTGCTGAAACAGCGGATAGGAGACATCGTCCGGCTCGCCGGTCGCCGGGTTGGCGATGCTCCAGTGAATGGTCTCAGGGTGGTCGGGGAACTCGGGGCACACCTCGCGCACCCGGTCACACAGGCTGATCACCCAGTCGAACCGCTGGCCGGCGAACTCGTCCAACGACCTTGGCGTATGTGCGGACAGGTCCAGACCATACTCGTCGCGCATCACGCGCAGCGCGTTGGGGTGCAGGGGTCTGGGATGACTGCCGGCGCTATAGGCCTCGATGGACCCGCCCGATCGGGCCCGCGCCAACGCCTCGGCGATCGGTGAGCGCGCGCTGTTGCCGGTGCAGAGGAACAGCACCCTCACCGGCTCGATCGGGATGCCGTCACGCGCGGGCGGGGCGAGACGTAGGCCGGGGTGGAGCGCTCCGCCGGCAGCCGACAGCAGGGCGCCGACCCGCGCCAGATCCAGCCCGTAGTAGGTATCCCGACGGTCGGCGGAACTCCGCCGCGCGGACACCAGTCGGCCATCGCGCAGCTTGCCCAGGTGATAGGAGACCAGGTTCTGAGCCTCCCCGACCAGGCTAGTCAGCTCGTGCACCGGGCGGTCGCTTCGGGCCAGCTCGCTCAGCAAGCGCCAACGCAAGGGGTGCCCGGCCAGCTGCAGGAACTCCGGCGGACCGACTTCGGGCAGAAGCTGCTGCGTGTTCATGATCGACATATACATCAAGCTCACTTGATGTATCAAGCGCAATTGATGTAGAGCGATCGTGCCGACTGGGTCGGCAGGAGGCGTTCCAATGAGCAGACCATCCGTATCCGCCCTTGCGCTTTTGCTCTCCCTCGGAGCGCACGGCACAGGCGCTCAGGACCTCACCAGGAACGGGGCTGCGCTGGTGAGGGTCCGCTACATCGTGAGCAATGTGCCGGAGGCCGCCGGCTTCTACACGAGCAAGCTTGGCTTCAAGGTCGACTTTCCGGCCGGAGCCTACTTTGCCGCCCTGTCCCGCAACGGCGTTCAGCTCCTGCTGAGCCCGACCAAGGGGCCTGGCGGCGCCTCGCAGCCCATGCCGAACGGCGACCACCCGGCGCCCGGCGGGTGGACCCGCATCGTCATCAACGTCTCCGACCTGCAGGGCGAAGTGGACCGCCTCCGCAAGGCCGGCGTCCACTTCCGCAACGACATCACGACCGGCCCGGGCGGCAAGGAGATCCTCCTCGACGACCCCTCCGGCAATCCTGTCGAACTGTTCCAGCCAGGCTGAGCGCGCCTCTCCGTCGTCTTCCGCAGAACACGTTATGTGTTACGGTCCGTTGAATTCGGACGCCCGGAGGTCGGACTTTGAGGTTCGCACTGTTCATTGCCAGCGCGGCGGCGGCGTTGGGCGCGGCCCCGGCCATGGCGGACGAGGGCCAGAGGTTCGACTGGAACGCTCAACTGCAGGCCTATCCAACGGCAAGACCGCTGTACGACCGTCAGTGTTTCAACGGGAAGTTCATTGTCGGCGCGAACCGCTCTGGCGCCAGCACGCTTTACGTCCAGGCGGCCCAAGGCGGGATCTACCAGGTGAAACTCGGCGGCAGCTGCAGTGCGCTGAGTTCCGCGGACAAGATCACCCTCCGGTCCCCCGGCAGCGACGATGTGTGCGATCGGCAGAGCGCCGACCTTGTCGTCCACACTTCTGCCGGCGCCAAACGCTGCCACGCTTCCGACGTACGCAGACTGACCTCGAATGAGGTGGTGGCGCTTTCGAGGGCTCCTCAGCGGTAGACCTTTGCCAGCCGTCCCGAACATGTCCCTGGGGTGCGAACGTCCACTTCGGGGATTGGGGCCGATTTCCGTTTCGACCCTAGGCGGACAAACGCCGCCCGTGATGACAAAGCCTGCCCGCTCCCGTCAGGCGGTCACCCAACGACCTTGACCGGCAGAAGGGTCGGTACGCCAGAAGCCAGTACGAGCGCCAGGGCTACGATGTTCACCCATCGCACCCGCACCCACATCAGCATGATGTAGATCGCCAAGTACGCGAGGTTGAGGGCCAGGAATAAGAGCACGATCGACTTCCCTGACGCCCAATACAGGCGGACCGTATCGTAGACAGGTCCGAGCACGAGACCGAGGCTCAGCGTCCCATAGGTGAACCGTCGCGTGCTGTCGTAGTGGGCCAGGAGGTCGACTTTCCCTTCTGGACCGATGTTTTCCGGCAGGGCGGCGGCGGTCGCCATGTAGGGCAGAATGAGCTTCGTAATCGCGAGGAGCATTAGGCCGACCGTCGTCTCTCGCTCGCTGCGAAGCTGCCATCCGCTTAGCCAGAGCGTGACGATGATAGTGACGAGAAGCAGGGTCAGCATCATTGGCTCCGGGGCCCAGCGCACCCGGGGCCCCGCCAAGGCCAGCCGCTGGAAACTCGAGGCGACCTGGGTCAGAGCAAGGCCCAGGATCACCGCCATCAGGGCAAACGTGAATTCAAAGATCGACATTCCGCCAACGTCTGGGACGGCGAAGCTTGTGTCAAACGCCGGTCCCGCGCCGCCGCCGAACTGAAGTTCCGCAGTCCACCCCTTGGCGACATCCAAAAGGTCCCTCTAGGGCATCCGCAACCTATCGCGGCGTCGGATTCGGACCCGGCCCGCCGGGTTGACCGCCAGGGGTGCGCCGTTTTTGGATCAACACGATATTGAATTAGCTAGGAAAAATCCGAAACTCCCCGCTTTCATGGGGATGGGCGGTAAGGGCAGGAGGCCTAGGCCGCCACCTTCTCCCGCGCCTTCGCGTTCGCCTGCCGGGGATTCGAGAACTCCAGCGTCCCGTCCTCGAGCTTCGCGTATTTCAGGCTCATCAGGTCGAGCGCGTAGTTCTGGTGCAGTTTCCAGGGGGCCTTGGAGCCCTGCTTGGGGAACTTCTCCATGGCGCGCTGGACGTAGCCCGAGGAGAAGTCGAGCCATGGTTGCCGCTCGATCGAAGGGTCGTTGTTGCGCGGAGTGACCTGGCGCAGGCCCGTCCGCTTCATGTGGTTCAGCAGCCGGCAGACATATTCGCAGGTCAGGTCGCACTTCAGCGTCCAGGACGCATTGGTGTAGCCGAACGAAGACGCCAGGTTCGGCACGTCCTCGTACATCATCCCCTTGTAGGAAAGCGTCTGGCCGGGATCGACGGTGCGACCGTCGACGGTGACCTTCAGCCCGTTCATCACCTGCAGGTTCAGGCCGGTGGCGGTGACGATGATATCGGCGGGCAATTCGGCGCCAGACTTCAGCTTGATGCCGGCCTTGGTGAAAGTCTCGATGTGGTTGGTGACCACCGAGGCGCGCTCGGCCTTGATCGCCTCGAAGAGGTCGGCGTCGGGCACCAGGCACAACCGCTGGTCCCAGGGGTTGTAGCTCGGCGTGAAGTGCTTGCCGACGTCGTAGTCGGGGCCGAGCTGGGCGCGGACCATATCGATGATGTTCTTCTTCACCACCTCCGGCTTGTTGCGCGCCAGGCGGAAGAACCACATGCCGAACAGCACGTTGCGCCAGCGGATCAGGGCGTAGGCGAGCTTCGCCGGCAACCTTTCGCGAAGCTTATTGGCCATGGCGTCTTCGGCCGGCCGGGAGACGACGTAGGTCGGCGAGCGCTGCAGCATGGTCACGTGGCCGGCGGTCTTGGCCATCTCCGGCACCAGCGTGACCGCCGTTGCGCCCGAGCCGATCACCACGACCCGCTTGCCGGCGTAGTCGAGGCCTTCGGGCCATTTCTGCGGGTGGACGATCTGGCCCTTGAAGGCGCTCGCGCCCGGGAAGTCCGGCGTATAGCCGCCCTTGTAGCTGTAGTAGCCGCCGCAGAGGAACACGAAGTTGGCGGTGATCCGCACGGTCTGGCCGTCGCTGCGCAGCGCCTCGACCGTCCAGCAGGCGGCCTCGCTCGACCAGGCGGCCGACTTCACCTGGTGGCCGTAACGGATGTGCTTGTCGATGCCGTTGTCGCTGGCGGTCTCGCGGACGTACTTCAGGATCGACGGGCCGTCGGCAATCGCCTTGGCCTCGCGCCACGGCTTGAAGGAATAGCCCAGCGTGTACATGTCGCTGTCGGAGCGGATGCCCGGATAGCGGAACAGGTCCCAGGTCCCGCCGATCGCCTCGCGCCCCTCCAGGATCACATAGCTGCGGTCGGGCGAATTGGCCTGCAAGTGCCAGCCCGCGCCGATGCCTGAGAGCCCCGCCCCCACGATCAGCACGTCGAAGTGTTCGGTCACCGTCTTGGCCGCCGTTCCGTCCGCCATCTCGAGATCCCGCTGCGAAACCTAAGTAAACATTGATCACA
>DASXKT010000232.1:0-4117 GCA_036496685.1 Phenylobacterium sp.
CCCGTTGCTGGAGGCCGCCATAGCTTGCGCGATCCACGAGGATCCCAGCCGCGATCCGCAGGCTGGCCGCGATCTGGGCGCAGCGGGCGTCGAGCGTCTCGCCTACCGGCTGAAACAGGAGAGCGCCGAGGAGGCCCTGGCCGAGGCCATGGCCGGCGATCTGCGCCTGGCTGGCGACCTCTTCACCTACGAAGACCCTGAGAACGCCGACATCCTCTCGGTGACCGAGCGCCGCAAGGGCCTGGCTGTGGCGTTGGGGATCTTCTACCTGCACGCCGCGCGCAAATGCGGCCTGACGGTGCAGGGTGTCGACTTCCCTGGCCATTTCCTGCTGCGGATAGAGACCGAGGAGGGCCCGCTGGCCCTCGATCCGTTCTCGGAGGGTCGCGTGGTGCTGCCGTCCGAGCTCACGCGGCGGGCCCTGCACGCCGGCCTCACCCCGAACGTGGCCGACCGGCTGGACCGGCTGATGGCCCCGGTGAGCGACCGTGCGGTGCTGGTCCGCCTGCAGAACACCATCTACGCCCGGGCCAGCCAGACGCGCGACTTCGACCGTGCGGAGCGCTCCGCCCTGCGCCGCGCGCTGTTGGACCCCAACGACCACCGCCCATGGCTCGACGTCGCCGCCGCCCGCGAGGGACAGGGCGCACTGGCCGGCTCGCTCGAGGCTCTGGCCCGGGCCACGGCCCTCGACGGCGGCGCCGCCCTGGCCGCCCGGGCGCAGCGCGAGCGGGTAAGGCTGCAACTGAACTAGCGCTGCGCCCTCCCGCGGCCTATCTCCGTCACCTTGGCTGTCGGGAGCGTTCCATGTCTCTGAAGGTCGCGGTGCAGATGGATCCCATCGAGGGGATCAACATCGAGGGCGACACCACCTTCCTGATGATGGAATCGGCCCAGGCGCGGGGCCACAGCCTGTTCGTCTACATCACCGACACGCTCGCCATGGAGGACGGCCGTGTGTTCGCGCGCGGCCGGGACGTCACGGTTCGACGCACCAAGGGCGACCACGCCTCCCTCGGCCCCTATCGCCGGGCGGAGTTGAGCGAATTCGACGTAATCCTGCTGCGCCAGGACCCGCCGTTCGACATGACCTACATCGACACCACCTTCTTCCTGGAGGCGGTTCACCCGAAGACCCTGGTGGTCAACGATCCACGGGAGGTGCGGAACGCGCCGGAAAAGCTGTTCGTCACCCAGTTCCCCGGCCTGCAGCCCCCGACCCTGATCACCTCCGACCGCGAGGCGATCGCCCAGTTCCGCAAGGTCCATGGCGACGTGGTGCTGAAGCCGCTGAACGGCCGTGGCGGATCGGGCGTCACGCGCCACCTAGCCGACGACCCCAACCTCGAGGCCCTGCTCGAGATTCACGCCGAACTCAGCCGCGAGCCGGTGATCCTGCAGAAGTTCCTGCCCTCCGTGACCAAGGGCGACAAGCGGATCCTACTGGTCGACGGCGAGGCCGTGGGCGCCATCAATCGGGTGCCTCAAAAGGGTCAGATCCGCTCCAACCTGGCGGTCGGCGGCCGCGCCGAGGCCGTGGAGCTCACCGCCCGCGACCGGGAGATCTGCACGACCATCGGTCCGGAGCTGAAGCGGCGGGGACTGCTGTTCGTCGGCATCGACGTGATCGGCGACTACCTGACCGAAATCAACGTCACCTCGCCGACCGGGGCGGTTGCGCTGAAGACGTTCACCGGAATCGACGCGACGGATGTGCTTTGGCAACGAGTTGAAGCACTTCGGGCTGTAGCCTAGCTTGTTTCCACAGGATGCCGCGACAAGCATCGGAAACTCCTGACTTCTCCAAAGGTTCCGTTTTTGTTCTTGATCTGACCCCGCCTGCGTGCTGCGTGTTGTGGATAACTCGGGCCTGACCACAAGGGATGGGGATGGCGGCGAGTTGTGACTTTGGCGTTCGAGGCGCCGGAGCCCTCCAGGTCGGCGCCGTCCGCCGCATCCTCATCACCGAAGCGCTGATCTATCGCCGGGTCGCGCTGGGGCCGGCAGCGGGGTCGTCAGCCATGGCGGAGTCGCGCCGCGCACGCCAGGTGTTGAGGGTGCCGATCGCGATGGCGGCCGCGAGCATATACCCGAAGAGGATCTCCGCGCTGATGTAGGCCCACCCACCAAGAGATTTGTCGGCGATCCGCGCCAGGTGAATGATCACGGCGAGGAATTGGAAGGCCGCCCCGAAGATCGGCCAGTATCGATGTGAGGTGAGGGCGAGCCAAGTGAGGATCCCGAGCAGGACGAGGTCCACTATGAACACGCCCCATTCGGTCTGCAGGCCTTCATGGCTGTAGACGGCCTTTGAAAGCACAACGCCGACGGCCAGTGAGATGGCGGCTATCCGCTCATCACGATCGCCTCGCCAAATGGCCGAGGCAACGACCAGGACAACAACTGCGTCCCAGATCCATTTCGGAATTTCATAGGGCATGAACGAAAAACGGCCCCCGGTGAGAACCCGGGGGCCACTTTGTCAGAGGCGCCCGCGCGGCGAAACCGCGACGGCAGATCTAGGCGGCGCGAAGGGCCCGGAGGGCGCGTCGGCCAATTTGGGGTCCCTCGTCGCTGGCAAACATCGGCGGCGGCTTGGTACCGGGATCTCCGACCATCACGGCGCCAAGGCCCATCTGGGTCTGAGCGATCGAGAGTTCCTTGTGGGTCTCGACGATGGCGCGGCGGGCTTCGGCCAGGGCCATGATGGCTTGGCTGGCGCGTTCGACGGCTTCTTGACCGATAAGGGCCGAGGCGCCCGCTTCCCTGCGGAGCGAGGGCATCACACCCGTGAGGGCTGCCGTCTTCGCGATCGCCGAGTCGATGGCGGCTTCGGCCTCGAACAGGGCGCCGGCGATTTGTTCGGCGACCATACGGCGTTGCTTGAGCATGGGATATCTCCTGCGCGCATCGAACTGCGACACGCGCCTTGATCGTTTACAGGGACATGGTTTCCGGTCCGTTCAGGCCCGGAAAATATTTCGCCCGAGATCCTGAAGCGCGTGGAGGCCCGCCAGCATCGCCCCGAAAGCCAGGGCGGTAATGATCGCGACCCCAATGATAGCGCCCAGGCGGGCAAGGGGGCTTAGATCATTTCGGCCGAAGCCTCGTCGGGCTCGGCCCTGAAGTTCTCGTCCAGAAGCACCCAGGTCATGCAGAGGATTTCCCGCAAGACCATTTCCGAGGGCTTGAACGCGGCCAATTTCCGCGTACCCGAAACCAGGTGCTTCGCCATGTGAGCCTGCGCCGGGGTGGCCGCCAGATCGACGAGCTGCCGTTCCAGCTGCGCCCAGGTGAAGGTCGGAAGGGTCTCCTCCCGAGACGCCGCGGTCGGCCAGCGGGCCTCGAAGTCGTCGATCTCCCGACGGAGGCGCAAGGCCCGTCCGATCACCGCCCGATTGTCGAAGTTCTGCCAGTCGCCCATGGGAAGTCCCCTCTGTTGCCGGCTCATCCGGCCAGAGGTTAACGACGGCGTCTGTCCTGATCGTATCCTGTCCTGATCCAGTCAGGACATGGTTAACGTCAAATTGCCGGGCAAGCCGGGCGGCGGCGTACCTGTCCTCGACGCCGAGCTTGCGGCGGGCCCGGTCGCAGTAGGTGTCCACCGAGGTCTTGGACATGCCGAGTTCGCGCGCGATCTGCTTGGAAGACAGGTGCTGATCGACCAGTCGAAGGCATTCACGCTCGCGCGGCGTGAGCAGTCCGACAGGGTCCTCTGCGATGATGTCCCGGGCGCTCATGGCGCGACTAGTAAACGACGACTTGAGCCCTACGTCTACTTTAAGGCGAAGGTCGGCTGAGGATCGGGTACAATAGGCTGCAATTGGAGGCGCTCGCGATGGACGTGAGAGATCCAGGCCGCACCGCCCAGCTTGAGCTGGCGATAGGCGCGCGAATGCGCACACGCCGTCGGCAACTCGGTCTGTCACAGAGCGACCTGGCTGATCGGTTGGGCGTCTCGTTCCAGCAGGTGCAGAAGTACGAGCGCGGCGCCAACCGCGTCGCGGCCTCGACGCTGCTCGTCGCTGCACAAGCGCTGGGCACAAGCGTCGCCTGGCTGGTTGGCGAGGAGACCTCCGGGCGCGAGGACGACGACGACGTATTCCGCGCGCTGTCG
>DASXKT010000233.1:0-3884 GCA_036496685.1 Phenylobacterium sp.
CTATGGGCCAGTCACCGACAACGCCGGCGGCATCGCCGAGATGGCGGACCTGCCGGCCGACGTGCGCGTCACCACCGACGCGCTCGACGCCGTCGGCAACACCACGAAGGCGGTCACCAAGGGCTACGCCATCGGCTCCGCCGGCCTCGCCTCGCTGGTGCTGTTTGCCGCCTACACGCAGGACCTCAAGCACTACTTCCCGACACTGACGGTGGATTTCTCGCTGCAGAACCCGTTCGTGGTGATCACCGAGTACTACACCGGCACGGGCTTCCGTCCGGTGAAGTCGGTCGCCAAGGCCTCGGTCTCCGGCCACGGCACCAACGTGATCCAGGGTCTGGCGATGTCGCTGGAATCCACCGCGCTGCCGGCGCTGACGATCATCGTCGGCATCATCGTCGCCTATAACCTTGCGGGCCTGTTCGGCATCGCCATCGCCACCACAGCCATGCTGTCGCTGGCGGGCTTCATCGTGGCCCTCGACGCCTTCGGCCCAGTCACCGACAACGCCGGCGGCATCGCCGAGATGGCCGGCCTGCCGGGCGAGGTGCGGGTCTCCACCGACGCGCTCGACGCGGTCGGCAACACCACCAAGGCGGTCACCAAGGGCTATGCGATCGGCTCGGCTGGACTCGGCGCTCTGGTGCTGTTCGCCGCCTACACCCAGGACCTGAAGTTCTTCTCGGCCAACGCCGTGCCGGGCTCGGTGTTCGACGGGCTGAGCGAGGTCACCTTCGACCTCTCCAATCCGTACGTGATCGTCGGCCTGCTGTTCGGCGGCCTGCTGCCGTTCCTGTTCGGCGGCCTCTCGATGACCGCGGTCGGCCGCGCCGCCGAGGCGGTGGTCGCCGAAGTGCGCCGACAGTTCAAGGAGATCCCCGGGATCATGGAGTTCAAGGCCAAGCCGGAATACGGCAAGGCCGTCGACATCCTGACCAAGGCGGCCATCCGCGAGATGATCGTGCCGAGCTTGCTGCCGGTCGTCTCGCCGATCGCGCTGTTCTTCGTCATCCGCGCCATCGCCGGCAAGGCGCAAGCCTTCTCCTGCCTCGGGGCCATGCTGATGGGCGTGATCGTCACGGGCCTCTTCGTCGCCATCTCGAGGACTTCGGGCGGCGGCGCTTGGGACAACGCCAAGAAGCTGATCGAAGAAGGCCACTACGGCGGTAAGGGCTCCGAGGCTCACAAGGCCGCGGTCACCGGCGACACCGTCGGCGACCCCTACAAGGACACCTCGGGTCCCGCCGTGAACCCGATGATCAAGATCACCAACATCGTGGCCCTGCTGCTGCTGGCGGTCCTGGCCCACGGCGTGATCCACTGATCCAGGCCCAAGGCTGAAACGAAAGCGCCCCGGAGAGCGATCTCCGGGGCGTTTTTGATTCTGGATCCTCCCCCGGCCTTTACCTCCCAGGCGCAGCGGGGAGGGGGACTGCTCGCCGAAGACCGAGTGATGTAGGGGCGAGCGATTGCGTCGAGCTTGAGGTTTGCCCCTTCCACCATCGGCTCGGAGCCTGTCTTCGGGTCGACCTTCAGTCGAGCCGGGGGGATGGTCCCCCTTCCCCGTGAACGGGGGAAGGCACGGCGAGGAGCGCGTAGTTACTAGTTCCGGCGGTCGCCCGGTCGGTTGCCGGGGACGGTCTCGTCTTCCTGCGGCAGCATGGAGCCGCGGCCGACGTTTCCGAGGATCTGTTCGAGGATGGTCAGCTCGCGGCCTCGGGTCGGTGTCTCGCGCCCGTTGAAGGCGATGACCTTGCCGTCCTTCAGCGTGTAGCTGTTGACGCTCTCGACCGCCTCGGAGTCCTTGTTGAAGGTGATCGCGGTCACGTTGCGGGCCACGACCTCCGGCCGCTTGAACGCGACGCGGGACTTCAGCTGGTTCATGTAGAACCAGGTGTTGGGATCGAAGGTGCCGGTCGCCGAGGGCGAGCCCAGCCGGGTGCGGACCGTCGACTTGGTGTCGGTCCCGACCTTCACTTCTTTCGGATCGGACTCGATTGCCTGAAAGCCGGAATAGCTGCTGATCGGCGCGCAGGCCGAAAGGCTGGCCGCGGCGGCCGGAATCAGCAGCGCGGCGGTGAGGGCGGCGAAGGCGGCTCTTGAGGACATCTGCGGCGTTTGAACCTGCTTCGGGACACTCGTGGGCTTTGACCTATCGTCGCTCGGCCCTTAGTTCAATGCGGCTTTATGGAATGGATCGGGCGAAAACGAGGCGTGATGTTGCTGGACCGACTGTTCCGACCCCGCCAGGCGCTCAGCGCCGGCCGGGCGCTCTACGCCCGCGCCGTCGAGCAATCGCGTGTTCCTGAGCTCTATTCGACGCTCGGTGCGCCCGACAGCGTCGAGGGGCGATTCGAAATCTATAGCCTGCACGTGGTCCTCCTGCTGGACCGGCTGCGCGGGCAGGGCGATACGGCGGCCGACGTCTCCCAGATCCTGTTCGACACCTATGTGAAGGGCCTCGACGACGCGCTTCGCGAGATGGGCGTCGGCGACCTTTCGGTGGGCCGCAAGATGCGCAAGCTGGGCGAAGCCTTCTATGGCCGCGGCAAGTCCTATGAGACCGCGTTCCAGGCCCTTCCGGAGACCGGCCCGCTGCAGGCGCTCCTGACCCGCACGGTCTATGCAGACGTTCCGGCCGAAGGAGCCCCCGGCCTGGTCTCCTACGTCCTCGACCAACGCGCGGCCCTCGCGCAGCAGCCCCTGGAGCGTCTCCTGGCCGGCGAGGTCGCCTGGAAGGCCGCATGAGCCAGCCCTGGGCCACGCCTGTGCGGTTGCATGAGCTCGGTCGTGGCGCGATCAGCGTCAGGCTGGAGCCCGACGCCGCCCAGCGCGCCAAGATCGCCTATGACCTGGGCCTTGAATCCCTGCCGGCGCTGACCGCGCAGCTGACGGTCAGGGCCTGGCTGGACGGGGCGGAGATCACCGGCCATTTCGACGCCGTGGTCGAACAGATCTGCGCGGTCTCGCTGGAGGCCTTCGAGCACCCGCTGTCCGGCGGGATTGAAGTCCGCGTCGTGCCGGCCGACAGCCCCCAGGCGCCGCAGGCGAACGGCGGCGAGCTGGAATACGACCCCGACGCGCCCGATCCTCCCGACGTCCTGGCGGGCGACGCCATCGATCTGGCCGGCTACGTGGTCGAGCACCTGTCGCTGGAGATCGACCCCTTTGCGCGAAAGCCGGGCGTCGCGTTCGATTACACGCCCCCGGACGAACCTGAGTCGCCCTTCGCCGTGCTCAAGAAACTGAAGGGCGAGGAGCCCTGAAGGCTTAAGGCCTTGTTTGCTTTGCCGGGGCCGGGCGCTATCGTCACGGCCGAATCCGGCGGGACCCGTCGAAGGACCAAAGCGCCGCCTTGACCCAGCCATTGGTGATTTCCATCGACGCCATGGGCGGAGACCACGGACCGCCCGTGGTCATTCCGGCTGTCGTGCGCGCGATCTCGGCCCTGCCCGAAGATGTCCGTTTTCTACTGCACGGCGATGAGGCGGTGATCGCCGCCGGTCTCGCGAAGCATCCAGACGCTGCGCGTCGCGTCGAGGTTCGGCATTCCGATCGCGTCGTCGGCATGGACGAGAAGCCCGCCCAGGCGCTGAGACGCGGCAAAGGCACTTCCATGTGGAACGCCGTCGAGGCGTTGCGCGAAGGCCGGGCCGCAGCGGCGGTTTCGGCCGGCAACACCGGCGCCCTGATGGCCATCTCCAAGCTGATCCTGCGGATGAGCGCCGATCTCGAGCGGCCGGCGCTGGTGATCGGCTGGCCGACGATGCGGGGCCACACGACGGTGCTCGACGTCGGCGCCAACATCGACTGCGACGCCCAGCGCCTGGTCGAGTTCGCGATCCTGGGGGCGGCGTTTCATCACGCCGTGCATGGCGTGGCCC
>DASXKT010000234.1:0-4140 GCA_036496685.1 Phenylobacterium sp.
GACCGCGACAAGGCCATCGAGATGGTCGCCGCCGCGCGGCAGGCCTTCCCGCAGATCGCCATCTTCGCCCGCGCCTTCGACCGCCGCCATGCCTATGAGCTGATCAAGACCCCGAACGTCGCGGTCGAGCGCGAGACCTTCGAAAGCGCGCTGAACTACGGCCGCCGCGCCCTGCTGAAGCTCGGCCTTTCCGAACGCCGCGCCGGGCGCGCCGCCAGCCTGTTCCGCGAACAGGACGCCGCGCTCTGGAAGCAGCTCGCCCCGATCGCTGGCGAGGAGGACCGCTACGCGCTGGCCTCCCGCGATTCCCGCGAGACCACCGAGAAGGTGCTGCGCGCCGAGATGGCGCGGATCGCCGCGGAGGAGGAGGGCGAGGCGGCCCTAGACGCGGCAAAGACGGCGTCCGAGCGGGTGGAGCCCGACAAGGAGCGGGTGTAGAGGTGGCGAAATGAGCCAAGCCCACACGCTTCCGCCCCGCATCGCGCCCGTCTCGTTCACCGAGTTCGACCGCGACTTCGCCCACTTCTCCCAGACGCTCGGCGGGTCCTTCGCCCGCTTCGGCTTCGCGGTGATCTCCGACCACGGCATCCCGCAGGCGCGCATCGACGACGCCGTCGAGGCCGGCAAGCGGTTCTTCGCCCTGCCGGAAGAAAAGAAGCTCAAGTACAAGCTGCCGGTCGGCGGCCAGCGCGGCTACACCCCGTTCGGCGTCGAGACCGCCAAGGGCGAGACCAACTACGACCTGAAGGAGTTCTGGCACGTCGGCCGCGACCTGCCTCCAGGTCACCCCTATCGCAGCCACATGGCCGACAACGTCTGGCCGGACGCCGAGGTCGCCGAGTTCCACGAAACCGTGGGCTGGCTCTACGGGGCGCTGGACGCCATGGGCCTGAAGGTGCTGGAGGCGATCGCCACATACCTGGGCCTGGACCGCCACTTCTTCGATCCGACCGTCAACTTCGGAAACTCGATCCTGCGGCTGCTGCACTACCCGCCGGTTCCGTTCGACAGCCCGCACATCCGCGCCGCCGCGCACGAGGACATCAACGTCATCACGCTCTTGCTGGGGGCCGAGGAGGCGGGGCTCGAAGTTCTGGACCGCGACGGCCAGTGGCTGGCGGTCAACCCTCCACCCGGCTCACTGGTCTGCAATATCGGCGACATGCTGCAGCGGCTGACCAACCACCGCCTGCCGTCCACCACGCACCGGGTGGTCAACCCGGCGCCGGAGCGGCGTGGCGTGCCCCGCTATTCGACGCCGTTCTTCCTGCACTTCAATTCGGACTACGAGATCAAGACCCTGCCGGGCTGCGTCGATCCCGCCCACCCCGACCGCTACCCCACCTCGATCACGGCCGATGCGTTCCTCCAGGAGCGCCTGCGCGAGATCAAGCTCGCCTAGCACGCAAGAAGAAGGCCTCTCCCCGTAGCCGGGAAGAGGCCTTTTCGAGGTCCGGAAGAGGCGGCTCTAGTGTGAGAGCCGCAACCTCTGCAGATCGGCCCCGATCTGCTGGAACGCCACCTGCAGCGAAGCACCATCCGAGGGGTAGAAGACGTGCTTGGCGTCGGTCGCGCAGCCACTCAACAGGGAGGTGGCCTTGGGGTCGCTGCTCACGTTGAAGCCCACCGTGTAGATGATGATGTTGTTGGGCTGGGCCTTCATCTTGGCGCACAGCGTCTGGGCCTGGGTGAACGCATCCCCGTTCGGCGAGGCGCAGTTGCTGTGTTCCGACGTCGTCCCGCTGGTGCCGTCCTGATAGGAGCTCTGGTAGGAAATCACCCCGTTGCAGTAGGCGGTGTTGAACGCGCCATCGGTCATCAGGACGACAGCCTTGAGGGTATGCGGCGTGCCGTAGGCCACCGCCCCGCGGCCGGTGGGGAACAGCGACGCCCAGTTCGGCGAGACCATGTACCATCCCCAGGCCAGGCCGATCTGCCCGGCCGTGGAGTAGTTCGAGCTCAGTGTACCGACCTTGGTGTGCAGGGCGGTCTTGTCGCTGGAGAGCGGCATGATGGTCGGCGTGACGCAGGCGTTGTTGCCGGACGTCGGCGGATAGACCCAGCCGACCTTCGCCACCGTGTAGGAGGCGTCGGTGAAGGCTTCGGCACCGGTCCGCTCGCTGACGCAGCTGCTGTCGTTGAAGGTCTTGGAGCTGCCGCTGCTGTTATTGAACTTGATCTGGGCGTAGCCGGGGATCCCGGCGCCTGTGGTGGGGTCGTTGCCGACGCCGGCCACCTCAGCGCCCCGCGCCAAGGTGACATAGGTCCCGGGGTTCACCGAGTCCGCATAGGGGACGATGGCGACCTTCGAATAGTAGGGGGCCTGGGTGTCCGAGACGACCAGGTCGATCAGTTGGTTGGCCGCCGACTGGAGGGACGGGATCGAGGCGGACATCGAGCCGGTGATGTCGAGCACGAGAGCAACCTCGAGGTTGTTGCCGGCCCGGGTGACCTCGGAACTCACCTGCAGCGGATTGTGCGTGAAGGCGTCGGGGGCCAGCGCCGGCACCCGAACGGTTGCCTGGGCGACCACCTTCGGACTGCCAGTCGTGTCCAAGGTGAAGTCGGAGGACTGTAGGGTCGCGCCCGGGATCATCTTCAGGTTGGCGGCAAGCGCCTTGTCACCGATCGCGTCGATCTCGGGGGTGGTGGTGGCGGTGGACCGCGCCGCGTAGAGCGCTGCGGCGTCGAGCGCGTCCTGCAGTTTTCCGCGCTGCTCGTTGATCTGATAGACATCGAAGATGCCCATCGTCATCGGCGCCAGCACCGCGAAGGTGATGGCGAAAGCGACCGCACTGACGCCACGCCGGTCGCGCAAGAAGAATTTCAATAGGCCGTTTTGGCTTGGATGAAACCGCATGTTGGCACCCGATTCCCAGTTGTTCGGGTGAACAATCGTCGGCCATCGTAAATGAATCAGTTACGAATGAAGGTAAACATGCGATTTACTTAAGTATACCGTTAACACGAATACCCCCTATCCGAGCTTCTCCAAGTCTTTCAATCCGCCGACGGTGACGCCCAGGTCATTTACCAAGCCTGTAGAGAGTGAGTAGACCCAGCCGTGCACGCAGACCTGCTGACCGCGCGCCCAGGCGTCCTGCACGAACACGTCCGAAGCCACATTCTTCACTTGCCGGATCACGTTAAGCTCGCAAAGCCGGTCGAGCCTGGTGCGCTCGTCTCCGATGGCGTCGAGTTCATGGTGGTGGTCGTGGAAGACCTCGCGGATCGGATGCAGCCAGTGGTCGACTAGGCCGCGCCGCTTGCCGTCCACCGCCGCGGCGATCCCGCCACAGCCGTAGTGGCCGACCACCATCACGTGCTTCACCTTGATGACGTCGATCGCGAATTGCAGGACCGACAGGTAGTTGGCGTCCTGCGGCGGGGCGAGGTTGGCGACGTTGCGGTGCACGAACAGCTCGCCCGGATCGAGGTCGACGATCTCGTTGGCCGGCACCCGGCTGTCGGAGCAGCCGATCCATAGGTATTCCGGAGCCTGCTGGCCTTCCAGCCGCTTGAAGAAGCCGGGGTCGCCGGCGACCTTGCGGGCCGCCCAGGCGCGGTTGTTGGCTTTCAGGTCATCGAGCATGTCGCCCCCAATATCAGGCCAGCACTGCGTCAGGCTGCTTGTTCGGGTGGGCGGCCTGGAAGGCCGGATGGTCCCCCGCCCGATCGGCCACCGACCGGATTGAAGGATAGGGCATCAGATCGACTTCGTAGCGGCGCGCTGAGTAGATCTGCGGGATCAAACAGCAGTCGGCGAGCGTCGGGGTTTCGCCGAAGGCGAAGCCGCGGCCGTGCCGCTCGACCAGCGGCTCAAGCGCGTCGAACCCATCGCGGATCCAGCCCTGGGTCCATTCCAGAATGCCGGCCTGATCGATGCCCATCTTGTTCAGCTTTCTGCCAACGCGGGTGTTGTTCAGCGGGTGGATGTCACAGGCGACGATCAGGGCCATGGTCCTGACCATCTGCCGGTCGAGCGCGGCCTTGGGCAGGATCGGCGGTTCTGGATGGGCCTCCTCCAGCCACTCCAGGATCGCCACGCTCTGGGTGAGCACTCGACCCTCGCCGATGTCCAATGCAGGCGTCAGGCCCTGGCGGTTCACCGCCCGATACTCGTCCGTCCGCTGGTCGCCG
>DASXKT010000235.1:0-6572 GCA_036496685.1 Phenylobacterium sp.
GACAGCCGGAGATCATCGGGCCGGTGCTGCTGGGGTCGTTCGCCTCGGTGATGGGCTTCGTTCCCGTATGGCTGTGGATCAGCCGCCGGATCGGCAAGCATCGCGCAGCCGGCCTGTCCCTCATCCTGGCCATCTGTATCAATGCCTGTGTCGCCATGCTGCTGCGCCCGGGGGACGGCTGGTGGTTCGTCGCCGCCATGCTCGCGGCGGGCGCGGCCAGCGCGGGCTTCCAGACCCTGCCCCTGGCCATGATGGGCGACATCATCGACTACGACGCCCTAAAGACCGGGACGGCGCGCGGCGGGCTCTATTTCGGTATCTGGTCCTTCGCCCAGAAGCTGTCTCCGGCGCTGGCGGTGGGCATGACGCTGCCGTTCCTCACCTTCGTCGGCTTCGATCCGGCGGCGAAGGGGAGCCACGCCGGCGTGGAGGCCTTGAAGTACGTCTACGCGCTGGGCTCGATGCCGTTCTTCCTGGCCGGCGCCTTCCTGCTCATGGCGTTTCCGATCGATGCGCGGCGCCACGGGATCATCCGCCGCCGGCTGGACGCGCGAACCGATCGCGAGGCGCGGGCCGTGGCTGCGGCCTAGTGGTTTGAGCCTCGGCCGGTGTCTTCTGAGGGGGGCCGCGGGGCTCTTGTCGGTGGAGGTATTTGATCGTGGAAATCGGGAACTGGAAAGCGACGGCGGAACTGGGCGAGATCTACCGCCAGGCCCGCGAACTCGGCATCGAGACCAACCTCGCGGAGCTGGAGGCCTTCGGGTTCACGATCGTGGAGCCCGAGAAGGTCGCGCCGGCCGGTTTCACCGACCGCATGCTGGAGGCGGTGCTGGCGCTGGAATCCCGCGAGAGCCCCGACGTCGTCGACATGATGAACCTGCCGCAGGAACAGCGGCCGGTTTACGGCCGCAGCCTGTTCCGCCTGCCGGCCAAGGATCCGATCTTCGCCGAGGCGATCCTCAACCCGGTGGCCTTGACGCTGGCCAAGTACCTGACCGGGGCCAGCAACCACATCTACAACAGCGCCGCCCTGCTCAAGCGCGGCAAGGCCGGCGTGACCCGGATGCACTGCGATTCCGTCGGCTTCGCGCCGCCGCTGCCGCCCTACGGTGCGACCTGCAACACCAGCTGGATCCTGACCGACTACACCCGCGAGAAGGGCACCTTCTACATCGTGCCGGGTAGCCATCGGTATTGCCGCCAGCCGGGCCAGACGGACCTCCCCGCCATGATGGGCGGGCCCAGCGACGACAGTCTGGGCATTCCGGTGGTGGCCAAGGCCGGGTCGCTGTTCGTGTTCAGCGGCAACCTGTGGCACGGGACCTATCCCAAGGAAGACGAGGATCTGCGCGTCCACTGCGCGATCATGTACGGCCGCAACTACGTGTTTCCGGGCGAGAGCTTTGCGGACATTCCCGACGAGTACGTCGACCGCTACGGCCCCGAATTCGCGCGCCTCGTGGGGCGCCGTGCGTGGCAGGGCTATGGGGATGAAGGGCCGGACGTCACGCGCCTGGCGGGGGTGCAGAGGGCGCAGGTCACGCCCTCTGCCTGAGGCCCGAAGCTACTGGGGCGCCTTAGCAGGCGCCCTGAAGGGCTCGTCGCCCTCGGCGTAGGACTTGCGGACGCCGCCGTGGATGCCGGACGGATCGACCGGCATGCCATAGACTTCCATGCAATGGCTGTGACCGAGCTGGTGGATCGCAAACGCGATCTGCTGGGCCGCCGGCCGCCCTTGAGCGTCCTGGGCGCCGTTGACCGCGAGCTTGACCATACGCGTGGCGAAGCTCGGCTGCCGCGCGATCTTGCGGGCCATCTCGAGCGCCGCCTCGGGCAGGTCGCCCCGCGCCACCACCTTGTTGACCATGCCCAGCGAAAGGGCTTCGTCGGCGGTGATGGCGTCGCCGGTCAGCAGCATTTCCTTGGCCTTGCGGGCGTTCATTTCCCACGGGTGGGCGAACCACTCGACGCCGGCGATGCCCATGGCGACGGTCACCTCCTGGAACTGGGCGTCGTCGCTGGCGATGATCAGGTCGCACGGCCAGCAGAGCATCAGCCCGCCGGAGATGCATTTGCCCTGCACGGCGGCGATGGTGATCTTCGGCAGGTTGCGCCAGCGCTCGGAAAAGCCTGTGTAGAGCTCCTCCTCGCGGGACATCCGGCCCTCGGCGCCCGGACGGCGCTGCTGCACAGAGGTGCCGACGGGGGTGTAGCGCTCCTGGTTGTCGTGGTGGTCGCGCTCGCGGATGTCGTGGCCGGACGAGAAGTGCTTGCCGTTGGACGCCAGGATGATCACCCGGACGTCGTCCTCGCGGGCGGCGCGGTCGAAGGCGGCGTTCAGCTCGTAGAGGAACTGGGTGTCCTGGGCGTTTGCCGCCTCAGGGCGGTTCAGCACGATCCGGGCGACGCCGTCTTCGGGCTTTTCGTAAAGGATGTAGTCGGAGGTCATGGCGGTCCTCAGGCGGTGATTTCGGCCAGGTCGTTGTGCATGGCGTGGAATTCGGGCGGCGGCGCTTTGTCCGACTGACCGGCGCGCTTCAGCTTGCCGGCCGCAACGCCGGCGTTCATCTGCTCGGTGAACTCCGCGGCGTTTTCCGGCCCCAGCTTCATTCGCGCGAACGGGACGATGAAGTCGTAGTCGGTGAGCGTCTTCATATCGACGTCCGAAACTTCACCCTCGGCGAACACGAGCTTGCCGTCGGCGATGCGGCAGTACCACGCCAGCACCCCGTCGCCGTTCTTGTCGAGATGTTTCGGGACGTCGGTGAACACCTCGCAGATGCTGAAGGTCGCCGCCTGTCCTGCCGGCGTCGCCACGAAGCGCTCGATATGGGCCTTCAGCGCCGCCAGCCACTCAGGGCTGCCTAGTTCGATCTTCTCGGCCATGCGGCGCTCTCCTCGTTCAACCGTACTGGGACTGATAGGCGGCGCGGACCAGCGCCATGTTTTCGAGCTTGGGCCCTTCGGCGCGATAGCCTTGCCAGGCCGTGCGGCCGATCATGCGGGCGAGCTCGGCCCCATGCGGCGCGATCGCCTCGTCCGGCAGGTCGTCGTAGCTCTCCGCCGGGTTCACGTAATTGCGGCAGTAGGCGACGGCCACGTGGGCCCGCGTCTCCAGGGTCGTCTTCGGATAGGTGCAGTGCCAGGTGTTGCCGGTGAAGATCGCCAGCGAGCCGGGCTTGGCGATGACCGGCGTCACCATGGCGTCGTCCAGCCCGCCGCCAATGAACTTGGGCTGTTCGAACTCGGTCGGATGGCGGCAGTAGCGGTGGCTGCCTGGGACCATCCCCAGAGTGCCCGTTTCTTCCCGATAGTCGGTGAGCACCCAGCTGACGTTGCAGACGCTGCCGTAGGCGGGCAGGGGCGTGGGTACGCCGACGCTGTCGCAGTGCATGGGCGTGGAGCGCGCGGTCCCGTCCTTCACGAAGGCGACCATGCTGTAGAGCCGATAGCTGAGGCCCATCAGGTAGCTGGCCATGGTGCGGACCGCGGGGTTCATGACGGCCTCGACGAAGACCGGATCGCGCTCCAGCAGGTGGAACAGCTGACGGCCATAGGCCGGCTTCTCGCCGTCGGCATGCTTGTTCAGTTCGACAGCCAGTTCGTCTTCCTCTCGACCGATCCGGTCGAGGCTTTCCAGCATTCGGTCGGCGAAGTCGGGCGGCGCGCCGGTCTTGTCGGGGTCGATGACCGTGAATCCGAACGTCTCCAGTTCGGCGATGTTGGCCTCGATGCCGAGCGCGCGGGCGGTGCGGTAGACCTCCGCCATGCCGGCCATCGATTTCCAGTTCCCGATTTCCATCGCGGCCTCCTTCGCCTTTCGCCCGCTCGAGGCGATATTCAATTAGACACCCGGCCCGGCGCGAACCGCCAGACGGGTGGTTCTACGTCGCCTTGCGGAACACCCGCGTCAGCACTCGTGTCTGAAACCGCCAGCCGTCCTCGGTCCGACGGAACGTGTCGGCATATTCGCCAATCGTGGCGGGCGTCTCGACGGGGCGCTGGCCCGTGGCGTCCGCGGGCTCGGCGCTGTTGTAGACCACCAGGTAGCTGACCCCCGTCGCCGTATCGGTGTCGACGACATCGACGACGGAGTTGGTGAGCAGGTGGCGCATGGTGACCCCCAGCGCCGCCAGAGCCTGGATCGACCCGCGGATCGCATCATGGCCGACGAACGGCGGATGCTCCGGCACCGCGACAGAGCCATCAGGCACGAAGAGGTTGGTAAACCCCTCGATGTCGCTGCGGTCCGCGAAGACGCCATACTGCATCTGCAGCTTGCCGCAGGCATGCTCGATGAGCATCCGTTCCAGGTCGGTCATGGCTCAGTTCACCTGTCGATCGCGGCCGGCCCAATAGGGCGCACGCAGATCGCGCTTGAGCACCTTGCCGGTGCCGTTGCGGGGTAGGGCTTCGACGAAGTCGACAGACTTGGGCAGCTTGTACCCGGCGATCCGCCGCCGCGTGTAGTCCAGGATGCCGGCGGCGTCGGGCGTTCTTCCGGGACGCACCACCACCACGGCTTTCACCGCCTCGCCCCACCTGGCGTCAGGCACGCCGATCACCGCGACCTCCGCGATATCGGGGTGGCCGTACATCGCGTTCTCGACCTCGGCCGGGTAGACGTTCTCGCCGCCCGACACGATCATGTCCTTCACGCGGTCTGAGATGAACAGGTAGCCGTCTTCATCCAGCCGGCCGGCGTCGCCGCTGCGGACCCAACCGTCCTTCTGGATGCAGCGGGCGGTTTCAGCATCCTGCTTCCAGTAGCCGAGCATCGTGGTCGGCGACTTGATGCAGATCTCACCCACCACATTGGGGCCCAACATCGTGTCGGACTCGGGATCCATGATCCGGATCTCCGCCCCAGGGATCGGCTTGCCGGCCGAAGCCATGCGGGGATTGCCTTCGGCATGGTCGACGCGCGGCAGGTAGGTGACCGCGCCGCAGGTCTCGGTCATGCCGTAGAGTTGGATGAAGCCGCAGCCCAAGGTCGTCACGGCGCGCTGCAGAAGGTCGATCGGGATCGCCGAGGCGCCATAGAGGAAGTCGGTGATCGAAGAGAAGTCGCGCGGGTCGAGGCCGGGCGAGTCCAGCACCATCTGGATCGTGGCCGGCACGAGCACGGTCTTGGAGACCTTGAAGTCGCGGATGGCTTCGATGACCGCCTTGTTCTCGAACTCGGCGAGCACGACGTTGAACGCCCCGGCGTAGACCCCGACCACGCCCCAACCTGTCCCGCTGATGTGGAACACGGGCAGGGCGACCAGGCTCACGTCGTCAGGATCCCAGTCGTTCCAGTCCATGTCCGGCCCGAAAGCGCCGGGGTTGGTCGCGGCGTACATGTTGAAGGCATAGAAGTTGCGGTGGGCGAGCTGGACGCCCTTCGGCATGCCGGTGGTGCCGCTGGTGTAGAGCTGGACGAAGACGTCGTCGCTGGAGACCTTGGCGACTTGGTCCGTGTCGTCCTGGCGGTCGCGCCAGTCTGCATAGCTCTCCCGCCCGCCCGCCTGAGGATCCATGGCGATGATCTTGCGCACCTTGGTCAGGTCGCCTTCGATGCGGTCGACCACCGCCGAGCAGTAGTTATCGACGAACAGGATCTCGGCGTCGGCGTCGTTGGTGATGTAGAGCACCTCGGGGTCGGCGAGCCGCCAGTTGACCGGGGCGAGCACCGCCCCGATGCGCGCCGCGCCGAACAGGATCTCGAAATAGCGGTCGGAGTTCTTGCCGAGGTAGGCGATCCGCGAACCGTGCTTCACGCCCTCGGCGATCAGGCCGTTGGCGACGCGGGCCGTGTGGCGGTCGAATTCGGCGTAAGTCGTCCGGCGTCCCTCAAAGAAGAAGGCCGTCTCGCCGCCGCGGGTGCGGCCGTGGAACCGGGGTGCGTCGCCCAAGGTCCGGATCTCCGGAAAATAGGCGATCGGCGTCTTGTCGATCTCCGCCGCAGTCATAGTGCATCCTCCCCTGTGCGAGATCTCATGGCGTCACAGCGGTCAGGTGGCCCTGATAGCGGACTCGCAGAGTCTTCTTGTCGATCTTGCCTGTCGCGGTGAGCGGCAGGGCGTCCACCACGACCACGTCGTCCGGATACTGCCAACGGGCCAACTTGCCGCGCATGGCCGCCATCACGGCGTCGGTGTCGATCTCCGCCCCCAACGCGGGGACGACCAGGACCACCGGCCGCTCCTGCCATTTGGGATGTGGAACCGCAATGGCCGCCGCCTGGGCCACGCCCGGGCAGCCGGTGGCGACATTTTCGAGGTCGGTCGAGCTGATCCATTCGCCGCCGGATTTGATCAGATCCTTGACCCGGTCGGTGATCGCCACCGCGCCATGGGCGTCCAGCGTGCCGACGTCGCCGGTCGGGAACCAGCCGTCCGCATCCAGGATCTCGCCGCCCTCGGCCCTGTAGTAGCCACTGGCGACGCAGGGGCCCCGCACCCAGATGTCGCCGGCCGAGACGCCGTCGTGGGGCAGGGGCGCGCCCTCCGCGCCGACGATCTTGACCTCGACGGGATAGAGTACCCGTCCCGCCCGTCCCTGGACGGCAAGCTCGCGCTCGGCCTCGG
>DASXKT010000236.1:0-3123 GCA_036496685.1 Phenylobacterium sp.
CCGGACCCGCGCTCGTCGCGCCAAGGCGGAGCCGTAGAGGCCGACGATCTCCGGATCGTTGGCGTGGCGTCCTGACGCCTCCCAGAGCGCAGCCACGTCCTGGTAGGCCATGTCGTTGGCGGGACGCTCCCGCCAGGCTTCGAAATCGCGCAAGGTCTTCTGGGTGACCGAGCGGTTGCCAAGACGTGCGTGCCAACGGGCTGCTTCCGTCCGCTCGCGTGTCGAGAGCTGTCGTGGGTCGGTCATTTCCGCCGCCGCCTAAGCCCCATACCGCGCCACGGAAATCTTGAGCGCCTTGGTCACTTGTTTCTCGACTACCTCACCGAAACCTCCAGGGCGCTCGGCGATTCATCACGTGTTTTTGCCGACGAAACGGCTCGGACGATACATGCGGCGCAGGTTGCGCCGCAACTGGGACAGCACCTGCCGTTGAGGCAGCATTTTTATCCGATCGGTCAGGCGTTCGCGGAGCAGCTGCGGCTTCGCGGGACGGCCGAGACGACGCCTGGTCGAGCGGGGGGCGTGACACGGAAGGTGGCGCGGACACCGGTGCGGAACGCCTCATCCGCCACGGATCGGCGGGTATCATACAGCCCCGCTAGACTTATCAGCGCCTGCCGGGTCCATCTCGCACCTTTGACAACGCATAGGCGTCAGGCGCGCGGACAGCCGTGCGCGGGCTAGAAAGGGGGACCCATTGCGCAGTGAATTACGAGTGGGCGGGAGGTTGATCCCTGGGTTATTCGGCAATCCTACCGAGGGACATGAACAAGAGGTTGGAAATGCGCCAGTTTCCACAACTCTCCACATTGACCTTCCCCCGGCCCCGTTCCATCGTGGGACAGTGAACAATCGGGGTGAACGAACCTCGCGGGGGGTTACCGACGGTGAATACCGGGCGGCCCCTGGATAAATCTTGCTAAGGCGTGCGTGGCTGCGGGCAGCCTACGCTGCGTTCGCCTGGATAGCGTCTGGTCGGGGGGGCAGTATGATTGTTACTATCCGTAGGATTGCGTTCGCGGCCGGCGCGGCCGCGCTGGCGCTGATTTCCAGCGCCGCCCGCGCCAGCGGCGACGTTCAGATCGACTCGCCGATCGGCGGCCAAACCTCACCCTTCACGCTGTGCCAACTCGGACAATCGTGCACCGGGTTCGACATGGGCTTCAATGTCGCCCTGAACAACGGCGGCAGCTTCAACAAGATCTACGTCTATCGGGACGGCGTGATCGGCCTGGGCCAGGCCCTGCCGGTCGGCGCGACCCTGGGGAACCTAGCGAGCCTCGGCGACTACTACGCCGCGGTGGGCTTCGAGGATCTTTCGCCCACCTCCCCGGACCTCGCAGGCGTCCTTACGGACCCGAACGACGTGGGGGTCACGGTTTCCAGGAACGGGGGAACGGACCACGGCCTTCCGGCGGGGACAGTGGACGAGATCCTGGTCGACTACTTCATCGGCGATTGGCATACGCAGGCCGGCTATCACGGCATGATGCAGGTCCGCTTCGCCACCCACCAGTACGGCAGCATCTCTCCCAGCTTGCCGACGATCTCACTGCTTCATGGGACTCCTGCGGGTGGGCAGATGATGGGCGTTACGTGGACGGATCCCAGCGTGTTCCCCGACGGGCTGGTCGGGCTGAGCCTTGGCCCGGATGCTGAGAGCCCCGGCCTGCCGGAACCGGCCACTTGGGCGCTGATGATCTCCGGCTTCGGGCTCGCCGGCGTCGCGCTTCGTCGGCGGGGCCGCCCGATCCCGGCCTGACATCTGCCCGCGTCGATGCGGTACGCAGCCTTCATCAGCTACAACCACGCGGATCGGAACGCAGCCTCACGGCTTCATCGCGAGCTCGAGACCTACCGGATCCCCAGCCGGCTGGTAGGACGCGACAGTGCGCTCGGCATCATCGCCCGGCGCCTGCCGCCGATCTTCCAGGATCGCCAGGAGCTGGCCACGTCGGGCGATCTGGCCGCGTCGGTGAGGACCGCGCTCGAAGCGTCCGCGACCCTGATCGTCATCTGCTCGCCCGACGCGGCGCAATCGCGATGGGTCAATGAGGAGATCCGGACGTTTACGGCGCTTGGCCGGCGCGACCGCATCCAGTGCCTTGTGGTGGGCGGCCAGCCCAACGCCTCGCGCCGGGAGGGTCTCGATCCCGCACTTGAGGCATTTCCGCCGGCGCTGTTCGAGGGCGGGGCGGTCGAGCCTTTGGCCGCCGATATCCGCCCCGGACAGGATGATCGGCTTTCGGCCCGGCTGAAGCTGATCGCCGGCATCCTGGGCGTAGGCTTCGACGAACTTCGCCAACGCGAGCATGCGCGCCGCCATCGCCGGATGGCGATCGTGGCCGGCGCCTCGGCGGCGGGCTTCCTGGCCATGGCGGGCCTTGCGGGCTTCGCGGTCGTGCAGCGCGGCGAGGCGATCCGGCAGCGGGACATCGCCCGCGAGAAATCGCTGACGGCCGAACGGACAGTGTCCTTCGTGAAGTCGATGTTCCAGGTGGCGGATCCCTCTGAGGCCCGCGGCGAAACCATCACCGCGCGGGAGATACTCGACCGCGGTGCGAAACAGCTGGAGCATGGCCTGGAGAACGAGCCCACCGTGAAGGGTGAGCTATCCGCCACGCTGGGCGAAGTTTATGCGAGCCTGGGCCTGTTCCGTCCGGCAAGCGACCTGCTGCAGGCCAACCTGCGACAGCGCGGCGTCGCCCCGGCGACCAGGGCACGCGAACTGGTCGCCCTGGGCGAGGCGCAATGGGGCCTGGACGACTATGCCGCGTCCGCCAAATCCCAGGGCGACGCCCTGGCGCTCACCGGCGGGCTGCCGGAAGCTGCCGCCTTGCATTCGCGCGCGCTTCTCGGCCTGGCAGACGCTCAGAACCGCATGGGCCAGGGCGCCGCGGGCCTGAAGAACGCCCAGGCGGCGCTCGCGGCCGAGCAGGCGCGCAGGGGCGTTACCGATGCGGAGTTGGCCCTGGCCTATGAACTCGTCGGCGAGGCCCAGCTCTATGGCGGTGATCCCGCGGCGGCGAAGCCGTACATCCAGAAGGCGCTCGACCTGCGCCTGCGCGCCCAGGGGGTCACTCATCCGAGGGTGGCCAGCGACAGCAATACGCTCGCAGCGAT
>DASXKT010000237.1:0-8425 GCA_036496685.1 Phenylobacterium sp.
CTCCAGATCGGTCCGCAGGAACACAACGCCGCTGTCGGCCGGCGCCGGCTTCAGCGTCAGCGTCGCCGGCAGGCCGCCGTGCACGCCGACGCCGGCGATCCGCACATCGCCCGCCAAGGTCGTCTGGAATGTTCGGGCCACCCGCATCACCGCTCGCTAGCCCGGCGGCAATGGCTGGGCAACCGGCTAGCGAGCTCGGCTAGCTCGATCGCAGAGACGTGTTCTTGTTTTGTTCTTGACGATTCAAGGGAACTATCCGGTTGACGTACCACGGCACAAGGGGTAGATAAGGCTCAGTTGAAGGACTGAGACCGATGACCGCCCGCAAGAGCAACCTGAAGAACCCGATCTACCACGACGACGACGCGGCCCGCGCGCATCTGGAAAGCCTGCTGTGGCCGCAAGGTCCGGTGTGCCCGCGCTGTGGCGTCACCGACGACCGGATCACCAAGCTCCAAGGCAAGAGCACCCGGCCTGGCGTCTACAAGTGCAAGGACTGCCGCAAGCCCTTCACCGTGACCGTGGGAACGGTCATGGAGCGGTCCAAGGTGTCGCTTTCGGCTTGGGTGCTGGCGGCGCACTTCATGGCGTCCAGCAAGAAGGGGATGAGCGCGCTGCAACTGATGCGGATGATGGATTGCAGCTACGAGACCGCGTGGTTCCTGTTCCATCGCCTGCGCGAAGCGGCTCGGGAGGCCTCTCCCGGCCCTTTAGGCGGTGAAGGCCGGACCATCGAAGCCGATGAGGTTTACGTCGGCGGTCTGGAAAAGAACCGTCATCGCAACAAGCGCATTGGCGTGGGTGGCCCCGGCGCGGGCAAGCAATCGGTCGTGACGCTGGTTGAGCGCGAGGGCCGTGCGCGTTCGTTCCATGTCGCCAACGTCACCGCCAAGACGGTTCGCAAGGTGCTGACGACGCAAGCGCACCGCGCCTCGCGCCTGATGACGGACGGTTCCAACGTCTACCTTGGCGTCGGCTCCGAGTTCGCCTCTCACGGCTCCACGGACCACGCCAGCGGTGAATACGTCCGCGACGGTGGCGACACCCACAGCAACACCGCTGAGGCTTACTTCGCCATCCTGAAGCGCGGGATCACGGGGACGTTCCATCACGTCTCAGAGGCCCATCTGCACCGCTACCTGTCAGAGTTCGATTTTCGCTGGTCTAACCGCGAGGCGCTCGGCGTGGATGACGCCATGCGCGCGGCCGAACTGCTGCGCGGCGCCAAGGGCAAGCGCCTGATGTATCGACAGCCTGCGTAAGCCGGTCACGGCCAAGCAAAAGGCGCGGAAGATAATGGCTATACGGCGTAAATCACGTTAGAGCAGCGCCATGCGCTGGCCGCTTGTCATGGTCCACTGGGTGGACAGCTCCGAAGTCTCGGGGTGGACGGTTCTCAAGGATTGGGAACACCGGGGCTCCCTCGATTGCGTGTCAGTCGGGTTTCTGTTTGCCAGAGAAAATGGAAACCTGACGCTCATCCCGCACGTCGCCTATGTCGCCGATGAGGATCGGAGGCAGGGAACCGGAATGATGATTATCCCTGAGTCTTCGGTCACGTCGGTGGAGACGATCAGGGAAGCCGCCTAAGGGCTACTTCTTTCCTTTCGGCTTACCCTTGCCGCCGCCTTTGTTCGGGTTTGGCGCATTCTTCTGATCAGACTCAATCCGCGCGTCTTCGGATTTTTCTACTTTCGAAACGCCCTTTTTTGGGAGTTCCTGGGCGGACTTCTTCACCACTTTTGGCGGCGGCTTCTGCTTGACGACCATTGACGGCGCTCCGTTTGCTAACGGGGCACTGTCGCCCGATTCGGCTCGCCCTTGGACTCGACTCCGCCTGAAGGCAGCTTAGGTTTCGCCCCACGGTCACGCTTAGGGCGTGGCTGTGGCGGCGTCTTGAGTAGCTGGTGCAACAGCGCGTCGCGCTGTTGGTCGGCTTTGAGATCATCATCCATGCGCACGATCCTACCTGCGTTCGCTGACTTCCCCAAGGAAGGGGAGATCATTGGGCGGCTTGTGGCGGGATACGGAGAACTCGAGTTTGACCTCGGCTTGGCCGTCGGGTGGATGACCCAAAATCGCGAAGTAGCTATGAAGGTGATCTTTCGAGCCGCAGGCGAAAATCAACGCATATTGATGGCAGACGCCTTAGTTCGCCCAACCCTCAAGGTTGGTAAGGTTAGGACGATATTTGAAAAAACGATTGCGGCAATGCACACTTGCAGGAAGATAAGAAATCAGTATGCCCATTCCAATTGGATGCCAAGAGAGGGGGTTCTTACGTTCTTTGATCTCCAGCCGATGGCAGCTGAACACGCTCCGTACTTTGACGGTAACTTGCGGCCCTATCCGATAACAATTCCGACACTGGAACAGCAGGAGGACTATTTTTGCTACGTGTCCGACTGCTTAACGTGGCTGAATTTTGAGGGTCAATTGAAGGCGGGGAAGGTACCGTCCAACCCAGTAACTCAAGTTCCGAAAGAAAGACCCGAACCGCCGATGCATAGCTAGCCATCGGCGGAGGAAAATCGCTTCCTAGCGCCAAGTCGCGCCAGCCGGCGCGCAAGGCCTCGGCCAGGAACTCTATATCTCTCCACTTCGTGTCCACGGCCGGTCATCCCAGCCTCGCTCTTGTTGAATCAAGGGAACCTCTCCTGAGCGAGGCGGGGTCTCGGTACTTTCCCCTCTAGGTGGCCGGCCTGTCACGCCGACTCAAAACTACCTATTGGGTCTGGTACGTCAACCGGATAGTTCCCCGATTCAAGCTGGCTGGTATTCTTGGGCGGCCGGATCGGAAAGCAGCTGCTCCGCAGCCACATCAATAGGACCGGTGACTTGGACATTGAGGAAATTGGAGCGGCTAGAGGGCGCGCGCCAAGCGAAGCCCCGTCGAACTCAATCCCAAGTTCGATGAACGCGGGCTCGTCCTGGGCGGAGATATTGAAACGTCTTACTTGCTATACAATACTTACTTGCAGTGGCCGGGGCGAGCGGAATCACCAGCCCAGATCGGCCACAAGTTCTTCACCACGCTTGATCTGCTAGAAACGGTGGAGCCGTCGCTGCGTGGTGGAGGGAGTCGGTTGATGGCGAACCTTACACGCTTGCCGCGCGGCGCCCGTCCGCTGGCAAGTTCGTTGGCGAGAATGTGAGAATTGTCGAAGGAGAGCCCGATCCGTCCGAGGGGTACCTGGTTCATGCTCAGAGCGGCTTTGGGCCGGACGGCCCGCCTGGTTCCCGCCGCGCCCACATCACGTTGTGCGCGGGCTCTGAATTCAGGAATTTCCTCACGTTTGGCCTCGGCTGGGAACTCGTGCCGCCAGATCTGGATCTGGTCCGGTTTGAGCTTTATCGGCGGACTCTCTTGGTGCTCGTGGCGAGCTGGCCTGTGATCTGCGCCAACACGCAATGCTACATCTGGTCCGGGAAGCCGCCGACCGACCCTGGCGAGCCGCCGTTCCCGTATTCCGGCTTCCAGATGCCCTGGATCGTCTACTTGGATGCGGCGACCGCGGCGCGCGTCCCAGCGCCGCCAGGCATCGAGACTGAGAGCGTAACGGACGGCGGCCGTTTGCTGATCGTCACGCGGGACAGATTCGACCCGTACCGGACGGAACACCGCCGCCTTTCGAGGACGCTGGTCGAAACCCTTCTCGATCACGGCGTCGCCCCCCCCACGCGCTAAGAGCCCTCAGGCGCTTGTCCGCGGTCGTCGAGGGTTCTTCATAAGGCAAGCGGGCCGGACCCCGTCTGCTCCCAGCCCGGCGGGACCCCGCCAAGGAAGGCGCGCCCGCCCGGCCGTCAGTTGGCCAGGCGGCGCAGGAACGATGGGATCTCCAGATCGTCCGGGTCGTCCGCCGCTTCCGCCGGAACGGGGTGGGCGTGCGACTGGGGCGAAGCGCCGGAACGCATCGCCGGGGCCGGCGTCTGGTCGTGGCGCGGGCGGCCGAAGATGCTGAGCCACCCGCTCTTCTGGCGGCGTTCCTCGCCGTAGCCGGGCGATTCCGGGAACAGCGGCCCGGCTTCGTCCTCCTCCGCCACCGACGGATCGACAATGCGGGCGACGGGGCGGACCTGCGGCTGGATGATCGTCGGCTCGGGCGCGGCGGCGACCACCGGCTCTTCGTGCCGGACTTCCGGCTCGACCGCCCTTGGGGCGACGTGGGTCGGCGGACGCACGGGCTCGAAGGTCGTGGTCTGCAGCACCGGTTCCGGCGCGGAGAAGACGGCGATCGGGGCCGGTTCGGGCGTATGGGCCGCCAAGGGCTCGGGCGTCGGCGCGGACTCGAATGCGAGCACCGGTTCCGGCTGACGGACCGGCTCGGGCATCGGTGGAACCGGCGCCACGTACGGCTCAGGGATGTGTTCCGGCATTGGGGCCGGCGTGTAGGCTTGCGGTTGCTCGGCGCGGCGCGTCGTGCGGCGCGGCGCAGGCTCGATGGCGGAGATCGACATCCCATCCATGCCCGTCGCTACGACGGAGACGCGCAGGGTGTTGGCCAGCGTCGGGTCGAACGCGGCCCCGAAGATGATGTTGGCTTCCGGATCGACCTGGTTGGAGATCGCGTTCGCCGCCTCGTCGACTTCGAGCAGCGTCATGTCGAGCCCGCCGGTGATGTTCACCAGCACGGCCTTCGCACCCTTCAGCGTCACTTCGTCGAGCAGCGGGTTCTGGATCGCGTTCTCGGCGGCCATCAGCGCACGACCTTCGCCGGTCGCCTCGCCCGTGCCCATCATCGCCTTGCCCATTTCGGTCATCACCGTGCGGACGTCGGCGAAGTCGAGGTTGATAAGGCCCGGCAGCACCATCAGGTCGGTGATCGAGCGGACGCCCGAATGCAGCACCTGGTCGGCCATGGCGAAGGCTTCGGCGAAGGTGGTGCGCTCGTTGGCGACGCGGAACAGGTTCTGGTTCGGAATGACGATCAGGGTATCCACGTAGCGCTGCAGTTCGGCGATGCCGGCGTCTGCCAGGCGCATGCGGTGGCGGCCCTCGAAGTGGAACGGCTTGGTCACCACGCCGACGGTCAGGATGCCGCGTTCGCGGGCGCATTTGGCGATGATCGGGCCGGCGCCGGTGCCGGTGCCACCTCCCATGCCGGCGGTGATGAACACCATGTGCGCGCCGTCGAGGTGCTCGCCGATCTCGCTGGTCGACTCCTCGGCCGCCGACATCCCGACCTCGGGATGTGCGCCGGCGCCAAGTCCCTGCGTGACCTGGACGCCGAGTTGGACACGCTGTTCGGTCTTGGAGAAAGCAAGCTGCTGGGCGTCGGTGTTGGCGACGACGAATTCAACGCCTTCGAGGCCGGCCTCGATCATGTTGTTGACTGCGTTACCACCGGCGCCGCCCACGCCGAAGACCACGATCCTCGGCTTGAGCTCCTTGGTTTCCGGTGCGAATACCTTGAACGTCATCAGGAACCCCGCGTCCTTCCGCCATGCCTGTAAATGAAGGACGGCGAATCGCTCGCCGGCCCTGCTTCGCGGATGGGATTAACTGAACGACCACCATCCTTAATTGCGCGTTAACTGCATACGGTGAGTCGGTTGGGGGGCGAGGTTGACGCGCCCTTTTTTTCGTTGCTGGCGTTGAGCTTGGCCTTGGATTGCGGACCTTGGGCCGGACGCGTTGCCGCAGCTGCGAAGCGATGACGCCGCTAGAGGTTGTCGCGCAACCAGGCCGCGGCGCGGGCGACGACGTTGCCCTCGGCATCTCGCGGCTTGGCGGTCGGCTTGTGCGGGCCGGCTTCCTTCGGGCCGAATGCGGCGCGGTGCAGCACCCCCGCCGCGGCGCAGAACGCCGGGCCCGACGCCGCGTCGGCCAGGTGCGGCACGCGGCGTGGCCGGCCCAGGCGGACCGGCCGATCGAACACCCGCACAGCCACCTCGCGCACCCCCGCCAACTGGCTGGCGCCGCCCGTCAGCACGATCCCGGCGCCCGGTTCGACGGGCGCCTCAGACGCCCGCAGCCGCTCGCGCAGGAGTTCCAGCGTTTCTTCCACTCGCGGCGCGATAATCCCCTTCAGTAACGAACGCGGCGCGATCACCGGACCGGCGCCCGGATCGTCGCCGCGCGGCGGCGCCTCGATCATCTCGCGGTCCTCGTTCGACGAGGCGATCGCCGAGCCGTGCAGGGTCTTGATCCGTTCGGCGCCGGCGATCGACGTCGAGAGGCCGCGGGCAACGTCCTGAGTCACGTGCGCGCCGCCAACCGCCAGGCTGTCGACATGGGTCAGGCTGCCGCCAGCGTAGACCGCTAGCGAGGTCGACCCACCGCCCATGTCGATCAGGATCGCGCCGAGGTCCATCTCGTCTTCCTCGAGCGTGGCGAGGGCCGAGGCGAAGGGCGCGGCGACCAGGCCTTCGAACTGCAGGTGTGCGCGCTCGACGCAGTGGGCAATGGTCTGGAACACCTGCTCGTCCATCGAGACCAGCAGCAGGTTCAGGCCGAGCTGGCGACCGAACATCGATCGCGGATCGCGCACGCCCTTGGCGCCGTCCACCGACCACGACATCGGCCGCATGTGGATCACCCGCCGGCCAGGCATGCGCAGACCCGAGACTGCGACGCCGATGGCGCGCGCCAGATCGGCGTCGCCGATCGGCCGCGCGCCAAGCGAGACATTGGCGGTGAGCCGCCGGCTCGCGAGCTGGCCGCCCGCCGTACTCACGGTCACGCCAGCCACGCTGACCTTCGCCAGCGCCTCGGCCCGCTCGACCGCCTTGGCGATCGCACTGGCCGCCTCGTCGACCTCGATCACCGCCCCGCCGCGGACCCCGCGCGACTGCACGTAACCGACACCAGCCGCCGTAATGGTGCGATCAGCCGGGCGGACCCCTTCCGGCTTCATGATGAAGCAGGCGACTTTCGAGGCGCCCAAGTCCACTGCCGCCGTCACCGGCGCGCGGCCCAATCCGACCTTCAGGCCGTCGCGACCGCCCCCGCGGCGCTCGGCCTCCACGAACGCGGCCCGCTCTTCCTTGATCTCCAGTCTCATCCCGCCCCGTTCGCCCCCGTGGCCGTCGGCGATTGCCGCGGCCGCACCGCCACCATCTCCGGATCTCTGAGATCGATCCGTGAGAAACCCAGATCCAGGATCCGCGACTGCTGATCGAGCTGATCGAGCTTGACCAGGGCCCCTTCCTGGTCCGTCGCCGGCAGCTGTACGATCGAGCCGTCCTTCAGCCGCAGATCCCATCGCCGCCCGTCGACGCGCACCAGCGCATCGAGTCGCTGAGCCAATCGCGCCCGCGACATCACCGGACCCAGGATCGTCTGGGCGGCCAGGTTCGCGCCCTGCCCCACCACCAGGGGCAGGCCAGCGAAGTGCGCCGGATCGGCTTCGGGCGCGACCACGCCATCGGTGTCGATCACGCCGGCGCGGCCGTCGTGTTGCCACACCGCCAGCAACTTGCGTTCGTCGACCGAAATCACAACGCTGTCGGGGAACAGACGCATCACGCGCGCCTGCTTCACCCAGCCCACCTGCTGGATCCGCTGGCGCACGGCGCCCAGGTCCACGCCAAGCAGCGGCGCCCCTTTCGGCAGCGCCGCGGCGCGCAGGATATCCGCGCTGGCTTGAGGCGAGGCGCCGTACAGGCGGACATTTTCGAGCCGCAGGCCGGCGACGGCCGTCTCGTTCAGGAAGCCGTCGTTGGCGGCCTGCGCCAGCCGCTCCGCGCGGTGGTCGGTCGCCAGCACGATCCCGAGCACGCCGAGCACGGCGACGCCCGCGCCAGCGGCGACCAACTTGGGCGAGATACGGATGCGCGGCGGCGTCGCCGCGGCGGCCTTGGCGGAGGCCGCGCGGCTCTTAGTGGGACTGGCGGAGCTTTTGCTCCGAGCCTTGGCGCTGCCGCGCCCGGCCCCCCGCAATACCGCGGGCATACGCGTCCTCCGTAATCCAGAGCACAAGGTCATCGAACCCAATGCCGAGGTGAGCCGCCTGCTCCGGCGCGAGCGAGGTGGGCGTCATTCCCGGTTGAGTGTTCACCTCTAGAAGGACCAGAACCTCGTTAATGTCGTCATAACGAAGGTCGCTTCGGGTAACGCCGCGACAACCAAGCGCGGCGTGCGCGCGCTCGGCGTGACGCTTGGACGCTTCAGCCACTTGTTCCGGGATGCGGGCCGGCAGCACGTGGCTCGAACCGCCCTCGCCGTACTTGGCGTCGTAGTCGTAGAAGCCGGTGCGCGGCACGATCTCGGTGACGGTCAGCGCCTTGCCTTCCATCACCGCCACGGCCAGCTCCAGTCCGCGGACATAGGGCTCGACCATCACTTCCTCGCCGAACGTCCATGACGGCGCGACGACCTCCTGCGGCGGCGTGTTGGCGCCCTCGAACACGAGGTAGACGCCGACCGAGGAGCCTTCGGCGTTGGGCTTCACAACGTAAGGGGGCGGCAGGACGTGCTCCCTGG
>DASXKT010000238.1:0-7645 GCA_036496685.1 Phenylobacterium sp.
CGGCGAGATCATCGAGACGCCGATCATCTCGAACTTCAAGGAAGGCCTGACCGTCCAGGAGTACTTCAACTCCACCCACGGCGCCCGTAAGGGCCTGGCCGACACCGCGCTGAAGACCGCCAACTCCGGCTATCTGACGCGTCGTCTGGTGGACGTGGCGCAGGACTGCATCATCACCGAGGAAGACTGCGGCACCACGCGGGGCATCACGCTCCGCGCCGTGGTCGAAGGCGGTGACGTGCTGGTCTCTCTGGGCCTGCGTATCCTGGGCCGTTTCGCGGCCGAGGACATCAAGGACCCGAACACCGGCGAAGTGATCGTGCCGGCAGACACCTACCTGAACGAGAACATGTGCGACCTCGTCGAGGCCGCCGCCGTCCAGTCGGTGAAGATCCGTTCGGTGCTGACCTGCGAGACCAAGGTCGGCGTCTGCGGCGCCTGCTACGGCCGCGACCTGGCCCGCGGGACGCCGGTGAACATCGGTGAAGCGGTCGGCGTCATCGCCGCCCAATCCATCGGCGAACCCGGCACCCAGCTGACCATGCGGACCTTCCACATCGGCGGCACGGCCCAGGTGGCCGAGCAGTCGTTCTTCGAAAGCGCCAACGACGGCGTGGTGAAGATCTCGGGCGGCAACACCGTCGTGAACGCCCAGGGCCACCTGATCGGCATGAGCCGCAACCTGGCCCTGACCGTCCAGGTCGATGGCAAGGACCGCGAAGCCTACAAGCCGCCCTACGGCGCGCGCCTGCGCGTCAAGGACGGCGAGAAGGTCAAGCGCGGCCAACGCCTCGCCGAATGGGACCCCTACACCACCCCGATCATCACCGAAGTGGGCGGCAAGGTGCGGTTCGAGGATCTGGTGGAGAACATGTCGGTCCGCGAGGAAGCCGACGAAGCCACCGGCATCACCAACCGCGTGGTCATCGACTGGCGCGCCTCCACCAAGGGTTCGGACCTGCGTCCGGCGATGGCGGTGATCGGCGAAGACGGCGCCTACATGCGCATCTCCAACGGCGGCGAGGCCCGTTACCTCCTGCCGGTGGGCGCGGTGCTCTCGATCGGCGACGGCGACGAAGTGAAGCCGGGTGAAGTCATGGCGCGGATCCCGACGGAAAGCGCCAAGACGCGGGACATCACCGGCGGTCTGCCGCGGGTGGCCGAGCTGTTCGAAGCCCGCCGTCCGAAGGACTGCGCGGTGATCGCCGAGATGGACGGCCGGGTCGAGTTCGGGCGCGACTACAAGAACAAGCGCCGGATCAAGATCACGCCGGAGGATGGCGGCGAGGCGGTCGAGTTCCTGATCCCGAAGGGCAAGCACATCGCCGTCCACGACGGTGACGTGATCCGCAAGGGCGAGTACCTGATCGACGGCAATCCCGACCCGCACGATATCCTGCGGATCCTCGGGATCGAGGCCCTGGCCGACTTCCTGGTGAACGAGATCCAGGAGGTCTACCGCCTGCAAGGCGTGCCGATCAACGACAAGCACATCGAGACGATCGTCCGTCAGATGCTGCAGAAGGTGGAAATCCTCGAGCCCGGCGACACCGGTCTGCTCAAGGGCGACCACCTCGACAAGATCGAGGTCGACGAGGAGAGCGCCAAGACGGAAGCCCGTGGCGGCCGTCCGGCGATCGTCCAGCCGGTCCTGCTCGGCATCACCAAGGCGTCGCTGCAAACTCGCAGCTTCATCTCGGCGGCGTCGTTCCAGGAAACCACCCGCGTGCTCACCGAAGCCTCCGTCCAGGGCAAGATCGACACCCTGGAAGGGCTGAAGGAGAACGTGATCGTGGGCCGCCTGATCCCGGCGGGCACCGGCTCGTACCTGCGCAACCTGCAGCGCATCGCCGCCAAGCGCGACGAGGCCCTGACCGCCAGCCGCGAAGAGGCCATGGAGCCGCTTCCGGAGGTCATCGCCGCCGATGCGGAGGCCGAGAAGGTCGAATCCTAGACCTCTCTGAAGGCAAGAACACCGAACGGCCCGGGAGCAATCCCGGGCCGTTTTGGTTTGCAGCGCAGCACTCGCGCTCGATCGCCGATTGATGCGCGCCCCGAGTCAGCTAGCTTGGCCTGGGGAACGGGTGGGGTGATCGATGAAGATGTTTGGGGCGGCCTTGGCCGTGTCTGTTGGCGTGGCCGGTTCGGCCGCTGCGGCTCCGCCGCCGGCGAGCGCGTTTGGCGCCATCCCGTTGGTCGTGAGCGCGGAACTGTCACCAGACGGGAAGCGGGTGGCGATCCTCAGCGGCGCTGCCGACCAGCGTGTGGTGTCGATCGCCACCATCGACCAGCCCGGTCTGCCCATCGTGCCGCTCGGCTCCGTCGAAGGCGTCGACTTGCACTGGGCAGGCAATGACTTCGTCCTGGCGCGGGTTGCGGTTTGGGAGAAGCTTGGCCCTCGGGAAGAGTACCGGTTCGAGCGCAACATCTCGATCAGCGCTGAGGGCAAGGTCCTCTCTCGACTCCTGGCGACGGACGGCGTCTCGCAATACCTCATCGATCAGCCGATCCTTGGCGTCACCGGCAAGACGCCAGTGCGCGTGATGGTCGGCGGCCTGCTGCAATCTCTCGGCCCAAGCTCAGACTCCAACACCAAGATGGCGCGAAAGGGCGTCGACAATCCGTTCGTCGCGGCGCTGTGGAGCGTCGATCCCGTGACCGGCAAGGGCGTGCTCGGCGAGCGCGGCGACTATGACACGGTCGGGTGGGAGGTCGATTCGACCGGGCAGGCGCGCGTCCGCCTGCAGATCGATCAACTCAATCACAAGTTCTCGGTGATGGGGCGCGCGAAGGGCGCCTCCCAGTGGTCCCGGGCATGGGCGGGTGGCGACCTTGAGAGCCGGCGAGCCTACTTCGGATACTCCGAGCCGGACGACGCCATCTATCTGAGCCTGAACAATCGGCTCGTGCGTGTGAAGCTCAGCGACGGTTCCAGTGAGCCGCTGGGCGAGCCCTTGTCGGACTTCGCAACGCTCGCTTGGGACAACGTACGCCAGACCGCGGCGGGAATCGTGTCGGGCGCCGAAAACCCAACGGTCGCCTGGTTCGATCCGGAACTTGGCGCGGTGCACGCCACGCTCCTGAAAGCGCTCAAGGGCGGGTCCGTTGCGCTCGTGAACTGGTCTGACGACCGCACCCGCTTTGTCGTGCGGGCCACCTCGAAGACGTCGCCGCCTGTCTGGTACCTGTTCGACAAGCCCCGAAAGGAGCTTTCGCTGCTCGGTGAGGAGTACCCGAGCCTCAAGGGGGTGACGCTCGGGGCGTCGCGCTGGATCACGTACAGGGCCCGCGATGGCCTGGAGATCCCCGCTTATCTGACCTTGCCCCCGGGCGCGGCGGCTCAGGGCGCCAAGGCGCCGCTAGTCGTCCTTCCGCATGGCGGGCCCAGCTCACGAGATGGCTACGGCTTCGACTTCCTCGCACAATTCCTCGCGACGCGCGGCTATGCGGTCCTGCAGCCGCAGTTCCGCGGCTCCTGGGGCTTCGGCCAGGCTTTCGAGGACGCGGGGAAGGGCGAATGGGGCGGCAAGATGCAGACCGACCTGCTCGATGGCATTGCTGCCGTCGCCGCGACCGGCGACGCCGATCCGACGCGAGTGTGCATCGTTGGCGCAAGCTACGGCGGCTATGCCGCCCTGGCGGGCGCGACCTTGCACCCGGAGGCCTACAAATGCGCCGCCTCGATCGCCGGCATTTCGGATCTCGGCCTGTTCCTCGTGGAGGCCAAGCGGCTCTATGGCGAGGACGGGGTGGGCATGGAAGCCTGGCGCACCATCCTGGGCGACGCCTCGATCGCCAAGCTGGCGGCCACGTCGCCCGCAAAGCTTGCCGCCAACGTCCGCACCCCGCTGCTGCTGATCCATGGCGACAAGGACACCATCGTTCCGATCGAGCAGTCCCAAGTCATGGCCGCGGCGATGAAGGCGGCTGGCAAGCCGGTCGAGTTCATCACGCTGACGGATGAAAACCACTACCTGACCAAATCCGCCACCCGGACCCAGACCTTGCAGGCGCTGGAAACCTTCCTCTCCAAGAACCTCCCGACCAGCTAGCTCCGGCCCGTCGGGTTTCGGGAGCGCTGTCGGCCTACATCCCAGTCAGTTCGGCAGGTCGCGGGGCTTGGAGGGCTGGCCTGAGCCGCCGGCGGCGTCGCTGACGCCCGGGGTCGGCTGGGCCTCCCGATACCTGCGGTTGGCCTCCTTGCGCCCGCCGGCGGCGTCGAGCAGCCGCTGCTTGTCCGAGCCGAGGCCCAGGCCCTCGAAGTCGGCCTCCTTGGCGCCCTTGCCGAATTTCTCGTCGCAGAGGTCGCGCTCGGCGCGGTTCAGGCCGACGGCGTCGCGGTTGGCGCAGCCGACCTCGCCCTGGCGAAGCGCGGAGCGAACGTCGCCCTTGGGGCCCTCCGGCTGCGGGGCCGGGTGCAGGGCGGGCGGCGCGCGGGGCGCGGGCGCGGCGGGGGCAGGGGCGGGCGTCGGAGGGGCGATCGGCGCCGTCGGCGCCTCGGGCGGAATGAACCGTTGGGGACGCCTGTGCAGACGGATCGGCGCGATCCGGGCCGGCCGGCCGGCGGACGGGGGCGGTGTCTTGGGCATAAGGAGGATCGGGATGACCGGCGACGGCGGGCCGCGGTCCTCCAGCGGCAAGATCAGCATCGGCCGCTGAAGGGCCACAACAATGACCACCGCCAGGTGGGCGATGAGCGAGGCCGCGACGGCCCAGGTCTTTCTGCGTCGATTCGCCGTCATCATCCCCGCAATCGTCCCTCACCAGCTTATCCTAGAGGTAAGCGCACGCGCGGCGATTTCGTGGCGGGCGGTTCAGTGGGGGGGCCGCGGCTACGGCGGCAGGCGGCCGAGCACGGGGGCTGCGCGCTTGCTCGGCTTGTGCTCGATGGCCCCGAGCGCGCTCTGGCCCGCGCCGCCGGTGGCGGGCTCGCCGTCGTAGTCGGCAGGCTCCGGATTGATACGGGCGCTTGGGGCGGCGCGTTCGGCCGCCCCCTTCTGAGCCATCTTGGCGGCGCCGGCCTGGTCGAGGGTGGCACGCTTTTCTGACGACAGGACCGGCGGGAGGTACGCCTCGTCCCGCGCGCCGCGTCCGAGGCGTTCCAGGCATCCGACGCGGTCCTCACGCGTCACGCCGGGCAGCCGCGCCTCCGTGCAGCCGAGTGTGGTTCGCAAGGTCGCGCGCACGGCGTCAGACGGCGGAGGCGGTTGCAATGGTGCGCGGGGCGTTGCCGGTCCTGGAGAAGGCTCCGGTGTTTCGGCGGGCTTGATCGTCGGGATGACGAATGGGGCGACTGGCGGCGCAGGCGGCAGGTTCGGTTGCTGGCGGCGGTGCAACTGGATCGGCGCGGGCCGCAGGCCGCGGCCAGCCACCGGAGGCGGAGTCCTGGGCAGGATCAGGATCGGAATGACCGCCTGTGGTGGACCGCTGGCCTCCACCGGAACGCGCAGCATCGGTCGCTGCGACAGGATGGCCGCCAGCACGCCCAGGTGGACGGCGATCGAGGCGAAGACCGCCCATGAGGTTTGGCGGCGCCTCGCCGTCGCCATATGACTATCGCGTTCCCTGCCAGCTTCGCCGTAGGGAGCGGTTGTCGCACGGCGAATTCATGGCCTAAAGCGCTAGGTGTGCGTCGGCCAGCCGCAAGGGTGTGCAAACGTTGACGGATGGGCGCTTCCCGACTATGTAGCGCGCTCTTTCGAGGCCGGGATTCGTCCCTGTCCCGATGAACCTCTTCCGTCGGCACGCACGATCGTCGCGTTCCGGCGGGTTTTTGCGTTCAGCGGGCGGTTTCGGAACCCGATAACCCGAACCCCATCTTGGGACCTTAACTGAGGCGCTTCGGCCAAACGGCACACGCCTCCACGCAAGCGAGATTAGATGCCTACAGTCAACCAGCTCATCCGCAAGCCGCGGCAAGACAAGCCGTCGCGGAACAAGGTCCCGGCCCTGAAGGGCTGCCCGCAGCGCCGCGGCGTCTGCACCCGGGTCTACACGACGACCCCGAAGAAGCCGAACTCCGCGCTGCGGAAGGTCGCCAAGGTGCGCCTGACCACGGGCATCGAGGCGGTTTGCTACATCCCCGGCGAAGGCCACAACCTGCAAGAGCACTCGGTGGTGCTGATCCGCGGGGGCCGCGTGAAGGACCTTCCCGGCGTCCGCTATCACATCCTGCGCGGCGTGCTCGACACGCAAGGCGTCAAGGATCGCCGCCAACGTCGTTCGCTCTACGGCGCCAAGCGTCCGAAGTAAGGAAGAAGAAGTATGTCCCGCCGCCGTCGCGCCGAGAAACGCCAAGTCCTGCCGGACCCGAAGTTCGGGGACCTGATCGTCACCAAGTTCATGAACTACGTGATGTACGAAGGTAAGAAGGCTGTCGCCGAGAACATCCTCTACGGCGCCTTCGACATCCTGGAAGCCAAGCGCAAGGACCAGGGTCCCCTGGAAACCTTCCACTCGGCCCTGGAGAACGTCTCTCCGGCCATCGAGGTGAAGTCCCGCCGGGTTGGCGGCGCCACCTATCAGGTGCCGATGGAAGTGCGTCCCGACCGCCGCCGCGCGCTGGCGATCCGCTGGATCGTCACTGCCGCCCGCAACCGCGGTGAGAACACGATGACCGAAAAGCTGGCCGGCGAGCTTCTCGACGCTTCCTCCAACCGCGGCGCCGCGGTGAAGAAGCGCGAGGACACCCACAAGATGGCCGAAGCCAACCGGGCGTTCTCGCACTACCGCTGGTAAGCCCTCATAGACTGAGCTTTCCGGCGCGGGCGGTTTGAGCTAAACCGCCCGCGCCGTTCGTTCAGGCTCCCTACGAACCGCCTCTTTCCCAGAGCTATTGTCATGCCCCGCGCTCACAAAATCGAAGACTACCGTAACTTCGGAATCATGGCCCACATCGATGCGGGCAAGACGACGACGACGGAGCGGATTCTCTACTACACGGGCAAGAGCCATAAGATCGGCGAAGTCCACGACGGCGCGGCCACCATGGACTGGATGGAGCAGGAGCGCGGCATCACGATCACGTCGGCCGCGACGACCGCCATCTGGAACGACCACCGGCTGAACATCATCGACACCCCCGGGCACGTGGACTTCACCATCGAAGTCGAGCGCAGCCTGCGCGTGCTCGACGGCGCCGTGGCCGTGCTCGACGGCAACCAGGGCGTGGAGCCGCAGACCGAAACCGTCTGGCGCCAGGCCGACCGCTACAACGTTCCGCGCATCGTGTTCGTCAACAAGATGGACAAGATCGGCGCCGACTTCGAAATGTGCCTGCGCACGATCCGTGAGCGCCTGGGCGTGAAGGCCGTGCCGATCCAGCTGCCGATCGGTTCGGAGCACGCGCTGAAGGGCATCGTCGATCTGGTGCGCATGAAGGCGGTCGTCTGGGAAGACGAAGGCCTGGGCGCCAAGTTCCACGACGAAGAGATTCCGGCCGACATGAAGACGGCCTGCGAAGAGGCGCGCCACTATCTGGTGGAGAATTCTGTCGAACTCGACGACGAGGCGATGGAATCCTACCTGTCGGGCGAGCAGCCGTCGGAAGAGTCGCTGAAGAAGTGCATCCGCAAGGCGGTGCTGACCGGCGCCTTCTATCCGATCCTCGCCGGCTCGGCCTTCAAGAACAAGGGGGTGCAGCCGC
>DASXKT010000239.1:0-12195 GCA_036496685.1 Phenylobacterium sp.
CGGCCGGCGCTCTACCGCAGGATGGAGCGGCATGGCCTATAGACCCCTTTCCGGCGCAGCGGGCTTCGCCCTGGGGGCGGCCTTGCGGGCCATCGCGATCGCGGTCCTGGCCCTGGCGATCCTGCTTCTCGTCGAGCGGCGCCTCTATGCGACCGCCCTGGTGCTGGTCGGTCTGCTCGCGCTAACGGTGCTGGACCTGATGCGGAGCACCCGAGCCGCCGACCGGACACTGGCTCAGTTCGTCGAGGGGCTGACTGCCGAAGGCTACGAGCGGCCGACCATTCCGGTTGGACTGCGCGCACTGGGCGCATCGATCCAGGCGGCGCTGGATCGATTGGCGGCCACCCGCGCCGAGCGCCAGCAACGCACCGACTTCCTGGAGGCCCTGGCCGACACGGTGAGCGCCGCACTGCTGGTCGTGGACGACAAGGGCGAGGTGACGGCGGTCAATCGCGCCGCCCGGGTGGGACTGGCGGCCGGCGCAGGCCCGATCACGGCGATCCCGTCCCTGGGCGCGAGCACGGCCCAGCGGCTGCTGGACCTCCCGGCCGGTGCGCGCGAGATCGTTCGCCTGGCTGACCAGCGGGCGATGCTGGCGCAGGTCTCCGGGTTCACGACCGGCGCAGGCGCCCGACGGCTGATTGCCCTGCAGAGCGTGTCCGGCGATCTCGACGCGGTGGAACTCAAGGCCTGGCAGGACCTCGTCCGGGTGCTGGCGCACGAGATGATGAACTCCCTGACGCCGATCTGCTCGCTCTCCGAAAGCATTACGGCGCGCCTGGCCGAACCGCACGGCGCCGCCGTCGAAGCCGACATCAGCGAAGCCGCCGAGGTCATCGCCCGGCGCAGCCACGGCCTGATGCACTTCGTCGAGCGCTACCGGCGGCTGACCGACGCGCCGGCCGCGGTCAAGACCCGCAGCCCGGCGACTGAACTCGTGCGCCGTCTCGACCTCCTGGCCGCCGCGATGATCGGCGACGAGAAGATCGCCTACTCGAGCACCGTGCAGCCTGCATGGCTCACCATCGAGGCGGACCCCGATCTCCTGGAGCAGGCGGCAATCAACCTCCTCAAGAACGCGGTGGACGCCGTGCGCGGGCGACCCGGCGCCGCTGTGCGGCTGACCTGCGCGCTGGAGGAGGACGAGCAGGTGGCGTTCACCGTCGCCGACAATGGGCCGGGACTGCCGACCGCTGACCCGGAGGGCGTGTTCGTGCCGTTCTTCACGACCAAGACCGGCGGCTCGGGAATCGGGCTGACGCTGGCCCGCCAGATCGCGCTCGGTCACGGCGGCCGCCTTGAGCATCGCGCCGCAAACCCTCACGGGGCCGTCTTCCAGCTGTTGCTGCCGGGCGGCTAATCCGTCGCGGAGCCACCGATGAGGGCGGCGCGCTCCTCGCTCGTCAGCAGGCGCCACTGCCCCTCCGGCAGGTCTTCGAGGCGAAGGGGTCCGATCCGGATGCGGACCAGATCCATGACGTGCAGCCCAACCAGTTCACACATGCGCCGGATCTGGCGGTTGCGGCCTTCCTTGAGGACGAAGCGGAGTTCCTGACCCTGCACCACGCTGACCTTGGCGGGCTTCAGCTGGCGGCCGTCCATGGTGAGCCCATGGCAGAGACGGCCGACCTTCTCCGGCGTGATCTTGCCGGTGACCCGCACCAGGTATTCCTTCTCGAGATCAGACTCCGGGCCGATGATCGCCTTGGCCAGGACGCCGTCCTCGGAGAGCAGAAGGAGGCCGCGGCTGTCCATATCGAGCCGGCCGAGCGGGGCGAGGCGCGTATCCCGATCGGGAATAGTCGGGCTTTCACCCACCAGCCTCGCGCGCGTCAGCAGCCGTACCGCCGGCGTCTGGCCGGGCTCGGGCTGGGCGGAGACGACCCCCATGGGCTTGTGCAGCACCACGCTCAGGGGCGCCGCGCCCTCCCCGTCCGCCAGCACGAGGGTCTGGCCGGGCAGGATCTTGCGGCCCGCGTCGGCGACAACCTCGCCGTCAATAGAGACCATGCCGCGCTCGATCAGCCCTTCGGCCTCGCGCCGCGAACAGACGCCATTCTGTGCGAGCCACTTGTTGACCCGCTGTGGCTCGGCTTCGTCGTAGCGGCGGCTCCAGGCCATCAGTCGAACTCTGGAGGATAGGGGTGCCGCCGGCCCGCCGGGTCTTCGACGCAGCCGTCCGACAGATAGCTAGGACCGACCGGGACCTTCCCCTGCCCGCCCGGGATATCGAGGATGTAGGTGGGCTGGCACAGACCGGAGACTGCGCCTCGCATCGCGCGCATCAACGCCTGACCGTCTTCGATCGTCGTGCGCAGATGAGACGTGCCGGGCGCGAGGTCGGCGTGGTGGAGGTAGTAGGGCTTGATCCGCGCCTCGACCAAGGCGCGCATGAGGGCGGTGAGCGTCTCCGGATCGTCGTTGACGCCGGCCAGCAGGACGGTTTGAGCCAGCATCGGGATCCCCGCGTCTACGAGCTTCGCGCAGGCTGCTCGGGCCTCGGGCGTGAGTTCTCGCGCGTGGTTGGCGTGCAGGGCGACATAGACCGCCTTTCCCGGCGCATCGAGCGCCGCCACGAGCTCGTCGGTGATCGTCTCCGGCGCCACCGCGGGAACGCGCGTGTGGAAACGGACGACCTTCACGTGGTCGATCTTCGCCAGGCGCTTCATGAGGTCGCGCAGGCGTCGGGGCGACAGGATGAAAGGGTCACCGCCGGTGACGATCACTTCCCAGATGGCCGGACGCTCGGCGATGTAGGCCATCGCAGCATCGAGGGCTGCCGGCGACAGGGGCCGCAGGCCCTCCGGCCCGACCATCTCCCGGCGAAAGCAGAACCGGCAGTAGACGGCGCAGGCGTGGTTCACCTTCAACAGCGCCCGGTCGGGATAGCGATGGACGATCCCCTCGACCGGCGAATGCGCCAGATCGCCGATCGGGTCGGCGGACTCTTCGGTCCGGATATCCAACTCGGCGGCGGTCGGGACGAATTGCCGGGCGACCGGATCCCGCGGATCGGCGGCGTCGATCAGGTCCGCCATCGCAGGTGTGATCGCCACGGCGTACTGCGCGGCGACCCGTTCCAGAATCGCCAACCGCGAGGGCGCGACCAGGCCGGCGTCGGCCAGCGCCTCGGGGCTGCGGAGGGTTTTGGCGGTCATCGCGGGCATATGGGCCACCGCCCCCCGAACTGGCAACTTTTCGTCGGACTTGCGACGAACCGCCCCTCAGGCCGAAAGCGCCGACCGCAACCGCGCCAGCGGGTTCGGTGACGGCTCTGCGACCTTGATCAGCGTGTTGCGATCCCGGTGCTGGAAGACTTCGGCCCGACCACGCACCATCAGCATGGTGTCCGAGATGTAGCTCCAGCTGCCGTCGGCGTTGAAGGTCACGTCAAGGCGGTAGGCGTCGGTGCGAAAGGCGTGCTCAAGGAAGGCAGTCGAGGCGATGCCGTACTCCGTCTCACCGCGCCGCGCGCTGACGACCAGACCTGCGCCGTCCGGCTTGGCCTGCCCGCCCGCCAGGACCACCTGACCGCGTGGGATGGCGACCGTCTGCATGATCAGGCCCGTGGCCGGCTCCCAGAGCCAGTAGCCGACCTGATCGTGGAAGGTGATCTCTTCCGGCGGGGCCAGGATGTGCACGTGATAGCGCAGGCCGTAGAGCAGCTGAGGGCCGTTGGCCTGAGGATCTATGGGCTGCATGTCGATCCGCTCGACGTACTCCCGCCGCTCAGGTCCCGCAGCCTTGGGATTGAGGTCGATGCCCTTGCTTCCCTCCCAGACGCCGGCCAGGCGGCGCAGCGGTCCGAGGTTCGCGAGGGTGTCAGGATCGACGTCTTCCGGCTCGGTGAAGATGTCGTCGGGGAAGGGATTCATTGCTTCGCTCACGTAGCCTGAGACGCTGCGTTGTTGCTGCGCGACCAACGCTGGTCAAGCAAGGCTTCAGCCTTCGGCGACGGGCGCCCAGAGCACCTGCTCGATGCGGCTCGCTCCAGTGGCCAACATCACCAGCCGGTCGAGGCCGAGCGCCCCGCCGCTGGCCTGCGGCATCCGGGCTAGCGCCGCCAGGAAGTCCTCGTCGATAGGATAGCTCTCGCCGTAGACGCGCTGCTTTTCCGCCATCTCGGCCTCGAAGCGGCGGCGCTGTTCGTCCGCGTCGGTGAGCTCCCCGAAGCAGTTCGCCAGCTCCACGCCGCAGGCATAGAGCTCGAAGCGCTCGGCCACGCGGGGGTCGGCGGTGTTTGGACGAGCGAGCGCCGCCTCGCTGACCGGGTATTCGCAAAGGATGGTCGGCCGTTCACGGCCGAGGTTGGGCTCGATCTTCTCCACGAGCACCCGGCTGAAGACATCGGCCCAGGTGTCGTCGGGGGCCGTGCGGATCCCCTGCCCGACCGCGGCGGCTGCAAGACCATCCCGGTCCGTCGCGCCGTCCGCCTGGACCGTGGCGAGCAGGTCGATCCTCGCGAAACGATCGAAAGCCTCGGCAAGCGTCAGGCGTTCAGGCTCGGCCAGCGGATCGACGCTTGCGCCCCGGAACGTGAGCGCCTGCGTACCGGCCGCCTCCGTCGCGAGCGCCAGGAGCCTTGCGCAGTCGGCCATCAGGGTCTCGTAGGGTTCCCCGGCGCGATACCACTCCAGCAGGGTGAACTCCGGGTGGTGCAGCGGTCCGCGCTCGCGGTTGCGCCAGACGCGGGCGAGCTCGAAGATCCTAGCTTCGCCTGCCGCCAGCAGCTTCTTGGCCGTGAACTCCGGCGAAGTGCGCAGGTAGAGCGGCGAGCGGCCGCCATCGAGGCCGACGGCCTCGGTCGCAAAGGCATGCAGATGCGCCTCGTTGCCGGGCGAGACCTGCAAGGCTGGCGTCTCGACCTCGACAAAGGCGCGCGCCTCGAACCAGGCGCGAATGGCCGAGGTGATCCGGTTGCGGGCCAGCAGGAACGGCCGGCGATCCGCATGCCGATCGGGGATCCACCAGGGCGAGGCTTGTTGTTCGGGCAAGGGTGCGACCGGGTGGGGGGCTGGCGATTTCGCCGCCAATCGCTATAGGGGCGCGACAAGAAATTCATCAGCGGAATCGCGCGAGGTCACATCGCCGCCGCCGTCATCGAGGAATATCGACTTGAAAGTAGCCGCCAGCTCGCTCCGCAAGGGGGCCGTCGTCGACATGGAGGGCAAGCTCTATGTCGTGCTCACCGCCGAGAACATCCACCCCGGCAAAGGCACGCCGGTGACCCAGCTCAACATGCGCCGCATCTCTGACGGGGTGAAGGTGTCCGAGCGGTGGCGGACGACCGAGCAGGTCGAGCGCGCCTTCGTCGACGACCGCAACTTCACGTTCCTCTACGAGGATGCCGAGGGCTTCCACTTCATGAACCCTGAGAGCTACGACCAGGTCGTGGCCTCCCGCGACGTGGTCGGCGACAACGCGCCGTGGCTGCAGGACGGCATGACCGTGACCCTCTCGACGCACGAGGGTGTGCCGATTGCCCTTGAGCTGCCGCGCACCGTGACCCTCGAGATCGTGGACACGGAACCGGCGGTGAAGAACCAGACGGCATCCTCCTCCTATAAGCCCGCCACACTTTCGAACGGCGCCCGCATCATGGTGCCGCCCTACATCGCGTCCGGCACCCGCGTCGTGATCCTCACCGAGGACGGCTCCTACCAGGAGCGTGCGAAGGACTAGCCGCCCGACGCTCCGGGGGGAGCGCCTGGCAGATGGCCAATACCGGCCCCACCTAAGGCGCCTGCTGGAGACCGCCGCCTGGCGGCCCAGCCGGCGCAAAAGTGTTGGAGTACCCCATGCGGACCACCCTGCTCGACATCCGTCGCATGAAAGCGTCGGGGCGACGGATCCCGATGCTGACGGCTTACGACTATCCGTCAGCGCGCATCGCGGACCGCGCTGGCGTACCGCTGCTGCTGGTGGGAGACTCCCTCGGCATGGTCGTGCACGGACACGACAGCACCCTGCCGGTCACACTTGACGAGATGGTCCGGCACGCCTCGGCCGTGGTGCGTGGCTCGGAAAACGCCCTGGTAGTCGGCGACCTACCGTTCCTCACCTATGCGACCAAGGAAGACGCCGTCGCGAGCGCGCGGCGCCTGATGCAGGAGAGCGGCGTCCAGGCTTTGAAATTGGAAGGCGGCCGCCCCATCGTCCCGATCGTCGAGCACCTCGTGCAGTTCGGCGTGCCGGTCATGGGGCATCTCGGCTTCACCCCGCAATCGCAGCATCAGCTCGGCGTCCGGGTCCAAGCCAAGGCAGCGGAGTGCGCCAAGCGTCTCATCGAAGATGCGCTGGCGCTTGAAGCGGCGGGCGCGTTCGCCGTGGTGCTCGAACTGGTGCCGGCCCCGCTCGCGCAAGAGGTTACGCGACGGCTGCGGATCCCGACCATCGGCATCGGCGCCGGCGTCGGCTGCGACGGCCAGGTCCAGGTCTGGCATGACCTCCTCGGGCTCTTCGAGACATCGCCGCGTCACGCCAAGCGCTACGCCGAAATCGGCGAGGCGATGGAGGCCGCCATTCGCGCCTACGCCGCGGACGTGCAGGGCGGCGCATTCCCGACTACCGCCCAGAGCGCCGGCATGGACGCCGACGAACTCGCGCGCGCCCTGGCCTAGGCACGTCCTCGATGCGGGTCATCAACACCGTCGCCGACATGCGCGAGGCGCGCGCCGGCGCCAGCGACCTCGGCCTGGTGCCGACCATGGGCTACCTGCACGAGGGGCATCTCAGCTTGGTGGCGCGGTCCAAGGCGGAATGCGGTGCGACCGCGGTCAGCATCTTCGTGAACCCGACCCAGTTCGCGCCCAATGAGGACCTGGCCCGCTATCCGCGTGACCTGCCCCGTGACCTGAGCCTGCTCGATACGGCTGGCGTCGATCTGGTCTTCGCGCCGGAGGCCACGGAGGTCTATCCAACCGGCTTCGCCACGTCGGTGGAGGTTGGCGGCGTTACCGACGTCCTGGAGGGCGCGGTTCGTCCAGGGCACTTCGCCGGGGTCGCCACTGTGGTCGCCAAGCTTTTCAACATCGTCCAGCCGACGCGCGCCTATTTCGGCCAGAAGGACGCCCAGCAGAGCGTGGTGGTCCGTAAGATGGTCCGCGACCTGAACCTGCCGGTCGACGTGGTGGTGGCCCCCACGGTGCGCGAGCCCGACGGCCTGGCGCTCTCCAGCCGCAACAGCTACCTCACCGCGCCGCAGCGCGCCGCAGCCCCGGTGATCTACCGGGCGCTCAGCGCCGCGCGGGATCTGTTCAAGGCCGGCGAACGCGACGCCGAAACGCTGCGCGAAGCCATGCGCCGGATCATCGTCGCCGAACCGCAGATGCAGATCGACTACATCAGCGTGGCTGATCCCACATCCCTGCGCGAACTCACCGCCGTCGACCAGCAGGCCCTCGCCTCCATGGCGGTTCGGCTTGGCGCGACGCGGCTGATCGACAACCTGATCCTGGGCGGCTAGCGCGCCGCATCAGCCTTTAGCAGGGCATTTGTCGGTGTAGAGCGCGGCTTCCGATGGCGTCAGCGGCGGCAGGTCGTTGAGGTAGAGGGTGTAACCCGAGCCACCGGATCGAAGGGGTCCAGCATACAGGATGGCCGGTTTCTTTCGGGCCATGGAAAGGCGGTACCAGCGCCGGGGCGCCGTACCGCCCGGGTTGATGGGGCAGCGCGCCGGCGTGACGGCGAAGCCAGCCTGGCGGAATCCCGCGATCAACGCCTCAGGCTCCATCGGCGGTGCGGAGTCACGAAGATAGATGCTGAGCACCATGCTCCTCGCGCCCGAGGCGACGATCCCAAGCGAACGCCCGCCGACCGTGGCCTGCCCCGGCCGGGCAAAGAAATTGCCGTCGGGCGAGGGCTTGTCGAGCATGGTTGGGGGGCCGGCAGCCCAGCGAACGGCCGGGACCTTTTCGAGATCCTCCCAAGCCCCACCGCTGTCGGCTGGCAGCACGAGCAGCGGCTTGATGAACTCCGCCAGCGCCGCGGCCGGGTCGGGAGCAGCCGCCGCTGCGCTCGAGAACATGACAGCGACGATGATCGCGCAGCGCGCGAGCGAGATGAGGCGCATGCCCAGCCCTCCTGGATGCATCAGCCTTGATGATCGGCCCATTGAGCGCAAGCGATCGCAGGCTGCAGCGCACGACAGGTCCGACTAAGGGTTCACGATCTTTCCGCCGGTCATCGGCTTCGGAACGCCCGTGGTCTTCGGGAAGCTGATGGGCAGGCCCTTTGCGGTGCGGGCGGCCAGGTAGGCGAAGGCCTCCGCTTCGATGGCGTCCCCACGCCAGCCATGATGTTCGGCCGCGCGCACCGGCATGGGCAGGCGCTGAGCCAGCGCCTTCATGATCTCCGGATTGTGGCGGCCACCGCCGGTGACAACCAACTCGCGGGGGACCTGGCCCATGAGGTCGAAGCCCAACCTCACGGCCTCGGCCATGAAGGCGACCAGGGTCGCCGCGGCGTCCTCGAGTTCGAGCTTGTCCAGGGGCTCCAACGAAAAATCAAAGCGATCCAGAGACTTCGGCGCGGGAGCTCTGAAATATTCGTGCCCGAGCAGGCCCGCAAGGACCCCCTGATTGACCTGGCCGACGCTGGCATAGCGGCCCTTGTCGTCGAAACGGCCGGCGCCCCTCGCCTGCACCATGAGGTCGATCATGCCGTTGCCAGGACCGGTGTCGAAGGCCGCGATCTCCTCCACCCCGGCGTCATTGGCCGACCAGAAGGTGACGTTGGCGACGCCGCCCACGTTCAGGACCGCAAACGGCGGCTCCAGGCCAGACGCTCGGGCGCGAGCGAGGTGGTAGATGGGCGCCAGCGGCGCGCCCTCTCCGCCCGCGGCGACGTCGGCAGTGCGGAAGTCGTGCGCCACCGGCACACCGGCCCTGGTGGCCAGCAGCGCCGCGTCACCTAGTTGAACCGTGCGGCCGATGCGGCCTTCCTGCGGGCGCTCGTGCAGCACGGTCTGGCCGTGCATGCCGATCAGGTCGATGTCCGACCACTTGAGCTTGTTCGCGGCCAGGAATTCCTCGGCAGCGGCGAAATGCTCCTCAGCGCCTGCCCGCGCGGCCTCGGCGAAGATGGGCGGCTCCGGCGCACCGCGTGGCCAGGTCAAGGCCTGCCGAGTGGCCTCGAGCATGATCTCGCGCGTGGGCTCGCTGAGCTTGCGCTCCCCTGCCGGGCCGAAGGCGGAGATCGTGTCCCCATCGGTCTCCAGCACCGCCATGTCGACGGCGTCCAGAGAGGTCCCTGTCATGAATCCCAGCACGCGCATGCGGCTTGACTGCCATGGCTCGCGGCCGGTAGCTAGCCGGCATGATCGGACCCGCCGACCGTACCGGCCGCTATTACCGCCTGCCCATCTAGCAGGCGACCGATCAGACGCGCCTGCCCTCCCCGGCCGGCGCAAAATCTCCGAACCCCTCCGAAAGCGCCGGCCTCCTTCCATCCCAAGGAGCCTGCCATGTCCCTCGAAGTCTTCGCCCCCGCCATGCTAAGGCCGGGCGCACCGATCCACGAGAATCCCCGAATGACCGACGCGCCGTTCAAGTCCGAGTTCCTGAAGACCATGCAGGCGCGCGGCTTCATCCATCAAATCACCCACCCGATGGAGCTCGACGCCGCCGCCGCGGGCGGGCCGATCGCTGCCTACATCGGGTTCGACGCCACGGCAGCCAGTCTGCACGTCGGCAGTCTGATCCAGATCATGATGCTCAGGCGGTTTCAGCAGGCTGGCCACAAGCCGATCGTGGTGATGGGCGGCGGCACGACCAAGGTGGGCGACCCGACCGACAAGGACGCCTCGCGCCCGCTGCTCACCGAAGCCCAGATCCAGGGCAATATCGCCACCATCAAGGGTACGTTCGAACGCTTCCTGACATTCGGGAACGGTCCGACTGCCGCGGTGATGGTCGACAACGACGAGTGGCTTTCGAAGTTCGGCTACGTCGAGTTCCTGCGCGACTTCGGCGTGCATTTCACGATCAACCGCATGCTCGCCTTCGACAGCGTCAAGGCGCGGCTCGAGCGCGAACAGCCGATGACCTTCCTCGAGTTCAACTACATGCTCATGCAGTCGGTGGACTTCCTCGAGCTGGAACGGCGGCTTGGATGCGTGCTGCAGATGGGTGGCTCGGACCAGTGGGGCAACATCGTCAACGGGGTGGAGCTGATCCGTCGCGTCGACCAGAAGCCCGCCTTCGGCCTGACGACTCCGCTGCTCTCCACTGCCTCGGGCGCCAAGATGGGCAAGACGGTCGGCGGTGCTGTGTGGCTGAACGCCGATATGCGCAGCCCCTACGACTACTGGCAGTTCTGGCGGAACACCGAGGACGCCGACGTGGGCCGCTTTCTGCGCCTGTTCACCGACCTGCCGCTTGACGAGATCGTTGCGCTGGAGGCCCTGCCGGGCGCCCAGATCAACGACGCTAAGAAGGTTCTGGCCAATGCCGCCACAACCCTGCTTCACGGCCCCGATGAGGCTGCCAAGGCGGCCGCGGCCGCCGAGGCGGCGTTCGAGCAGGGCAGGCTTTCCGACGACCTGCCGACCCATGCTGTACCGGCGGCCGAACTCGAGGCCGGCGTCGTGCTGGCCGCCCTTGCCGCGGACGCTGGCCTTGCCGCCTCGCGCGGCGAAGCACGTCGCCTGGCGCAGGGCGGCGGCTTGCGGGTGAACGACAAAGCTGAGCTCGACGCCAATCGTGTGGTCACAGCCGCCGATCTGGTTGAGGGTGTCGTCAAGCTGGCCGCCGGCAAGAAGAAGATCGTGCTGGTGAAACCGATCTGAGGGAGCGCGACGTGGCGAAGGTGATCGAAGGCGCCCAGGCGCCGGACTTTGAGCTGGAAAGCTCCGGCGGCCCGATCCGGTCGGCCGATTTCAAGGGCAAGATCCTGGTGCTCTATTTCTACCCGAAGGACGACACCACCGGGTGCACGATCGAGGCCAAGGAATTCAGCGCTCTGGCGCCCGAGTTCGCCAAGGCGGGGGCAGCGGTCGTCGCGGTCTCCAAGGACAGCGTGAAGAGCCACCAGAAGTTCGCAGAGAAGTACGACCTGACCATCCCTCTGGGTTCCGATCCCGAGGGGTCAGTGATCCAGCGCTTCGAGAGCTGGGTCCAGAAGACGCTCTATGGGCGCGAGTACATGGGGATCGACCGCTCGACCTTCCTCATCAAGGACGGCGTCGTCCGGCGCATCTGGCGCAAGGTGAAGGTGGCCGGCCACGCGCAGGCGGTCCTGGACGCAGTCAAAGCCCTGTAGACCGCGGCGCGGCCTCGCGTCGCACTCGTTCCAGACAAGTCCCTGTTAAGGCCTCGTTTACCGCACCGCCGGCAATCTATGGATGCACGACTCACGCTGCTTGCGGCGTAAAGCGTCTTGCGCGCCTCTCCGATCTCATCGCATATCGCCAGTGTTTGGGGTCGGGGACCTTCAAGTAAGTATGGAACGTTTGGCGCGCCTTCGCCGGCAGCTCGTTGAGCTATTTCCGGAACGCCACCTCTACGTCCGATCGGGCGGTGAGATGAAAGGCTACGTCCTCACTCCGAAGAAGCAGATGGTCGCCGCCGCCGGGCTGTCCGCGGCCGCACTTTGGATGGGCGTCTGCAGCGCCGCGATGTTGGTCAACGTGCTTTCCGCCTCGTCCGCCGACCGCGAGATCGCCCGCACGCAGGCCAAGTACGAACGCTGGATCGCCGATCGCCAGGCGCGGCTGAATTCTGCGGTGGCCGAGCTCAACGCCGGCGGCGGCGCCAACCAGTCCCTCGCCGCCAACATTGAGAAGCGCCACGCCGCGCTCGCCATGCTGCTCACCGACATGAAGGGCGCGCCCGGCGCAGCCGAGGCGCTGACGCCGGTGATCAATCAGGCGGTGATGACCAAGGACACCAATCCCGCCCATGTCGTCGAAACGGTGCGGGTCAGCCAGGAAAAGCTGCTCGACGCCGCCGACACCTTCGCCAAGAGCCGGGCCGACCGCCTGCGCCTGGCCTTCCGGCTCGCGGGCCTCACGCCCGCCGCCTACATGCCCAAGGGCGGCGCTTTGGGCGGGCCGCTCATCGAATCCAAGGACCCGCGCGCGCTCGCCGCCGTGCTCGACGTCGACGAAGGCTTCGCCGACCGCGTCCAGCATGCCGCAGCCGACATGAGCGAGGCCCACGCCCTCGAGGAAGCAGCCCAGGCGCTGCCGTTCGCCCG
>DASXKT010000240.1:0-5355 GCA_036496685.1 Phenylobacterium sp.
ACCTTGGCCTTGATCGTCTCGTTGGTCTCGTAGACGTAGAATTCCATCCGATCGAGCTCCTGCAGGAGGTCGTTGGGGAATTCGATGTCGGCCTTGTCGATCTCGTCGATCAGCAGGACAGGCCGCACGGGGCTTTCGAACGCCTCCCAGAGCTTGCCCTTCTTGATGTAGTTGCGGACGTCCTTGACGCCCACTTCGCCGAGCTGGCTGTCGCGCAGGCGGGTGACGGCGTCGTACTCATAGAGGCCCTGGATGGCCTTGGTGGTCGACTTGATGTGCCAGGTGATCAGCGGCGCGTTCATCGCCTTGGCGATCTCGTAGGCCAGCACCGTCTTGCCGGTTCCGGGCTCGCCCTTGATCAGGAGCGGGCGTTCGAGCGCGATCGCAGCGTTGACCGCGACCTTCAGGTCCTCAGTGGCGACGTAGTCGTCAGTGCCTTCGAAACGCTGGCTCATTCGGGCTCCTCAGGCGCGGGCCAGGCCCGCGTTCGAACAGTTGTTTACTTGCCGCAGCCTAAAGACAGACGCGCGCCATGCAAGCGGCTTCGAGGACAAGGTGGGACCGCGTTGTCGCATGCTCAGATTCGGCGCTACTCAGGGGACTCAGAAGAGAAGAGGCGTCGCCGGTCTTGAACCTTGCCATCCTCCAGGCCCGAATGACCTCCTCGCGGTTGCCGGGCAAGGTGATGGCGCCGCTGCTGGGCGAGCCGATGATCGGGCGCCAGGTGGAGCGCTTGCGCCGCGCCAGGCGCATCGACAAGCTGATGGTGGCCACCAGCACCGACCCCAGCGACGACCCGTTGGCCGCCTATTGCGAGAGCCTGGATGTGCCGGTGTTCCGTGGGCCGTTGGACGATGTCCTGGAGCGGTACCGCGGGGCGCTGTCGCTTAACCCGCAGGCCAAGGCGGTGGTGCGGTTGACCGCCGATTGCCCGCTCGCCGATCCGGCGCTCATCGACGAGGTGATCGCCCATCACTATTCGGCAGCTGCCGACTACACCTCCAACACCCTGGGGACCCGCACCTATCCGCATGGGCTGGACACCGAGGTGATCCGCCCCGCCGTGCTCCTGCAGGCGGCCGAGCGCGCCCAGGACCCCTACGAGCGCGAGCATGTGACGCCCTACGTCTACCGGCGGCCGGAGACCTTCCGGCTGGCTGGCGTGGCGCGAGCCGAATCGCTGGCCGGGCTGCGCTGGACGGTCGACCTGCCCGAGGACCTGGCCTTCGTGCGCAGCGTCTACGCGAAGCTCTATCCGTTCAATCCCGACTTCGATTCGGAAGCGGTGGCGGCGCTTTCGGTGAACACCTCCGGAGCGCTGGCATGACCGCCGCGCCGCACGTACTCCTACGCCCGCTGGGCCCAGGCGACCGCGATCGGCTGCTCGCCTGGCGCAACATGCCGGAGGTCGCGCGCTGGATGTACAGCGACCATGCGATCACGCCCGAGGAGCACGCCCGGTGGTTCGCCGGCGCTCTGGCGGACACTCGCCGACGCTACTGGGTCATCGAAGCCGACGGACGCCCCGTGGGCCTCGCCAACCTCTACGACCTGGCAGCCGATCAGGGGCGGGTGGCCTGGGCCTACTACCTGGCCGATCCATCGACCCGCGGGCAGGGGATCGGAGCCTTTGTCGAGTACTGGGTCATCGAGCACGTCTTTGCCGAACTCGGGCTGAACAAGCTCTGGTGCGAGGTGCTGATCGACAACGAGCCGGTCTGGCGGTTGCACGAAGGCTTCGGGTTCCAGCGCGAGGCCGTGTTCCGCGAGCACGTGCGCAAGAACGGCTCACTGACCGACGTGGTCGGGCTGGGCCTGCTGGCGCGCGATTGGGCGCAGGTGCGCGGTGCGAGCCGGGCTCGGCTGGTCGCCCGCGGGTTCGACCTTCCGGCTTAGCGGTCGGCCTCGGCGTGCGTGGCGGCGAAGGCGCCCAGCGCATCGGCCACCTCGGCCATCACCGGTTGCCACTCGCCGAAGCTCGGCGGCAGGAAGACCCGGGTCTTCGGGTACCAGGGATAGGTGGTCGTCCCCAGCCGCGGCCAGGCGCAGGGCGTCGAGATCAACAGGTTCGGGACGCCGCAGGCGGCGGCGATGTTGAGCGTCGCGTTGGAGAAGCCGACCACCAGATCCATCGCGCAGCAGAGGGCCGCTACGTCATCCAGATCCTGCTTCAGGTCGATGCCAGGCGGCGACCAGATATCGACGCCGAATTCCTGCTTCGCGGCAGCCAGTTCCTCGGCGCAGTCACCGTACTGCAGGTTGACGAAGCTGACGCCTTTCTGGGCCAGGACCGGGGCCCAGGTTTCGAAAGGGGAGAAATGGCGGTGGCGGGCGCCATTGTTCACTGCGCTCTTCCAGAGCAGGCCGACCTTCGGCCCGGCCGGGGCCTGCCGCAGCGCCTCACGCCAGGACGCTACGCGGGCAGGATCGGCCGAGATGTAGGCCTCTCGGCCCGGGAAAGCGTCCACCGAGCGCCGGAACTCGCGCAGCAGCGAGCCCATCGGGGTCCAGAAGTCGATGCCCTCCACGCTGTCGAGCAGGGGTGCGCCGCGGGCGAACTTGCCGCCGAGGATGTAGGTGGCGTGCTCCACCACCTCGGCGCTCGGAAAGGCGCGCCGGAAGATCGGAACCAGCCTCGCCTCGACCGCGAGGATCAGGCGGCCGGCGGCGCCCAGGCGCTCGATCACGTCGGGCAGGACGTTCGCGAACAGTATCTCATCGCCCAGCCCCTGCTCGCCGACGACCAGCAAGGTCTTTCCCGCCAGGTCGCAGCCGGGCTCCCAGCGCGGCTGGTCGAACAGGAACTGCGTGCGCTCGTTGAACTGCGGGTGCAGGCGCGCCTCGTAGTCGTCCCAACCCTCGCCGACGCGGCCCAGGGATATCAGGATCGTGGAGCGGGCCAGCCGCATCATCTGCCGCTCGTCTTCGGCCAGAACGCTGGTCAAGGCGGCCTCGCAGTCGCCGATGGCGCCGGCAGCGTCACCCTGCAGCAGTTTGGCGTTGCCGAGGTTGTAGCGCGCCTTGGGGAAGCTGGGGTCGAGGCGCAGCGCCTCCTCGAAGAAGACGACGGCGTTTGCGAAGTCGCCTTGGTCGGACACCACCGTGCCCATGGTGTTCCAGAGCATGGCGATATCGGGCGTCTTGACGATGGCCGGGCGCAGGATTTCCACAGCTTCGCCGTGGCGGCCCTGGTCGCGGATCGCGCAAGCCAGGTTGTTGGCCCCTTCGGGGTGGTCTGGGAAACGGGCCAGGAAATGGCGGAAGAGGCTTTCCGCCTGCTGGGTCATGCCGAGCCTGAAGGCGAGGCGACCAAGGTCGTTGGCGACTTCGGCGTGGTCGGGCAGGAGCTTCAGCGCCGCTTCGTAGGCTTGGATGGAACTCGGGAAATCACCGGCGCGCTCGAGCGCGATGCCCAGCAGATACCAACCGAAGCCGCTGCGCTCGTCCTGCTCGAGCGCCTTGAGAGCCCATTCGCATCCGGCCTTGGCGTCCTCGGCGCGAATGGCTTCCAGCGCCCGCTGGAGCATCGGTCCGGCGGCCATCGCCTTCAGTTCGGAGATCGCGGTGTTCAACTTGGCGAGCGCGTCGTTCGAGCCCGCTGCGCCCAGGGAATCGGCGGTGAGCTTGGGCGGCGTCGGTGCGGCGGCCTGCAGCGCGTGGGCGGACGTAGCGCTGGATTGGGCCTGACGCGACATGGTGAAGGTCTCCGACGGAAGACCCGAGTCCTCGGCGAACATGGCTAACGGGACCTTAAGATCGCCGGCGAATCCCACGCGGCCGCGCCCCGGCGATCACGGAACCATCCGGCAAGGGGGCGTTAACCGGCTAAGCTTAACTCTCTCGTGCGCTCGGCCCGTCAGAAAGCGACAATGGGTCATTCGAATCGCGATGGCGGTTCGCAGCCGCTGGGATCGGGAGGCGGGCATTGCCGCTTAAATTGTCGCTGAAGCCGGGGGAGAAGTTCGTTCTCAACGGAGCCGTAGTGCAGAACGGCGACCGCCGAAGCGTGCTGGTCCTGCAGAACAAGGCCTCTGTCCTTCGGGAGAAGGACATCATGCAGGAGGAGGAGGTCACCACGCCCGCGCGTCGGATCTACTTCCCGGTGATGATGATGTACCTCGATGAGGCGGGAGCCGATCGCTACTACGACGAATTCGCCAGGCGGCTGACCGAGTTCATGAAGGTCATCGCCAATCCCGCGATCCTGACGGAGTGCGTGGAGATATCGAAGAACTGCATGGAGCGCGAATACTACAAGGCGCTGATGCGGTGCCGAAAGCTAATGGACTACGAGGGCGAGAGGTTGGGGCATGTCCCTTCAAGCGTACCACCAGGCGGCGACGCGGGCTGAGAGCCCGCGCCAGACCGAATACCGTCTGTTCGCGCAGGTGACCCTTGCGCTGATCGAGGCGTCCAAGGTCGACCCCAGCGACGTCGCCGCGCGCGTCGATGCGCTGGATTGGAACCGTCGTGTCTGGACGGTGCTCGCCGACGATTGCGCCAACCCCGAGAACGGCCTGCCGGCGCCGCTGCGCGCCTCGATCATCTCGCTGGCCATGTGGGTCAGCCGCCATACCAGCGCCGTGATCCGCCGGCGCGAAGACTTCGAGCCGCTCATCCAGGTCAACCGGCTCATCATGCAGGGGCTCGCCCCCGGTGCGGTCAACGCCACGACCGTCGCGGCCTGACGGCCGACTCTCCACGATCATCGAAAACCATGCCGCGGGACGGTCCCCGGAGCGCCTTGTCGCGCCCTGAAGGGCATGCGGCGCTTTCTGCCGGGCGTGGGCGGCAGGAATTGCCGGGTCGGCTTTCGGGTGGGCAGGAACTGCCGGGCCGGAACGTGGATAACAGACCTATAACGCTGCAAATTCCACGACTTATTTGATCCCTCGGGCGGGCCGAAATGGCCCGAAGCTTGCTGCCTACGTGGCCGAGCAAAACGCTCACGGCTGTCAAAACGACGGCCGAAGACCTGAGAAAAGGAAGTTCTATGTCGTTCTCCGTGAACACCAATGTCGGCGCGATGGTCGCGCTTCAGAATCTGAACACGACCCAATCCCAGCTGATGACCACCCAGAACCGGATCAACACCGGTCTGAAGGTCGCCTCGGCCAAGGACAACGCCGCCATCTGGGCTATCGCTCAGAACCAACGCGCCACCTCGAGCTCGCTGAACTCGGTCATCTCCTCGCTGCAACGCGGTCAATCGACCGTCGATGTGGCGCTGTCGGCCGGCAACTCGATCTCGGACCTGCTCCTTCAGATGAAGGAAAAGGCCCTGGCGGCGTCGGACACGACCCTCGACACCAACAGCCGCAACGCCCTGAACGACGAGTTCAAGTCGCTGCGCGA
>DASXKT010000241.1:0-46722 GCA_036496685.1 Phenylobacterium sp.
GTGGCGGGTCTCTTGATCCACGAGGCCCGACGTATCCCCGAAGCCGGCCAGACCTTCGCCTTCCACGGCCATCGCTTCACGGTTCTCGAGCGCAAGGTCAACCGGGTCACCCGACTGCAGATCTGGCCGGCGGTGAACCCCGACGAGATTTGATCACACTGGGAACCAAGCGTGGCCTTGGCTCGTTCATTGGTCGCAGTGTGTCTGGCGGGGGATCGCCGACTTCCTCGGTATCTCGCGCCTGGCGCGGCAGCGCTCGGTCGTGCACCCGACACATCGCAAGTTGAGGCTTGATCAGGCGGGGCAACCTCTGTTGCTCTGCCGCGCGTGCGGACGTCCCATCCCGGCCTTTGGAGCCCTTGAATGATCGACGCAGCCCAACTCAGTGGTCTTCGTGTCCTCGTAGTCGAGGACGAGATGATGGTCTCGATGCTGATCGAAGACATGCTGGGCGACCTCGGCTGCAGCGTGGTCGGGCCGGCTTCGCGTCTCGATGAGGCTATGGAATTGGCGGCGGCGGGAGGGATCGATTGCGCGGTCCTGGACGTCAATCTCGGCGGCCAACCGATCTTCCCTCTAGCCGACGTGCTGCGCGAACGCGGATGGCCGTTCGCCTTTGCGACCGGCTACGGCGACGCCGGCCTGCGCGACGTCGACAAGGGCACACCCGTGCTGCAGAAGCCCTTCCGAGAGGGCGATCTGGCGCGCGTTCTGGGTGAGCTGCGCGCCAAGGTCGATCAGAGGTAGCTCAGCGTAGCCACGGCCGCGCTGTTGAACAGCAGGGTCAGGGCGCCCGCGAGCGTGACCAGGGGCAGTATCAGTTTCACGTTCCGTCTCCTCGAAGTCTTGAAGCTCTCATCCAAGACGCGGGAGATAGGCTCGATGCGACATAGTGGTAGTGACGAAAGTCACAGACCGGTTCTGCGAAAATGCAGCCGTCCTAGCTGAGCGCGGCCAGCAGCTTGTCCGGGGTGATCGGATAGTCGCGCACCCGGGCTCCACAGGCGTTGAAGATGGCGTTGGCCACCGCGGCGCCGGCCCCGGATATCCCGAGTTCGCCGACCCCCTTGATGCCCATGGGGTTCGCCTTGTCGTCGACCTCGTCGAGCATGATCGCTTCGACCTCGCCGATGTCGGCCTGCACCGGCACGAGGTAGCCTGCCAGATCCTGGTTGATCAGCGAGCCATAACGCGGGTCGACGGCGTTGCCTTCTGTGAGCGCTGACCCAACGCCCCAGATCATGCCGCCGGTGAGCTGGCTGCGCGCGGTCTTCCAGTTGAGGATCCGGCCAGCTGCGAACACGCCCAGCATGCGGCGCGTGCGAACCTCGCCTGTGACGGGATCGACGCCGACCTCCACATAGTGCGCGCCGTAGGTGTGCTGGCTCCATTTGCTGGAATCGGCGGCGGGATGGATCTCACCATCGGCAGTGAGCCCCTCCGGCCGATTGCGCCGGATCAGCTCGGAGAGCCGCTCGGAGCGGTTAGCGATTGCGATGACGCCGTCCTGGAACGTGATCTGCTCAGCGGGCCCGCCGAACAGCGGCGAGGCCGGATCGGCGACAGCGATGTCGGCGATCGCCTGGCGAAGGTTCATGCCGGCGTCGAGGGCCGCCGAGCCCGCAGTCGCGGCGCCGAACTGGCCGCCGGACCCCGGGGCCGGCGGCAGCTCGCTGTCGCCGATCTCCACGCGAACGTCACCCAGCGGCACACCTAGGGTCTCCGCCGCAATCTGCGCCAGGACGGTATAGGTGCCGGTGCCGATGTCGGTCATGCCCTGTTTGACGGTGATGACGCCCTGGGCGTCGACCGTGAAGCTGGCCTTGGCCGGGAGCAGGAAGTTGCCGCGGATCGCGGCCGCCATGCCCACGCCCACCAACCAGCGGCCATCGCGCACCTGGCCCGGCGTCGGATTGCGCTTGTCCCAGCCGAACAGCTGGGCGCCCTCGCGCAGGCATCGGACCAACTGGCGGATCGAGAACGGCTTGCCGGTTTCGGGGTCGACCTCGGGCTCGTTGAGGATGCGCAGCTCCACCGGGTCCATGCCGAGCTTCACGGCGAGCTCGTCCATGGCAACTTCGAGGCCCAGGGTGCCGGACGCCTCGCCCGGAGCGCGCATGGCGCTGGCCACCGGAAGGTCGAGGCGGACGAGCCTGTGGCCGGTCAGGCGGTTGGGCGCCGCGTAGAGGCTGCGGGCGAAGTTCGACGCGTGCTCGGTGAAGTTTCCGCGCCGGTCACAGTGGGTGACCGTCATGATCGACATGGCGGTAAGCCTGCCGTCGGGCATGGCGCCGAGGCGGACCCGCTGCTCGGTCGCCGGCCGGTGCACCGTGCCGTGCATCATCTGCTGGCGCGAAAAGGCGACCTTCACCGGCCGCCCCAGCTCCCGCGCCGCAAGGGCTGCCAGGACCAGGTCCTCGTAGAAGGATCCTTTCCCGCCGAACCCACCACCGACGTAGCGGGTCAGCAGATGGACGTTCTTGTGCGGAACCATCAGCGTTTCGGCCAGCGAGTTCTGCGCGAAGCGGACCATCTGGACGGAGGTGTGAACGGTGCATTGATCGCCGTCCCACCAGGCCGTGGTCGCGCAGGGCTCCATCTGGCAGTGGTTCTGCAGCGGTGTGCGCCAGACGTCGTCGATCTTGACCGGGGCGGCGGCGAAGCCGGCCTCGAAGTCGCCGATCTCGACATCGGATTCGCCGGGCGGTTGAACGGCCTCGGCATAGCTGGAATGAAAATCGACGGTCTTGGCGTCGTCTTCGTAGGTCACCTGCACCAGGGCCGCGGCGGCCTGCGCGTTCTCCAGCGTGTCGGCCACGACAACAGCCACCTGCTGGCCGAAGAAGTAGACCCGATCAGATTCCAGGGCCGGCCGCGGCGAGGGGGTGAAGAAGTCATAGCGCTCGGGGCGGGGCCCCTGGGCTGGCGAATTGCGGTGGGTCCAGACCAAGAGCACGCCCGGCGATGCTTCTGCGGCCGCCGTGTCGATGGCGGTGATCCGCCCGCGCGCGATGGGCGCCGACAGCATGACGCCGTAGGCCGGCGGCGACGGCGGCTCCACCTCATAGGCGTAGGGCGCGGTGCCCGTGACCTTCAGCGGTCCCTCGTAGCGGTCCACCGCCTTGCCGATGATGCCGGCGCGGTTCTCCTTCACCGGGTTGCTGGTCGACTCCCAGTCGCTGACGGAGCTCATTCGCCCCTCCCTTGCTGGCGAGCCTCTTCGACGGCCGCCGGGACCAGGCGGCTGACGAGGTTGATCTTGAAGCCGTTGCGGCCGTTGTCGCTGGCGGCCTTGAGCTCCGCGGCAATTGCCTCGGCAGGGGATGCCCCAGCCGCCAGGGCGCTCTCGGCCTCGACGGCGCGCCAGGGCTTGTGAGCCACCGCGCCCAGGGCGACAGCCCCGCCGACCACGGCGACGCTGGCGAGGCCCGCCGAGTAGGAGGCCCGGTCACGCACCTTCCGGTACGCCTGCCCGCCCTTGGGCGGGGGCGGCAGGACGACCGCGGTGATCAGCTCGCCGGGGATCAGGTGGGTCTCGACGTCGGGCGTCTCGCCCGGCAGGCGATGCAGCTCGATGATCGGAAACGCCCGCGCTTCGCCGGACGGCGAGAGGGTCTCGATGCGGGCGTCCAGGGCGGCCAGCGCCACGGCCATGTCCGAGGGATGGGTGGCGATGCAGGCGTGGCTGGCGCCGAAGATCGCCGAGTTGCGGTTCAGTCCCTCCAGCGCGCCGCAACCGGAACCCGGCTGGCGTTTATTGCAGGGCTTGGTGGTGTCGTAGAAGTAGGCGCAGCGGGTGCGCTGCAGCAGGTTGCCGCCTGTGGTCGCCTTGTTGCGAAGCTGGCCGGAGCCGCCGGCGACGATCGCCTGGGTCAGAACCGGATAGCGCGAGCGCACCCGGGCGTCGGCAGCGACGTGGCTGTTGGTGGCCATGGCTCCGATGCGCAGGCCGCCGTCCGGCGTGTCCTCGACCTGGGCCATCGGCAGGCGGCCGACGTCGATCAGGTGGGCCGGATGCTCGATCTCCAGCTTCATCAGGTCCAGTAGGTTGGTGCCGCCGGCGAGGAACTTGGCGTTGGGGGTGGCTGCGGCGGCCTTGACCGCGCCCGCGGCGTCGGTGGCGCGCTCGTAGGTAAAGGGCCTCACGCGAGCTCTCCGGCGACGGACTTGATGGCGGCCACGATCTGCGGATAGGCCGAGCAGCGGCAGATGTTGCCGCTCATCCGCTCGCGCAGCTCGTCATCAGTGAGGCGGATCTGCGCCGTGAGGTCGCCGGTCTCCTGGCTCGGCCAGTTGTCGGCCACTTCCTGCAGCATGCCGAGCGCCGAGCAGATCTGGCCGGGCGTGCAGTAGCCGCACTGGAAGGCGTCCTCGGTCAGGAAGGCTTGCTGAATGGCGCTGAGCTTGCCGACCGTCCCCACGCCCTCGATGGTGGTCACCGCATCGCCGTCATGCATCACCGCCAGCGACAGGCACGAGTTGATCCGCACGCCGTTCACCAGGACCGTGCAGGCGCCGCACTGACCGTGATCGCAGCCCTTCTTGGTGCCGGTCAGGCCGAGCGTTTCGCGCAAAGCGTCGAGCAGGGTCGTACGCGGATCGACGTCCAGCTCCCTCGCCTCTCCATTGACGGTGATCGTGGTCTTCAACCAAGGCCTCCCGGATCGATGGCGGCAGTGCAGACTCCGCAAAGGATCGATTGCGGAGGCGTCAAACCCGCGTTCAGCTTAGTCTCTAGCTTTCGCCCGGCGCCAGCGCCTTGACGGAAAGCGCGTGCAGCGGGCCCGCCAGCTCCTCGGCCAGCGCGTGATAGACCATCCGCTGGCGAGCGACCTTGGGGGCGCCCGCGAAGGCGGCAGACTCGATCGTGACGTTGAAATGGCTCTCGCCGCCCGGCCGAGCGCCCGCATGCCCATGATGCCGCGCACTGTCGTCCTCGATCTCGAGGCGGCTGGGCGCGAAGGCCACGGTCAGCTTTTTGTGGATGGCATCGAATATGGCGCCCATCGCCCTCATCTTCAATTCTTGAAAGGGATTATCTCGGCTCCATACTTGGAGCATGCCCGCCGCGTTTCAATACAAGCCTCGCTTCGTCGATATCCGCGTGCGCCCGCCGGCCGCGGAAGAGGACAAGCGCGCCGAAGACGTCAACGCGCTGAAGCCCGGCGAACGCGCCTGCGACCATCCTGGCTGCAACAAGGCCGCGACCGCCCGGGCGCCGAAGTCCCGCGACATGCTCAACGAGCACTACTGGTTCTGCCAGCCGCACGCGGCCGAGTACAATCGCAACTGGAACTTCTTCGCCGGCATGAGCGAGGGCGAGGTCCGCCGCCGCCAGCAGGAAGAGCTGTTCACCGGCGGGCGCCCGACCTGGGAGATGAAGGCCGGCCGCATGTCGCGCGAGGCCGCGGCGTTCTCGAACAAGTTCCGCAAGGGCGAGGGCTATCGCGACCCGTTCAACCTGTTCGGCCGCAACGGCGGGCGGCCCAATCCGGAGCCGGATGACCGCAGGCTCGGCAAGATCGAGCGCAATGCGCTGGCCGACCTGGACCTCGACGCCCACGCCGACGGTCCCAAGATCCGCACCCGCTACACCGAGCTGGTGCGCCGCTTGCACCCCGACGCCAACGGTGGCGACCGGGCCGGCGAACACCGCCTGCAGCGGGTGATCAAGGCCTACCAGTCGCTGCGCAAGGCCGGGATGGTCTAGATAAGTTCGGCCAGCATTTCCGCAGCGCGCACATCTCCGTCGCCCCTGACCGCGCGGTATGTCACGGGGCGGTCGATCTCCTGGACGATTGCTTCCGCGATGTCATCGACGGTCGATGCCAGGTAGTCCATGCAGCGTCCGGCAGCGTGGCGACCCAGCCGGTGGCGGACGTGAACCTGCTGCTCGAAGTGGTTGTGCAGCGGAAAGTAGATGAAGGGCGTCCCGGCCGCCGTAAGCTCCATGCAGGTGGTGAGGCCGCCCTGCACGACGGCAAGGTCGCAGGCTGCGAGATGCAGATGAAGGTCGTCGACGTAGCCGCGGATCTCGACGCCTGCGGCCTGAGGCAGGCTGGCCGGATCGATCCGCGGTCCCGCCACGATCAGGAAGCGCAGGTCAGGCACGCGCCGCCGCACGGCCTCTGAGGCCTGGATGATGCGCTTCAGCAGCGCCACGCCGACGCCGGATCCCCCGACCGTCACGATGCAGACCTTCTCGTCCTTCGCGTAGCCCAGGCGATTCCGCAGCGCACTGCGGTCGGCGATCTCGCCGGCGTCGATACCGGTGATGTAGCCGGAGAAGTCGAAGTGGTCCTGGGCCCAGGTTCGGATCTCGGGCAAGCCGGCTCCGAAGGCGCCTCCGACGATGTCCTCCGGATCGCCGACGAAGATGGCCCGGTCGCGCACGCCGGGATAGCGGTCGATGTGCTCGATCATTTCGGCGTTGTAGTCGGCGGTCAGGCCGGCCTCGCGCTCGCCGCCTTCCGGCATCGGCATGTAGCCGATGAAGTCGGTGAACCAAGCCAGGCCGCAACGCTTCAGCTCGGGATGTTCGTGCCAGAAGTGGTCGACATCCCAGGCTTCGTCGGCGACGACGAGGTCGTATTGCCCCTCCTCGACGACGTCCTGGAAGACCATGAAGTTCGCGACGAGGATCTCGTCCATCCGGCGCAGGGCCTCGAAGACGTGCAGGTCGTGCTCGCAGGCCTCGCTCTCGATGTGAGCCGACTCGTTGACGAGCAGCCGGCTGGCCGGATGCGTCGCCTCGCCCGCTTTGTCGAGCAGCGCCGTCACAGGATGCTGCGCCAGCCAGTCGATTTCCAGGCCGGGCCGCAGTCGCCGCAGCTGCCGGGCGATCGCCAGGTCACGCCGGCCGTGGCCGAGACCTATGGGCGAGGACAGGTAGAGCACCCGGTTACGGCGTCCGAGGCCCCGCCTGATGATCGCCGGCGCAGTTATCCGGCCGGTCGCGCGGTCAGCGAAGTCGCGGATCATCCGGTTCATGGTCACCGGATCCCGGGCGGTCGGTATGTGACCCGACCCCTCCAGGGTCACGAACGGCGCGCCGGTCAGCTCCGCCACGTGCTTGCCGCCGGCCAGCGGCGTGATGCGATCCTGATCGCCGTGCACCACGAGGACCGGACTGCGGATCCCGCGATAGACTTCCTCGCCTTCCCCGTCCGGTAACAACCTTCCGAGCACCGTGTCTGTGAGCGTCGCGACGTCGGTCTCGTTCGCCCAGGCGACGGCGTCCTCGATCTGTTTGCTCGAATGGGGCTCGGGGAAGGCCTGCTGGAAGAAGAACTCGGTGAAGCCGCGGTAGTCGCTCTGCCAGTAGTCCTTGTTGTACTTGGCCCAGCCCTCATGGGTCTCGTGATGCGCCAGGAAGGCCTGCTTCTCCCGGCTGAGGTTGTGGCCGAAGGGCGCGGCCGAGGACACGAGCATGGCGCCGGCGACGCGGTCGGGATGGCGCGCGGCAAGGATCGCAGCGAAGTGGCTGCCCTGCGAGAGCCCGACCACCACCGCGCGTTCGGTTTCGGTGGCGTCCAGCACGGCTATGGCGTCGGCGACGAACTCCCAGGCGCGATAGGCTTCCGCGCCCGCCGGGCGGTCGGAGAGCCCGTTTCCCCGACCATCGAAGGTGATCACGCGGTAGTGCCGCGCGAGATAGGGCGCCTGGGCCTTCCACATGCGCGAGTGAGCGATGGACCAGGCCGGGAGCAACAGCAGAGTCGACGGCCCATCGCCAAAGACCTCGTAATAGATCCTGACCCCGTCGCGTTCGACGTGGCCCGACTGGTCGGGCTGGCGCGCGCGCATGGCGTATCCTCCGTCAGTTGGATTCTTCGGCTTTCCGAATCAGGACACCGAAACGGCGCAAGGCGCGCCGGATCGGCATGCCCTCCGCTTCGAAGCCGAGCAGCAGCATCGCCTCGCCGCCCATGAAGGCGTTGCCCACGAGGACGGCGATATCCTCGGGGTCCAGGCCGCCCAGCGTGCCAAATCGCTCCGCCGCTTCGCTCGCGACGCGCGTGAGCAGGACGTACCAGCCGGTCAGCGAACTGCGGACCGCCAAGGCGATCTCGGGATTGGACCACCCGAAGGCGATCATCTCCTGCAGGATCCGCACGTAGCCGGACGCCAGGTCCTCATCGAGGTAGTCACAGGCCGTCTCCCACCGCTTCCAGAGCGGAAGGTCGGCCGCAAACATGGTCTCCTGCCGGTTCAGCAGCCGCCGGTTCTGGTGGTCGAGCAGCGCCACCACCAGCGCGTCCTTGGAGCCGAAGTGGTAGTGGATCTGGCTGAGCGGCATGCCGGCCTCGTCCGCGACCTGGCGCGTCGACAGCCGGGAATAGCCGACCCTCTGGAGAGACCTTTCCGCGGCCTCCAGCAGGAGGGTTCGCGTATCCGGCTCAGGTGTCTCCTTCGTCGTAGCCCGTGCCATCTCTCGCGCTCTCCCCCACCTCGACGACCGTTGTTGCTATGAATTCGGTCGATCGACCGAATTCATAGCATTGGTGGGGAACCGTCAATAGGTGAGGCAGCCGCGGTCAGGGTGCGATGTGGACGGCGGTGAGTTCGGCGCGCGCGGCTTCCAGCTCGGCCTGGAACTCCGGCTTGGTCATCAGCCGGGCCACCAGCACGTTGCCGAGGACCTGACCCGCCTCGAGGTCGCTGCGGTAGTGGACGCCGCAGTAGAGACGGCTCTCGGCGTAGTCCGAAGCCCGCGCGAGGATGATCTGCGCGTTGCCGGGCATCAGGTTCGCGAGCACGGCGGCGGCGGCGTAGCCCATTGTGGCGTGCCCGCTCGGGTAGCTGTTCTTCTGGTCGTGGCCGTCGTCGCAGACGTCGAGGTCCTTATCGAACCTGAACGGGCGCTCGCGCTTGAAGAAAGCCTTGGCCCGTTTGGCCGCGACGCTGTCTTCCGTACGCAGGTCCTTGAACAGCGCCGCCGTCGCCGGCAGCCGCGAAAAATCGAGGGCGGGACCGATGGCGGCGGCGATGGCGCGGACGTCCTCCCGCTCATCGTCGCGTTTGGCCTGTTCCAGGCGCTCCGACGAGCGCGCGGCGGCCAGACGGTGCAACTCCGCCCGGCCCTCGACCGCCGCCGGCGCGTCGTCCTTCGGCGGCGGTGGCAGGACCAGCGACGGATCAAGGTCGCCGGGCTGCAGGAACTTCGAAACCGGCGGAGGCTTCGGCGACGCCGGCATGGGGATTCCGCTTTGGGCGCGGACCGGGGATGCCACCCCGGCCAGAGCCACCGCACCCAGCACTAACAAAGCGTGCCGGCCCATCAGAAATTGACCTTCAGTGACGCCTGGAAGTTTCGCTCTGGCTGGAAATAGTACTGGTCGTAAGGAACCGTCTTGCCGGGCTTGATCGAGGTGAACTTCTGGCTGTCGAACAAGTTGTAGATGGCGCCTTCGAGCCGGTAACGGCCGAAGCGGTAAACGACGGTCAGGTCGGTGGAGTGGTATCCGGGGATCTTGTAGGCGGCCGGCTCTCCCTCGGCCCCCCACTGCAACCCCGTGTACTTGTCGGCCAGTGAAACGGTCCAATTTTCGTCCTGGTAGTAGGCCCCTAGCGCTGCGGTGGATTCCGGCGCACCGGCGATCTGCTTGCCGCCGGTGATCACCACCGGGACCCCGTCGATCGTGGTCGATGCGCCCTCCGCCTTGGCGGAGTTCAGCGAGCCGTTGGCGAACACAAAGACGCGGTCAGTGGCCTGGAAAGTGATCTGGCCCTCGATGCCCTTGTAGACCGCACCGCCCAGATTGAAGTTGACGGTTTCCAGGCCGGCGATGGGATCGGTGACCGAAACCGTCTGCAGCTTGTTCTTGAAGTCGATGTAGTAGACGTCGGCGTCGAAGCTGACCCGCGAGCCGTGGTAGACAAGGCCCGCCTGGTAGTTGGTCGACTCCTGCGGCTCAAGCTGGTCAAGATTCGGGTTGACCACCTGGGTGGTGCTGATGTCGGGCACCAGGAAGCCGGTGGCGTACTGGGCATAGACGGCGAAATTCTCTTGCAGGCGGTAATTCGCCGTCAGGAAGTAAAGCGTCTTGGTGAAAGTCTTGGATCCGTGGAACGGCTGGCGGGACTTCTGATTGACGTCGGAGTCCACCGAAAGCTCTTCATGCATGTACTTGATGCCGGGCGTAACGGTCAGCTCAGGCGTCACCTTCCATTCAAAGTCGATGAACGGCTCATACTGATGCCAGCCCGAGTCCTGTAGGTACTCGAGGTACTGTGGCACGCCCGGCAGCACCTTCTGGCGATAGTCCACGACCCGAGGGCTGACGCCGAGGCTGGCGGTCGCGTCGTAGTCGTAGCGGGCGCGCGGGCCGGTGTCGGCGGTTTCCAGCCAGAGTCCGGCCTTGATCATGCCGAACGGCAACGCCTGGTCGAGGTGCAGGATGTTGCCGTAGATCTTGTAGACGTTGAGCTTGGTGTAGCCGGGGACATCGCCGTTAGCGACGGGCTTGCCGCCCGGTACCTGGGTGATCGCAAGACCGTTCTTGTTGGCGATATCCGCCGGCGACAGCGTGGGATCTAACGCCGATTCCGTGTCGTTCTTGTAGTAGTAGGAATAGAGGGTGTTCTCGAACTTGAGGTTTGGCGTGAGGTCGCCGTTCAGCTTGGCGTAGTTGAACCAGGTGTGCTTATCGACGACGTTGTACTTGTAGTAGGTCGGGCTTTTCGGATCGTCCGTCAGGCCGAAATTCTTGCCGTACAACTGGGTTTGCAGCAGCGTCGCGCCGGTGTTGTCATTGGTGTAGACCTTGGTCTGGTTCCAGGTCCCCAGCACCGTCAATTTCCAGCTGTTCACGATCGGGAACACCGCCCGGACAAGCTGGTTGTAGGCCTTCGCACCGCTGTGGGTGAGCGCGCCATCGGTGGTCAGCGCCTGGAAATTGAACAGCGCGTGCGCGCCGTTCAGCTGGTCGATATCGCCCGTGTTGAGCTTGGTCACCGACATCCAGGTGTTCCACGAGCCGCCGGTCACCTGTTGCGAGCCGCCGATCTGGTCGCTGACCTCCGGCGAGAACAGGTTGATCGAGCCGCCGAAGCTGGCGACGCCGAGCTGGCTGGCTTCGCCCGGCCCTCGGTCGACCACGACGGCCCCGATGGTCGAGGCTGGGAAGAACGAGGTCGAGTGGTGGGTTGGGCCGTTGGCGTCGCCCCAGGGGATGCCGTCGTAGGTGATGTTGTACTGGCCATCCTGGAAGCCGCGCAGGACGGTTTTGGCTTCGCCCAGCCCCGGCCCGTTGAACGAGGTCCCTGACATGCTGGGCGCCAGGTTGGCGATCTGAGTGTAGTCGGCGGTCTGTGCGACGAACTGGTCGATGGCCTTGCGCTCGATGATCGACTTCGGTTGCGTCGTCTCCAGGGGCGCCTTGGTGGGCGCCGCAGCCGTCGCGCCACCAACTGCGGTCACCACCAACTCGTCGACCTGGCGGCCGAAATCGGGGTTCTCCGGGTCGATGTGCACGGGGCCGGCATCGGCAGCCGTGGCTGCATCGGCCGCCGCGGCCGCTGCGGCGGGGCCGCCGACGGCGAGGAGGCTGACGGCCAACACCGCGCCCAAGGCAGACGTCGAAACAAGCCGTGCGCGGCGCACGGCCCCAGTCATATAAGTCATTAGTAGCCCCCTCGAACTTGTTGGAGGGGGAAACACCGCCTGAAGCCCAAAGCTACAAGTTAAAGAAACGTCTCAGATAGTTGACAGTTTTACGACAGCGCCTCTTTTGGCTGATAGGCGCGTTGAATCGGCTCGATTTTTCTAACGCTGTCACAGAACCGGCATGAAGATTGAGATATCTCAACCTGCGGCCGGCTTGCCAGGCCTCATGGGGCTCGATCATCATTCAAGTTCATCTCTCAACTTACCAGGCTCCGGCGCGGCCCGTCGGAGCCGTGCACGGGCGGTCACCGTTGCGCGTTCTGATCATCGAAGACGACGTCGAGGCCGCCCAGCACATGGCCGACGACCTCAGCGGATTCGGGATCGAGGCGCAGGTGCTCAACGACGGCCGCGCTGCGCTCGAACCGGGCAAGGGCGACGGCCCCTTCGACGTCCTGATCATCGACCGGATGCTGCCGGGCTGCGATGGCCTCGCGCTGCTGCGCCAGCTGCGCGAGCGCGGAGTGGAGACCCCTGCCCTATTCGTGACAGCCATGGGCGCAGTTGCCGACCGCGTCGCCGGCCTGCAGGGCGGCGGCGACGACTATGTGGTCAAGCCGGTGGCCTCCGAGGAGCTCTCCGCCCGGGTGCAGGTCCTGGCCAGGCGCCGTGCGCGATCGACCGAGGCGGCGACCGCCATCACCTGCGCCGACCTCGAACTCGACCGCCTGAATCGTAAGGCACGGCGCGGCGGACGGCCGATCTCCCTGCTGCCGCTGGAGTTCCGGCTCCTGGAGTTCCTGATGCTCAGCCGCGGACAGCCGGTGACCCGCAAGATGTTGCTCGAAGAGGTCTGGGGCTTCCGCTTCGACCCGCGCACCAACATCGTCGAGACCCACATCTGCCGGCTGCGCGCCAAGCTCGAGCAGGCTGGCGGCCCGCCTCTGATTCAGACCATTCGCGGCGCGGGCTATGTCATTCGGGACATCTGACGGCCACAGCCGGCCAAACGGCGCCGGCCTCGCCCTGCACCGGTTCTGGCGGCGCACGGGGACGCGGGTCATGGCGTTTCAGGCGATCGCCCTGGTGCTGGCTTTCAGTGTCGCCGGTGCGCTGGCGCGGGTGTCCATCCAGCGGATGAACGAGCAGGCCTTTCGCGCCGACGTGCTGGGCGAGGTGGCGTCGCTGGACGACGAATGGCGGCACAAGGGCGTCGACCACCTGTCTCACACAGTCGCCAAGCGCGAGCGGCTTTGGCACGGCTTCGAATACGGGCTGGCCGATCCGTCAAGCGGCTACCTAGCCGGTGACGCGGTGCTCGCGCGGTTGTCCCGCCCCGGATGGACGAAGCCTCAGAGCGCCAAGGGCATTGCGCTGACCTATACCGAACGCCTGCCCGGGGGCGGCTGGCTGTCGGTCGGCCGCGACCTGACTACCGAGCAGCGCCAGATGGGGGCCCTCACCTTGCTGCTGGTGCTCTCAGGCGCCGCGGGCGTCACGATTTGCCTGGCCGCCGCCTACCTCACGACGCGCTGGACCTGGCGGAGGCTCGATCAGTTATCCGCCACCGCGGTACTGGTCGCCGAGGGACGGCTGGATGTGCGCGCGCCCGTTCACCGCTCCACCGCCCCCGACGAGATCGATGAGCTCAGCCTGGCGTTCAACGCCATGCTCGACCGCATCGGTCGTCTGGTCGATCAGCTTCGGCGGGTCACCACCGACGTGGCGCACGACATGCGCCGCCCGATGACGCGCTTGCGCCAGAAGCTGGAGCGGCTGGGGCGCGCGGCCCAGGCCTCCCCGGCCGTCGCTGCCGAAGTCCGCCGCCTGGATTCCGACTTCCTGGAGATCCTGCGCACCTTCGACGCCCTGCTGCAGCTTGCCGAGATCGAAGGAAGCCCACGGCCGACCGACCTGATCGACCTTACAGAGGTCGCGGGCCGGGTCACGGAGGCGCTGCGCCCCGATATCGAGGACAGCGGCCGATCCCTGGAGGCCCTGATGGAGCCGGTGCAGATCAAGGGCGACATCGATCTTGTGGCGCAGGCCGTGCTCAATCTCCTGGAAAACGCCCTTCGGCATACGCCGGCCGGGACGCACATCGAGCTGCGGGTGGAGGACAACGCCGGAGCGCCGAGGGTGCTCGTGCGGGACAACGGGCCCGGGATCCCGGCCGCCTACCGCGACACGGCATTGGCGCCGCTCGGCCGGCTCGAAGCCAGTCGTAGTACCCCCGGCTCAGGGCTTGGGCTGGCGATCGCCTCGTCCGTGGCGGCCTGGCACGGCGCCCGGCTGGAGCTGGCGGACGCTGCGCCCGGACTTGAGGTCTCGATTTCCTTTCCGGCGCCGCGCCGCTAGGCGGCGGCGTCGGCCGGCAGGCGTTCGGTGTCCACGGCGGCCTGCAGCGCCGGCGGATAGCGGGAACCGGTCACCGTGCGGTCGTTCACCAGGTCGTCGACCGCGTGTAGGGTTTCATCGGAGAGGCTGACGGCGGCCGCTCCTGCGTTCTCACGCATGTGCTTCGGCCGCGTCGTGCCCGGGATCGAGACGATGGTCGGATCCTTCTTCATCAGCCAGGCCAGGCAAAGCTGGGCCGGCGTGCAGCCGGCGTCGCGCGCCAGGGCCTCGAACTGGTCGAGGAGGCGCAGGTTCGCCGCGAGCGCTTCACCCTGGAACCGCGGCATGGTTGAGCGCATGTCGCCGTCGCCGAACTTCGACGGATCGCTCGCGCCGCCCGCCAGGAACCCGCGCCCGACCGGCGAGAAGGCCACGAAGGTGACACCCAGCTCATGGCAGGCGTCGAGGACGGCGATCTCCGGATTTCGGGTCCACGGCGAATATTCGGTCTGTAGGGCGGTGATCGGGTGGACGGCGTGCGCGCGGCGCAGCGTCGGCGCCGAGACCTCCGAGAGGCCGATGGTCTTGATCTTGCCCTCCGCCACCAGGTCAGAGAGTGCGCCGACACTCTCCTCGATGGGTACGCGCTTGTCCCAGCGGTGCAGGTAGTAGAGGTCGATCACCTCGGTCTTCAGCCGCCGGAGGCTGCGCTCGCAGGTGTCCTTGAGGTTCTCGGGCCGGCCGTCGAGCTGCCGCTGGTCGCCGACCGTCAGGCCGCATTTGGACGCCAGCGTGAACTCACCTCGCCGCGCGCCGAGCACCTCGCCGACCAGGGTCTCGTTGTGGCCGACGCCATAGACCGCAGCGGTGTCGAAGAACGTGTAGCCGGCGTCGAGCGCCCCCAGCAGCACCCGCTCGGCGCGATCGCGCGGGGCCGGGGGACCATAGCCCGACGACAGGCCCATGCAGCCCAGCCCGATGGCCGAGACCTCGAACGGACCGATGCTGCGCGTTTCCATGGGAGCCCTCCGGAGAACCGAAGCTCGGAGAAACGGGCGCCAGCTGCTGGCGTCAACCCCGCGGTTGAGCGGTGGGGGCCAGCCGCGCTTCCAAATCTCCGAGGTCGTCGACAAACCACACGGTCGTTCCGCGGTTCGATTCCCGGATGAAGTCGCGCAAGGGATGGCTCGCGGCCGCCGCTGCGAAGACGTCGCCGACCACCGCCACCCGGAAGCGGTAGTTGACCAGCTTCTGAAGCACCGCCCCGGCCACCCCCGACGACAGGCGCAGGAAGTCGGGGCCAAGGCGGGTGAGCGGGATCGCGGCCATCCCCGCGCCCGCGCTGAACATTTCGCCGATCAGCTCGGACAGGTTGCGGTCGTCCGCCAGCGTCGGGCCGTCGGGCGCGCAGACATGGACCCTCACGCCCGCGATCTCCTGGACGCTCATGGCTGCTGCGCCTCGCGCAAGAAGGCGTCGATGTCGGCGGTGTGGCCCATCAGGAAGTGACCGGCGTCGGGTAGGTAGCGGATGTCGGCCTGCGGCGTGAGCTCAGCCAGTCGATCGCGGGTCCCAGGCGAGTCGATGAAGGCGTCGCGGCCGCCGAGGATGATCAGGATCGGCATCTTCAGCCGCCCCAGGGCCGCGTCTTCGAACCGCGGCAACCGCTCGCGTCGCACGCGGAAGGCGGCATGGATCGCGGCGTTGAACTCGGCGAAGGCGCGTTCAACTGGCGAGGCCTCGCCTTTCGGCGTCGGCAGGCCGACGATCTTGAGGAACCACCGCCGGCCCCAGGGTCCGAGCATCAGCAGGGGCGACGCCCAGAGCAGCACATTGCGGTGGCGGCCAACGCCGCCGGGGCAAAGCAGGGCAAGCGCGCTCACCCGTTCGGGATTCCGCGTCGCGTACTCCAGCGCCAGCCACCCACCGAGCGAAATGCCGACCAGCGCCGCGCGCTCGACGCCCAGGCCCGCCAGCACCTCGTCCAGCCACGGAGCATAGGCGCCCGAAGCCAGCGACGGCCGCGCCTCGGCGCTCAGGCCGGGCTCGCCGATCATGTCGACCACGTAGACGCGGAAGTGCTCGCCGAGCACCGCGGCGTCGCGCATCCAGACCACCGAGTTCGAGGCCGAGCCGTGCAGCATCACCACCGCCGGGCCGTCGCGGCGGCCGCTGGCGATGACGAAGGTCTCGCCCTGGCGAGTCGGGATGCGGAGCTGCTCGCACGGCGCCGGCCAATAGGCCAGGAACTGGGCGTAGCGGGCGCGCACGGCCTCGCCGGCTGCCGGGGTCTTCCAGATCACGGCCATGATCAGCCGTCCGCCAGGGCCTCGACCATTTTCAGCATGGCCGCGGTGTCGCCGGGCGAGCCGACGATCAGCACCTTCACCTGCCGCCGGTCGGGGTCGTAGACGACATCGATGTTCATCGGGTCCGGGTGCGCCTCCTGCGCCATCCGGGCGGCCGGCAGCAGCCGCGCCAGACGCTGGGCCGCTTCCGGCGCGACATCGGGCATGTCGACGATGCTGGTGACCCGCACGGCGGACGGCGCCGCACCTCGGACTATGCCGGTCATCGCCTCCATCTCGCTGCGCAGGATGCGGTACGACTTGCCGACCTTGACCGCCCGCACGCGGCCCTCGCGGATGAACCGCAGCACCGTCTTAGGGTGCAGCTTCAGCCACTCGGCGAACTGCTCGACGGTGTAGACTTCTTCCGACATGGGGAGTCGGGGCCTCATCTGATGTTCCTCATTATTCCCTATCACTCCCAATTATGGAGTCAATAACGGTGATACGATCCTTATTGGGAGCATCCGCGGCATTGGCGCTGGCTGGCGCGGCGCACGCGGCGGAACCGACGCGCTACCTGCTGGAACCGGCCGCCGTCTGGACGGCTGGAGACGCCGCGCCGCATTCGGGCTGGGTCGTCGCGGTCGAAGGTGAGCGGATCGTGGGCGTCGGGCCAAAGGGCGCGGTGGCCGCACCGGTTGGTGCGCAGGTCCTGGCCCTCCCCGGCCAGACCCTGATCCCGGGGCTGATCGAGCTCCACTCGCACCTGCTGCTGCACGCCTACAACGAGGTCCTGTGGGACGATCAGGTGCTCAAAGAGGCGCCGACCTATCGGGTGCTGCGCGCCGGCCGCGACGCCACGCGCACCCTGATGAGCGGCTTCACCACCGAGCGCGACCTGGGCACCGAAGGTGCGGGCGACGCCGACGTCCAGCTCAAGCGCGCAATCGACGAAGGGATCGTCGCGGGTCCCCGCCTGTTCGTCGCCACCCGCGCGATCGTCGCCACCGGCAGCTACGGCCCGAAGAAGGGCTTCCGCGCCGACCTCGACCTGCCGCAGGGCGCGCAGGAGGTGAGCGGCGAGGCCGAGATGACCGCGGCGGTGCGCGAGCAGGCCGCCATGGGCGCGGACTGGATCAAGCTCTACGCCGACTACCGCACCGGCCCCGACGGCTCGACCCGCCCGACGTTGACCGAACGCGAGATGGAGGCTGCGGTGCAGATCGCCCACGCCTCGGGCCGCCCCGTCGCCGTGCACGCGGCCAGCGACGACGGCATCCGCAACGCTGTCACCGCCGGCGTCGACACGATCGAGCACGGCTACGGCGCCTCGGAGGCGACTTTCAGGCTGATGAAGGCCAAGGGGACGGCCTACATCCCAACCCTGACCGCGCCGGAAGCGACCTCGATCTATTTCCAGCACTACGTCCCGGGGAAGACGCCGCCGACGCTCGCCATGGCCGCCGCCGAGCGCGCGTTTCGCCTGGCGCTCAGCCTGGGCGTCACCATCGGCGCCGGTTCGGACGTGGGCGTCTTCCCGCACGGCGAGAGCTGGCGAGAACTCGCCTGGATGGTGAAGGACGGCATGACGCCCGTGCAGGCGCTGACCGCGGCGACCGCCACCAACGCCAAGATCCTCGGCCGCGAGGCGAGCCTCGGTCAGGTCAAGTCAGGCTACCTCGCCGACCTGACAGCCGTCGCCGGCGACCCGACGGGCGACATCACGGCGCTGAAGGACGTCCGCTTCGTGATGAAGGGCGGGACGATCTACCGGCGGCCGTGAGGCCTCACCAGATCCGCACGCGGTCGGCCGGCGCCAAGTAGAGCTTCTGCCCCGGTTTGACGTCGAAGGCGTCGTACCAGGCGTCGATGTTGCGGACATTGTAGGTCCGGTACTGGTCGGGGGAGTGCTCGTTGGTGGCGACCAGCTGCCGGAGGAAGGCCTCGCGGTAGGTCGAGCGGTGGGCCTGGGCGTAGGCCAGGAAGAACCGCTGGTCGCCGGTCAGGCCGTCGATCACCGGGGCGGGCTTGCCTCCGAGGCTGGCGTGATAGGCCTCCAGCGCCGCAGCCAGGCCGCCAAGGTCGCCAACGTTTTCGCCGAGCTGCAGGCGGCCCTTCAGGTGCACGCCCGGCAAGGGCTCGTAGGCGTCGTACTGCGCGGCGAGCTTGCCGGTGGCGGCCTCGAAAGCCTTCACATCGGCGGGCGTCCACCAGTCGATCAGCCGGCCTTTTTCGTCGAGCTTGGCGCCCTGATCGTCGAAGCTGTGGCTGATCTCATGGCCGATGACCGTGCCGATCGCGCCATAGTTCACCGCCGGGTCGGCGTCGGGATCGAAGGCCGGCGGGGCGAGATAGCCGGCCGGGAAGGCGAGCTTAATCAGTGAGCCGGCGTTGAAAGCGTTCACCGTCTGCGGCGTCAACGTCAGCCACCATTGGGCGCGGTCTACGGGTTGATCCAGGGTCGCGAGGTTGCGGTCGTACTCGAAGGCCGCCGCGCGTTGGGCGTTGCCGAACGCGTCGCCGCGCACGATCGAAAGCTTGGAATAGTCGTACCACTTGTCCGGAGTGCCGACCTCGATCTTCAGGTTGGCGAGCTTGGCCTTGGCGCGGACCTTGGTCTGCGGCGCCATCCAATCCAGGCCGTCGATGCGCTTGGCCATGGCCGCCTTGATCTCCGCCACCATGGCCTCGATCTTCGCCTTGGCCGCCGGCGGAAAGTACTGGGCGGCGTAGACCTTGCCGACGGCGTCGCCCATGCCGAGGTTGACCTGGCCGACGCCGCGCTTCCAGCGCACCGCCAGTTCCGGCGTGCCGGAAAGCGCCTTCCCATGGAACTCGAAATCGGCGTCGACGAAGGCCTTGGGCAGCACCGGCGCGGCGTTCGAGATCACGTGCGCCGTCAGGTAGTCCTGCCAGGTCTGCATCGGCGTGACCGCGGCGAGCTTGGCGAAGCCGGCCATCGCCGAAGGCTGGTTGACGATCAGCGTCGGCCGCGCACCGAACCCGGCGCCCTGCAGATAGCTGGCCCAGTCGAACCCCGGGGCGTCGGCCGCGAGCTTGGCGGGACTGGTGGGGTTGTAGATCTTGTCCTGGTCGCGGCTGTCGATGCGGTTCCAGTGGGCCTTGGCGAGCTCGGTCTCGAAGGCGATGACCCGGTCGGCGCGGGCCTCGCCGTCCGAAATGCCGGCCAGCTTGAAGAGGGTCACGAGGTAGTTGCGATAGGCTGCGCGCGCCGCCACGAACTTGGGATCGTCGACCAGGTAGTAGTCGCGGTCCGGCAGCCCGAGGCCGCCCTGCAACAGTTCGGAGGAGGCCTTGGTCGGGTCCTTGGCGTCGATGCCGACGCTCGGATAGACCGGGAAGCTGGGCTGCGGGCTGCCATAGCCGAAGGGCGGCTGGCGGCGTTCCAGCGCGGCCATGGTGCGGGCGAGATCAGCCTTGGTCTTGATTGCCGCGATGCTGGCGAGATCGGCCTTGAGCGGCGCCACGCCCTTCGCCTCGATCGTCTGTTCGTCCATGAAGCTCGCGTAGAGGTCGCCGAACTTCTTCTGGTCGGCTGAGGCCGGCGCCTTGGCCGCGGCTTCGGCGATGCCGCGAACGCGAGCCGCGCTCTGCTCGCGAAGCCTCGCCACATCGCCCCAGGAGGAGCGATCGGCGGGGATCTGGACGGTCTTGAGCCAACCACCATTCATGAAGGCGTTGAAGTCGTCGCCCGGCGCGACGGATCTGTCCATCGACGGCAGGTCGAGGCCGGCGTCGCCGAATTCCGGTCCGGCGACAGCGGCTCCCCCTGCGAGCAACACGACGGCGGCTACGGCCGCGAACAGAGTGGTCTTGCGCATTGACGCCCCCGAATTCCGATGTCGCCGGACATTGACGATCTAGCCCGAACTTGTCCGCCGGAAAAATCGACCGCGGGTCGACTTGTTGACGCATCTCAGGGACAGCCCTAAGTCCGTTCAGCCACTTCTGGACCTTGACCGGGTATTCGACGGATGACGACTGATCACCAACCAAATCCGAGAATCGAAGAACGAGCCAAGGCAGGTCCGCATCTAACAACGCATGAGCATATCGGCTTCAACGGCCGGATCGCAATTCTGATCACCAACACGGTCGGCACCATGTGGTGCGCCTATGCCTTCGCAATCCTGGCGCTGATCAGTCTGCCCGAGGCCATCAAGGCGGGCACCGCGGCCCTTATCGCCTGGATCGCCCAGACGTTCCTGCAGCTGGTCCTGCTGTCGGTCATCATGGTTGGGCAAAAGGTCTCGGCGGCGGCTTCCGACAAGCAAGCGCTGCAGACCTACAAGGACGCCGAGGCGCTTCTCAAAATCCAGGACGACGTCCATCGGTTGATCAAGGTCAACAACGACCTGACGACCCAGATCCACGCCGTGACTTGTGCAGCGCCCGCGGAGAGTCCGTCAGCCGCGACGAAAACGCCGCGCGAGGGTTGAGGCGCGGTTCTCAAACCGGCGTGTCGCCCGCCACGGTCGTGCGGTGCATCAGGCGCAGGTGGCCGTTATAGCCGCCCTCGGCGAAGTGCATGGTGCAGCGGTTGTCCCACATCAGCAGCATGCCCGGCCGCCACCTGTGCCGATAGATGAACTGATCCTGGACCATGTGCTTGAAAAGGAAGCCGAAGATCGCCTCGCTCTCTGCGTCCGTTAGGCCTTCGATCCCCACCGTGTAGACCGGGCTGATGAAGAGCGCCTTGCGGCCGGTCACCGGATGGGTGCGGACCAGCGGATGGGTGTGGATCTTGTCGGCCTCGGCAGAGGTGATGATCTGCAAGGTCCGCTTCTCGGTCTCCTTCGCAAAGATGCCCTTCGTTCCATAAGGCCTGGCCGCCGAGTGGATCGCCTGCAGCGGCGCCAGTATCGCCTGCATCGTCGGCGACAGGGCCTCGTAGGCTCGCGCGCAGTCGCAGAAGAGGGTGTCGCCGCCGACCGGCGGCACGACCTCGGAGCGCAGGATGGTGGCGGCCGGCGGCTGGTCCTGGAAACTCCAGTCGGAGTGCCAGCCGGCGCCGAAATTGGTCGCCTTCTCGTCCGGCTCGCGGCGCAGTTCCAGCACGTTGGGGCGGCCGGGCATCGGCTTGATGAAGGGGTCCTCGCCGAAGGGCCCCATCTGCAGGGTGAAGGCCTCGAGAGCGTCAAGGCTCAATGGCTGGTCAAGGAACGCCACCACGGCGTGACGCGCCCAGGCGGCCTTCACCTCATCGAGCACCGGAGCCGGCAGGGGTTTCGACAGATCGAGGCCGGTGATCTCGGCGCCGAAACCGGAGGGCTGCGGCGCCACCTTGATCGTGCGGCTCATCGCGTCGGTGTCCATCGCCTTGCCTCCTGTAGCGCCTCGCCCCTCAGGCCCCGAGCACGGTCCGGTAGGTCCCGAGGTCGAAGTAGTCGCGCCAGACCTTGATCTTACCGCCTTCCAACTGGAAGACCCCACAGCAAGGCAGATCGACCGGCTTGTCGCCGACAATCGTGCGGTCGACGCGCTCGGCCACGACGATATCGCCCCGGCCGATCAGCGTCAGCACTTCCCAGTTCGTCGAGGTCCAACCCTTCAGGAACCCCGCGATGAAGCCACGCAGGTTCTCGCGCCCCGCCACCGGCCCCATCGGCATGTTGTGGTAGACGCCATCGGGGGCGAAGAAGCCGACGAGCTCATCGACGTCCAGACGCGACCATGCCGCGATGAAGTCCCGTACCGTTGCCTCGTTGTCGCCCATCACCTTCGTCCCTATCTGGACCGTTCCGCCGGCGCCTGCACTGACGGCGGCCTGGGCCGTCGCGGTCGGACGTCAAAACAGCCGTTTGCTTCCGCTCCGGCAAGCCTGTAATCGATCCGCTCCATGACCGCTTTCGACACAACCGAAGACAAGCTGCTCACGCTGGCGCCGGACCATGAGGTCAACACGCGCGAGCTTTTCGGCGTGGATTTCGACGCCAAGGCGCCGGCGTTCACCACCCGCGATCCGCACGTTCCGGACCTGGACGAGGCCTACAAGTTCGACCCCGAGACCACCCGCGCGCTGGTCGCCGGTTTCGCGCACAACCGCCGCGTCATGGTCCAGGGCTTCCACGGCACCGGCAAGTCGACGCACATCGAGCAGGTGGCCGCGCGCCTCCACTGGCCGCTGATCCGGGTGAACCTCGATAGCCACGTGAGCCGCATCGACCTGGTCGGCAAGGACGCGATCGTCCTGAAGGACGGCAAGCAGATCACCGAATTCCGCGAGGGCATGCTGCCCTGGGCGATCCAACGGCCGATCGCGCTGGTCTTCGACGAATACGACGCCGGCCGGCCGGACGTGATGTTCGTGATCCAGCGCGTGCTGGAAGCGCACGGCAAGTTGACGCTGCTCGACCAGAACCGCGTCATCCGCCCGAACCCCTGGTTCCGGCTGTTCGCCACCACCAACACCATCGGGCTGGGCGACACGACCGGGCTCTATCACGGCACCCAGCAGATCAACCAAGGCCAGATGGACCGCTGGTCGATCGTCACCACGCTCAACTACCTGGCCCACGACGTGGAAGCCGAGATCGTGTTGGCCAAGGCGCCGACCTACAACACCGCCGAGGGCAAGCGGACGATCAACGCCATGGTCCGCGTCGCCGACATGACCCGCAACGCCTTCATGAACGGCGACATCTCGACGGTCATGAGCCCGCGGACGGTGATCACCTGGGCCCAGAACGCCGATATCTTCGGCGGCGACATCGCGCTCGCGTTCCGGATGACCTTCCTGAACAAGTGCGACGAGCTGGAGCGCGGCACGGTCGCCGAGTTCTTCCAGCGCGCCTTCGGTCAGGATCTGCCGGAAAGCACGGCGCGGGTGCGGGTGGCTTAGGGGGTTTCGAACTCGCCCGCGACGAAACGGTCGCGCAGCACGAACTTCTGGATCTTGCCGGAGCCGGTAAGCGGCCAGTCCTGGACTGCAATCCAGTGCGCGGGGGTCTTCTGCGGCGAGATGCGTTCGCGGCAGTGGGCGACCAGGGCGGCGCGGTCCAGCGTCGCCCCCGCAGCCAGCCGGACGAAGCCGATGACGATCTCACCCCAGCGCTCGTCCGGAGCCCCGACCACCGCCGCCTCGGCGACGTCGGGATGTTCGAGCAGCACGTTCTCGATCTCGGCCGGGAATAGATTCTCGCCGCCGCGGATGATCATCTCCTTCACCCGCCCGGTGATCCGCACATAGCCGCGCGCGTCGAGCGTCCCCAGGTCGCCAGTGTGCAGCCAGCCGTCCGCGTCGATGGCATTGGCGGTCGCTTCGGGGTTGTCGTTGTATTCCAACATCACCGAGTAGGAGCGGGCGCAGATTTCACCCACGACCCCGACAGGCTGAACGGCATTGGTGCGCGGATCGCGGATCGAAATCTCGGTCCAGGGCATCGGCTGTCCCACGGTTTGCAGCGCATCGTCCAACGCATCGTCGCTTTGTGTCTGGGTGAGCAGGGGCGAGCTTTCCGTTTGACCGTAGACCGTCTGGAATTCGCAATCGAAGGCCTCGCGCACGCGTCGATTAAGGTCGGGCGGCACCATTGACCCGCCCGAGCCCATCAGCCGCAGGGAGGAGACGTCGCGCGGTCGCGCCGCCTGGGCCTCCAGCAGGCCCACCAGCATGGTCGGGACACCGAGGGAGATGTCGACACGCTCCGCCTCGATGATGTCGAGCATCCGGCCGGGATCGAACAGTTTGGCCAGGATCATGCGCATACCGGCCTGGCAGGCGCCCAGCGTGGCCATGCCGCACCCGGCGGTATGGAACATCGGCATGAAGTTCAGCGAGGTCATGCCCTCGCGGGCGCCATAGCGGCTGTGCCCAAAGCGCGCGTTGTTGGTCAGGCCGCGATGATGCAGCACCGCGCCCTTCGGGAACCCGGTCGTGCCGGAGGTGTACTGGATCTGGACCGCATCGTCGGGCCTCACGCTCGGCAGGGTCTTGGCGGGATCGAAGCCGGCGAACAGCGCCGCTGCATCTTCCAGATCGATCACCTCGCGCAGCGCCGGGACTTGCGCGGCCACTTCCGCCGCGCTCGCCGCCATGGGGTTGCCGCGGTACTCGCCCACGATGAAGAGCCCCGCCGCGCGCGCCTGCTCCAGGACGAACTGCAGCTCCCGCGGCCGATAGGCAGGGTTCGCGGTGACCAAAACCAGGCCCGCCAATCCGGCGGCGTATTCCAGGATCACCCACTCGGGGAGGTTCGGCGCCCAGACCGCGATCCGCTCGCCCGGCCGGTATCGGGACAGCAGGGCCTTGGCCAGGCGTTCGGCGTCGGCCAGAAGCTCGCCGTAGGTCCAGCACCGCCGCAGCTCGCCCGCCATATCCGCCTCGACCAACGCTTCCGCGTTCGGCGTGGCCTGGGCCTGAGCCCGTAGGACGCCGCCCACGGTGCTTTCGAGGACCTGATCGTCGGCCTGCGCTGGAAAATACGACTGTTCGAGATTGACCGAATACAAGCTGCCCCCGGCGCCGCCCCTAGCCTCCGCTGAAGCTAGCAGAGAGGACGGGTCGCTAGGAACGCTGTTCTTCCAGCGCGGTCGTGCTGTTGCGGGGGTGAAATGGCTGGACCGCGCGCGTCCCCGGCGCGATCTTGTAGGCATTGCTGCCCAAGAAATTTGAGGGGGAATTGATGTCCAGGAAGATGCTGGCCGCGCTCGGGATGAGCGCCGCCTTTGCGATGACGGCCGCGGCGGCGCACGCCCAGACCGCCTATCCAAAGAACGACTACTCGAAGCCCGACACCTGGCTCTGCCGCCCGGACAAGACCACCGGCAACGCCTGCAACATCGACCTGACCACCACCGTCGTGAAGGCCGACGGCTCTGAGAGCGTCGAGGCCTTCAAGGCCGATCCGAAGGCGCCGATCGACTGCTTCTACGTCGACCCGACAGTCTCCAACGATCCGGGCGCGGTCTCCGACATGAACGCCGGTCCCGAAGAGCTGAACGTCGTCAAGGCGCAGCTCGCCCGCTTTGGGTCCAAGTGCAAGATCTACGCGCCGCTCTATCGCCAGTTCACCCTGACCGCCCTGCGCGCCGGGATCACCGGCAAGCCGATCCCGGGATCGAGCGATCCGGCGGTTCGGCAGGTCGGCTACAACGACGTGGTCGACGCCTGGAACTGGTACCTGGCCAACGCCAACAAGGGCCGCGGGGTGGTGTTGATCGGCCACTCGCAGGGTTCGGGCGTCCTGACGCGGGTGATCCAGCAGGAGATCGACGGCAAGCCGGCGCAGGCCAAGATCGTCTCGGCGATCCTGATGGGCACGCGCCTGCCGATCGACAAGGGCAAGGACACCGGCCTCTTCAAGAACGTGCCGCAGTGCAAGAGCGCCAGCCAGACCGGCTGCGTGATCGCCTATGCCAGCTTCCGCGACACCATCCCGCCGCCGGCCAACAGCCGGTTCGGCAAGGCTCCGAGCGACAGCCAGATCGCGGCCTGCGCCAATCCGGCGAACCTGGCGGGCGGGTCGGGTGAACTGCACGCCTACTTGTCGAACAGCGCGCCGATCTCCGGGGCCGCGGCGCCGAAGACCGTCTGGGCCAAGGGCAAGCCTAATCCGACGACCCCGTTCATCTCGGTCCCCGGCCTGCTGACCGGCGAGTGCGTGGACAAGAACGGCTTTTCCTATCTGCAGGTGCACGTGAACGCCGTGCCCTCCGACCCGCGTACCGACACCATCGAAGGCGACGTGGTCGGGGCCGACGGCAAGATCAGCGAAGACTGGGGCCTGCATCTGATCGACGCCAACCTGGCGATGGGCAACCTGGTCGACATCGTGGGCGCCGAGTCCAAGGCCTGGGTCGCCAAGAAGTAGCGACAAAGTTTGAGGGCCGGGATTGCTCCCGGCCCTCGTCCCCCGTCACGACCGGACAGCCCCACGGCGGCGCATCCGCGCGCCTCCCCCATCTGTCAGGCCGTTGCTAGGTGGCGGACCCTAGCAGTGGTAGGGATAGACGCAAGCGCGACGGCCGGGGCGTGAAACGCCGAATTCCTTGTTTCGCACCCTCCCCCGCCTGATCTAAGACGACCCCATGGCGAAGAACCCGGAAAGTCCGCTGGAGCCCTTCAAGCGCGCGCTGGTCAACGCGACGCGCTCGCTGGCCGAGTCGCCGGACCTCGAGATCGTCTATTCCGGCGAGGGTCCGCAGCTTTCCGGAAATCGCGCGGTGCTACCGCATCCGCCACGCGACCTGACATCGATCGACGCCGCGCGGATCCGCGGCTTCGCCGACCAGATGGCGCTGCGCATCGCCCACCACGATGCGGTCGCGCACGCCAAGGCCCGACCGGCGTCGGCGCAGGGCCAGCCGATCTATGACGGCATCGAACAGGCGAGGCTCGAGGCGATCGGCGCCAATGCCTTGGGCGGGGTGCGCGAGAACCTCAAGGCGGTGCACGAGCAGGCCTGGGCCAAGCGCTCGTTCAACCAGATCGAGGCGTTGGCCAATCCGCCGCTGGCCGACGTGGTTTCGCTGATGGTCCGCGAGCGGCTGACCGGCGAGCCGCCGCCGCCTATGGCCCAGCCCTTGGTCAACCTGTTCCGCGACGAGGTCGAGGCCAAGGCCGGTCCGGACCTCGACCGGCTTTCCGAGGCCGTTCAGGACCAGAAGGCCTTCGCGCGCATCGCACGCGCCATCATCCGCGACCTGAAGATGGGCGATGACCTGTCCGACGCGCCTGACCAGCCGGACCAGGACGAGGATTCCGGCGAGGACGGAGAGCCCGAGGCGAGCGACAGCGACGAGGGCGAGGGCGAAGGCAAGTCTCCGCAGCAAGCGGCGATGGACGAGAACGAGGCGACCCACCGCGAGAGCGAGGACGCCGACAGCCAGATGATGCAGGCGGAGGACGACCCCGACGCCGAGGATACCGACGAGCCGCCGGACATGGGCGAAGGCGAGCAGCCAGCCCGCCCGGACCTCAAGGGCGAAGGCAAGATCGTCACCTACAAGGTCTTCACCACCGCCCACGACGAGGTCGTGGCGGCCGAGGAACTGTGCGACGCCGAGGAGCTCACGCGCCTTCGCGCCTATCTCGACCAGCAGCTCGCCAGCCTGTCCAACGTGGTCAGCCGGCTGGCCAACCGCCTGCAGCGCAAGCTGCTCGCCCAGCAGAACCGCTCCTGGAGCTTCGACCTCGAGGAGGGCATCCTCGACGTTGCGCGCCTCACCCGGGTGATCGTCGACCCCACCGCGCCGCTTTCCTTCAAGGAGGAGCAGGACACCGAGTTCCGCGACACCGTGGTCTCGATCCTGATCGACAACTCCGGCTCGATGCGCGGCCGCCCGATCATGGTGGCGGCGGTCTGCGCCGACATCCTGGCGCGTACGCTCGAACGCTGCGGAGTAAAGACCGAGATCCTCGGCTTCACGACGCGCGCCTGGAAGGGCGGCTCGTCGCGCGAGGATTGGCTGAAGGCCGGCAAGCCGCCGCAACCCGGCCGTCTGAATGACCTGCGCCACATCATCTACAAGGCCGCCGACGCCCCGTGGCGCCGCGCGCGCCGCAACCTCGGGCTGATGATGCGCGAGGGCCTGCTCAAGGAGAACATCGACGGCGAGGCGCTGATGTGGGCGCACCAGAGGCTGATCGGCCGCCAGGAAGCCCGCCGCATCCTGATGGTGATCTCCGACGGGGCGCCGGTGGACGACTCCACCCTCAGCGTGAACTCCGGTCATTACCTCGAACGCCACCTGCGCGAGGTGATCGCGGAGATCGAGGGCAAGAGCCCGGTGCAGCTGATCGCCATCGGCATCGGCCACGACGTCACCCGCTACTATCGCCGCGCCGTCACCATCGTCGACGTGGAGCAACTGGCCGGCGCCATCACCGACCAGCTCGCCGAACTCTTCGAGGAGGAGCCGCGGCGGATGACGCGCCGCAACGCCGGCCTCCTGCAGCCGCCACCCAATACGCAGGGCCCCTCCGGCCCGGCCCGCCGCTCGACCTTCAAGGAAGTGCGGAGGGCGGTGGCTTGATCCGCGCTGCCGTAGGACCCTGGGGCCTCCTGGTCGCCCTGGTCCTCGCGGCATGCGCCCCATCCGCCCTGCCGCTGCCCGCCGCGCCGGTTCCTGCCGGCCCCGGGATCGTCGTCGACGCCCAGTCCGTCCCGCTCGATCCGCGGGACCCGTCCCACATGCAGATAGGCGCATTCCGCTATGCCGGCGGGCTCGTGCTCACGTCGAAGCAGACCTCGCGCCTGCATGGCATGTCAGACCTCAAGGTCTACCGGGATGGCCGGCTCATCGCGATGGGCGACGAAGGCGACCTGCTCGAGGGGCGACTGGTGCTCGGCCGGGGCGGGATCGATCTCCAAGGCGCCGCGGTCGGGCTGGCGGACGCCAAGCTGACGGCGATCGTCGGCGAAGACGGCTTGCCGCTCTCGGCGCACGGCAAGCGTGAGTCCGATTCCGAAGGCATCGCCCAACTGGCCAACGGCGACCGACTGGTGAGCCTGGAGGAGGATGACCGTATCCTGCTCTATCCCCACGACGGCGGACGCCCCCGCCGCGCGCCCTCACCCGATGTGACGTTTCCCTTCAACCTCGGGATGGAGGCGCTGGCGGAATATCCGCAGGCCGGGCCCGACGCGTACGTCGTGGGCGGCGAGGCTTCCGGACAGACCTGGATCTGCCGGCTGTCGGGCGGCTGCACACCGGCCGGCGTTGTCCCGAAGGGCCCGGAGTTTGGCCTGACGGCGGTGGCCCCGCTCCCGAACGGACGGATGGCCTATCTGCTGCGCGCCTTCGACCCTTTGCGCGGCAGCCGCATCATCTTGAAGATCCTCGACAAGGCGGGAACGGAGGTCGACCGTCTGGAGCTTGCGCAACCGCTCACCGTCGACAACTTTGAAGGTCTGGCCGCCGTGACCGACGTCGCGGGACCGATCCGCTTCTACCTGATTTCCGACGACAATTTTTCGAGCTCCCAGCGGACGCTGCTCCTCGCGTTCGATTGGACGCCGCCATCCGGGAGGTGACTTCATGAAGACCGATGTTTCCATCGCGATGCCCGACGGTGAGGCCCGGGCCTTTGTATTCACACCAGACCCGACGTCTCAGGAAGGGGGCGACGGTCCCTGGCCCGCGACCATCCTCTACATGGACGCTCCTGCCATCCGACCGGCGATGTTCGAGATGGGCGAACGGCTGGCCCACGCCGGCTACTACGTGCTCCTGCCCGACGTGTTCTGGCGCGCCGGGCCCTATCCGCCGCTGGACATCGTCAAGGCCCGCGCTGGAGATCCTGAGATGGGCGCCCTCTTCGCCAAGCTCCGCGCCTCGACCGACGCGACCAAGCAGATGCAGGATACCGCCGTGTGGCTCGACTGGCTGGGCAAGCAGACGAAGGCCAAGGCCGGCAAGGTCGGCGTCACCGGCTACTGCATGGGCGGCGGCATCGCGCTGCGCGCAGCCGGGACCTTTCCCGACCGCATAGCCGCGGCCGCGAGCTTCCACGGCGGCAACATGGCCACGGACGCCGAGGACAGCCCCCACCTGCTCGCCCCCAAGATGAACGCCAAGATCCTGGTCGCCGGCGCGGACGAGGACCGCAGCTTCGATGAGGCGCAGTGCGGTCGGCTGGATGCTGCGCTGAAATCGGCCGGCCTCGACGCCGACGTCTCGATCTGGAAGGGCGCCAAACACGGCTGGGTGCCCACCGACATGCCGGTCTACAACAAAGACGCCGCCGAACGGCACTGGGTCGAACTGGTGAAGCTGTTCGACGGGGTGCTGAAATAAAGAAAGGGCCGCTGTTTCCAGCGGCCCCTTCGGAACGACACTCTTTAAGCGACTTAGGCCGCAGGCTGCTCGGCGAGCTTGGCCTTCAGCTGGCGCTTGATCTTCTGGGCCTTGGGCGACAGTTCGTCGTCGCCGGCCTTCAGCAGGAAGGCGTCGAGGCCGCCGCGGAAGTCCAGCGTGCGCAGGGCCGCGTTGGTGACCCGCAGACGATAGGACTGGCCCAGGGCGTCCGATTGCAGGGTGGCAGGCGACAGCGCGGGCAGGAAGCGGCGCTTGGTCTTGATGTTCGAGTGGCTCACGTTGTGGCCGACCATCGGGCCGACACCGGTGAGTTCGCAACGACGCGACATGGGATCAGTAACCTTCGCGAAAACGGGACGCGACGGGCCGGGCCCGCGCGAGAGCGGGCGATATAGAGGAAGGCCGCCCTCCGCGTCAAGGTCGCGGGCGGTGCGGCTAAGCCGACCGGAGCGATTGATTGCCCGCGCTCTATACGTGGCGGCGGCCCCCACTACACTCCCCCAGCAGAGCTTGCGCGTCGAAAAAGGGGCAGCGGGGGTGACAAGGCTGGTCTTGGTGATGATCGCCAGGGACGAGGCGGCGGTCGTCGCCCGGGCCCTCGACAGCGCACGGCCCCACGTCGACGCCATGGTCGTGCTGGACACCGGCTCGACGGACGCGACCGCAGAGATCGCGCGCGCCCGCGGGGCGCGGGTGGAGACCTTTGCCTGGCGCGACGACTTCGCCGCCGCCCGCAACGCCGCGCTCGCCCACTCCGACGGGGACTGGAACCTCGTGCTAGACGCCGACGAATGGATCGAGGGCGGCGCCGAGGCCCTTGGGCCCGCTGAATTGCCGCCGGGTGGAGGCGGGTTCCTCGGCGAAGTGCGCATCGCCAGCCGGATGGATCAGCCGGGCGCCGAGGGCGTAGGCCAGTCCTGGATCCCTCGCGTCCTGCCGCGGGACGTCGTCTACCAAGGCCGCATCCACGAGCAGCCGGCAGGCGACCTGACGCGCAGGCGCCTGGGCCTTCGTCTCGGCCACGACGGCTACACCACCGAAAACCTCGCCCGCAAAGGCGCGCGCAACGAGACGATGCTGATGCGGGAGCTACAGGACTCGCCGCAGGATCCCTACCTCTGGTTCCAGCTCGCCAAGGAGCACCAGGCCCGCGGCCGCGCCCTGCACGCGGCGATCTGTTTCGTCGAAGCCCTGCGCCTGGCGCCGGCGGACGCCGGCTATCGCCATGCCCTGGTGGTGCGTGCGCTCATCGCCCTGAAGGCCAACGGTCAGTTGGCCGACGCCCTTACGCTCGCTGATGCGGAGGTGGCCCAATGGCAGACCTCGCCAGACTTCTATTTCGTGGTCGGCGACCTCTATCTGGAGGCGGCCAGCCAGGAGCCCGACCGCGCGCTGAACCACTTTCTCCCGGTGGCCGAGTCCGCCTGGAAGCGATGCCTGGAGATCGGCGAACGGCCGGACCTCGACGGCGCCGTGGCCGGGCGCGGCGGCTACATGGCCGCGCACAACCTGGCGGTCTTCTACGAGACACTGGGTCATCACGCCCAGGCCGCGGAGCACAGGGCGCTCGCTGAGCGGCTACGGCCCTGAAGGTTCCACAGACTTGTGCCCCAAGGCGCTTTTGATACAATATGTTGGGGTGAACAAATGCCGAATCGAGCGAGGTCGCTGATTCGGTCCTGATTCGTTTCGCCCGCGTTCCAAGTCACTTACCCATTCCCTTCGTACCGGCGAGCGCCGCGCGGCTCGTTTGCTTGCCCGCGACCCGCGTTTCCATTAATAACTGACCGGTCAGTTATCAGAGGCGCGGAACATGCTGGATCCCGGCGAGCCGAAGTTTCGCCGTCGCAAGGCTGACCGGCCACGCGAGATCATCGAGGCGGCGATGGCGGTGTTCGCGGAGCGGGGCTTCGCGGCCGCACGGCTGGAAGAGATCGCCAGACACGCTGGCGTCTCCAAGGGCGCGCTCTATCTCTACTTCGAGACCAAGGAGGAGATCTTCCGGGCCGTCGTGGACCTGGCCATCGCGCCGAACATCGAGGCTGTCCGCGCCATGGTGGTCGCCCACCCAGGACCGCTCGCCGATCTGCTGCGGCTGGTGGCCGAGCGGGTCGGGACACTGATGGAAACCCTGCCGGTCGGCGGGGTGATCAAGATGGTGATTGCCGAGGCGGGCAATTTCCCGGCGCTCGCCCGCGTCTGGCACGACGACCTCGTGGCCCATATCCTGGGTGCGCTCACGGACGCCATCCGCGCTGCCCAGGGCCGCGGCGAGGTCCGCCCCGGCGACCCGCGCGTCTATGCCCTCGAAATCATCGCACCCATGCTGGTCGGTCTGATCTGGCGAGAGACCTTCGTGCCGGTGGGGGCAGCGCCCTTCGATCTGCCCGCGGTCGCTCGGCAGCACGTCGAGACGATGATCGAGGGGATGAAAGCCAGAAACCCGAACAGTGGGGAGGCCCGCGCGTGACCCGTCAAAGGCTGCTGGTCGTCGTCCTACTGCTGCTCGCCGTGGCGCTGGTCGCCGCTGTGCTGGTGATCCCCAGGCTCGGACGCCGCGCGGTGCTCTCCGGCTACATCGAGGGCGAGCCGCTCTATCTCGCGGCCCCGATCGCCGGAACGGTGAAGGCCATGTACGTGGCCCGCGGCCAGGATGTCGCGGCGGGCGCGAAGCTGTTCGTGGTCGATCCTCAGCAGCCCCAGGCGCAGCGCGATCAGTCTGCGGCCGAACTCGCCGCCGCTCAGGCCCAGGCCGCCGACGTCCGCAAGGGCCAGCGCCCCGAGGAACTGGCGGTGCTGGTCGCCAACACCGCCGCCGCAGAGGCTCGCGCGCGGCAAGCGAAGATCACCTACCAACGGATGACCACGCTGTTCAGCGCCGGCGTGCAATCGCAGCAGGCGCTCGACGATGCTCGCGGAGCCTCCGAGGCGGCCGACGCCGAGCTGCGAGCTGCCCGCAAACAGCAGGACGCAGCGCGGCTGGGCGCCCGCGCCGACCAGATCCAGGCCGCCGACGCTCGGGTGCGACAGGCTCAGGCGAGTTTCGCCGGCGCCGCCGCCCGCCTCTCCGACAACATCGCCGCCGCCCGCGAGGCCGGTCGCGTAGAAGACGTGTTCTTCCAGCAGGGCGAATGGGCGCCGGCCAACCAGCCGATCCTCTCCCTGCTGCCGGACGATCGCATCAAGGTCCGGTTCTTCGTGCCGCAGGCTTCGCTCAGCGCCTACCACGTGGGCGGCGTCGTGCATTTCGGTTGCGACGGCTGCGCCAAGGGCATGACAGCCAGGATCATCTTCATCTCGCCTCGACCGGAGTTCACCCCTCCGGTGATCTACAGCCGCGAGGCGCGCGACCGACTGGTGTTCCTGGTGGAAGCCCTGCCCTCGAGACGGCTCAATCCAGGCCAGCCGGTGGACGTGGAGCCGCTCACGTGACCCTTGCCATCGATGTGCAGGGCCTGAACAAGAGTTTCGGCGCCAAGCATGTCGTGCAGGATTTCACGATCCAAGTTGAGGAGCGCCGGATCTGCGGCTTCCTGGGCCCCAACGGCTCGGGCAAGACGACGACGCTACGCATGCTCTGCGGCCTGCTGACGCCGGACTCCGGGTCCGGGACATGCCTCGGCTTCGACATCATCCGCCAGGCCGACCTGATCAAGCGCCAGACCGGCTACATGACCCAGCGCTTCTCGCTCTACGAGGACCTGACGATCGCCGAGAACCTGGAGTTCACGGCCCGCGTCTACGGCCTCGACCGGCGTCGTGAGCGGGTGGACCAGGCGCTCAAGCGTCTCGGCCTAACCAACCGGCGCGACCAATTGGCGGGCGAGCTCTCCGGCGGCTGGAAGCAGCGGCTGGCGCTGGCCTCGGCCACCCTGCACGAACCGAAGCTGCTGCTGCTCGACGAGCCCACCGCCGGCGTCGATCCCAAGGCTCGCCGCGACTTCTGGGACGAGATCCACGACCTCGCCCGCCAGGGCCTGACCGTGCTGGTTTCCACCCACTACATGGACGAGGCTGAGCGCTGCCATGAGATCGCTTACATCAGCTACGGCAAGCTGATCGCGCGCGGCACGGCCGAGGAGGTGGTCAAAGGCTCGCACCTCGTCACCTTCCACGGCGAGGGTCCGGACGTCGGCCAGCTGGCGCAGCAAATCGAGGGGAAACCCGGCGTCGAGACCGTCGCCTCGTTCGGCGCAGCGATCCACGTCAGCGGCACCGATCGCCGGGCGCTGGAGGCGGCAATCGCCCCTTGGCGCAAGCCTCCCTACCGTTGGAGCGAAGTCGAGCCGACGCTTGAGGACGTGTTCATCAAGCTGATGGGCCAGGCCGAGGACAACTTCGCATGAAGGGGTTTTCGCCGGGCCGCGTCGCCGCGGTGATGATCAAGGAGTTCAAGCAGCTTACCCGCGACCGGCTGACCTACGCGATGATGCTGGGCCTGCCGGTGATCCAGCTGCTGCTGTTCGGCTACGCCATCAACACCGAACCGCGCCACCTGCCGACCGCCGTGCTGGTGCAGGAGAACAGCGTCTTCGCCCGCTCCATCGTCGGCGCACTCAAGCACAGCGCCTATTTCGACCTGACCGCCGAAGCCCGCTCGCCCGGCGAACTCGACGAGATGATCCGCCAGGGCCGCGTGCAGTTCGCCGTGACCGTGCCGGGTGACTTCACCCGCCGGGTCGCGCGCGCCGACCAGGCCCAGATCCTGGTGGAAGCCGACGCTACTGACCCCTCGGCCACCGGCGGCGCGGTCGCCGCTCTAGCCGCCCTGCCCCTCCAGGCCCTGAGCCACGATCTCAAGGGCGCGCTCAGTGTCCGGGGCCAGGGCGCCCCGCCGTTTGAGGTGGTCGTCCACGCCCGGTACAACCCCGAGGCCATCACCGCCTACAACATCGTACCGGGCCTGCTGGGCGTGATCCTGTCGATGACCCTGGTGATGATGACCGCGCTCAGCGTCACTCGCGAGACCGAGCGTGGGACCATGGAGTCCCTCTTGGCCACGCCGGTCGAACCGCTGGAGGTGATGGCCGGCAAGCTCGCGCCCTATGTGGTGATCGGCCTGGTGCAGACCGTGATCATCCTGGTCCTGGCGCGGTTCCTGTTCGGGGTGCCGATGGAGGGGGGCTGGATCGGCCTCTCGGCGGGCGTCAGCCTCTTCATCGTCGGCTCGCTGGCGCTGGGCTTCCTGATCTCCACGGCGGCGCGCTCCCAGCTGCAGGCCATGCAGATGAGCGTCTTCTATATCTTTCCCTCGATCCTGCTCTCCGGCTTCATGTTCCCCTTCCGCGGCATGCCCGCCTGGGCCCAGGTTCTGGGCGAGGCGATCCCCGTGACCCATTTTCTGCGGGTCGTGCGTGGCGCGTTGCTGAAGGGCCAGGGGCTGGGCGACATGTGGCGCGAGCTCATGGCCTTGTTGGCCTTCGTCTGCGTGGTGACGGCGCTCGCGATGGCGCGGTATCGCCGGACGCTTGACTGATCCTTCAGATGGCGCAAATGGCCCCGCACAACTCCGCGTTGCGTCTGGTGGCATTGCTAAAGATTCTGCACGAGGGCGAAGGCGTTTCCCTTTGAGGCCCTGACTATTTAGACTTGTCCGTCCCTTGGGTTTGCTTGCGGACGACCTCCTTCATGACCGACACCCCAGCGATCGCCGCCGAGCTGCGGCGGCTCCTGCAGCACGCTCACGCGCCCTATTCCGGCGTGCGGGTGGCCGCGGCAGTGGAGGCCGAGGACGGGCGCCTGCACTACGGCGTCAATGTCGAGAACGCCGCCTATCCGCAGGGGCTCTGCGCCGAAGCCAGCGCCATCTCCGCCGCGGTGACGCAAGGCGCCCGGCAACTTCGCCGCGTCTATGTGGCTTCGTCCCTTCCGGGTCTGATCTGGCCGTGCGGCGGATGCCGGCAAAAGATCTTCGAGTTCGCGTCCGAGGCCTGCGAGGTGGTCACGATCTCACCTGAGGGCGAGGTCGGGCGCCAGTCGATCGAACAGTTGCTGCCCTTCGGGTTCCGCCTCGATCCCGCGCAGGTTCGTCGCAGCTAGCCAAGCTTGCCCGACTCTCTGCGGGACCCCAAATTCACAACATGAGCGACCGCCCCTCGGGCGCGGCGCCGCCGAGATTGGTGGCGGTGCTGGGTCCTACCAACACCGGCAAGACGCATCTGGCGGTGGAGCGGATGCTGGGCCACGCGTCCGGCATGATCGGCCTGCCGCTGCGGCTTCTGGCCCGCGAGATCTACGACCGGATCGTGAAGCTGCGCGGCGTACGCGCCGTGGCCCTGATCACCGGCGAGGAAAAGATCGTCCCGCCGCGGCCGCACTACTTCGTCTGCACCGTCGAAGCCATGCCGCTGTCGCGCGAGGTCGAGTTCCTGGCAGTGGACGAAATCCAGCTCTGCGCCGACCCGGAGCGGGGCCACGTATTCACCCACCGGCTGCTGCACGCCCGGGGGACCTCCGAGACCATGCTACTAGGCGCCGGGACCATGGCGCCCCTGGTCCGCCGGCTGCTGCCGCACGCTGAGATCGTGACCCGTGAGCGGTTCTCGGCCCTGACCTACGCTGGACCCAAGAAGCTGACCCGGTTGCCGCGCCGCTCGGCCGTCGTCGCCTTCTCCGCCGACCAGGTCTACGCCATCGCCGAGCTGATCCGCCGCCAGCGGGGCGGCGCCGCGGTGGTGATGGGCTCGCTGTCGCCCCGCACCCGCAACGCCCAGGTGGCGCTCTATCAGTCCGGCGAGGTGGACTTCCTGGTGGCGACCGACGCCATCGGCATGGGTCTGAATATGGACGTCGACCATGTCGCCTTCGCCGGCCTCCGCAAGTTCGACGGCAAGCGCACCCGGTTCCTCTATCCACAGGAAGTGGGCCAGATCGCCGGGCGGGCCGGCCGCTATCAGCGCGACGGGACCTTCGGCGTCACCGGCGAAGCCGACGACATGGACGAGGATCTGGTCCGCGCCGTCGAGGAGCACCGGTTCGAGCCGGTGACCGGAGCGGAGTGGCGCAACTCCAGGCTCGATTTCGGATCGCTGCCCAACCTTCTGAGGTCGCTCGCCAGGACACCCGACCGCGAAGGCCTGAAGCTGGCGGCCGAGGCGCTGGACGAGACGACCCTGCGCCACTTGGCCCAGGATCCGCAGGTGGCCGATCGCGCCCGCGGCCGGGCTGCCATCGAGCGGCTGTGGGACGTCTGCCAGACCCCGGACTTCCGCAAGCTCGCCCCCGAAGAGCACATGGGTTTGGCCAAGGAATTCTTCCTGCACCTGACCACGGGGCGTCAGCGCATCCCCGAGGACTGGATCGCCCGCCAGTACGGGCAACTCGATCGGACCGACGGCGAGATCGACACCCTGGCCGCTCGGCTCTCCAGCGTCCGCACGCTGGCCTATGTCGCCAACCGCCCCGACTGGCTCGTCGACCCGGCCGGGTGGCAAGGTCGGATGCGCAACCTCGAGGACCGGCTCTCCGACACCCTGCACGAGAAGCTGATGGCCCGCTTCGTCGACCGGCGGACCAGCGCGCTGATGCGGGGCCTACGGCTTCGCGAGGACATGCTCGCCGGCGTCGCGGCCGATGGCGCCGTGACCGTCGAAGGCCATTTCGTTGGCCGGCTGACTGGGGTGCAGTTCGAAGCTGCGCAGGGCTCCTCGGTCCTGGAGGAAAAAGCGCTGCGGGCAGCGGCGACTCACGCGGTCGGCCCTGAGGTCACCCGGCGCCTGGGAAGGCTCGCGGCTGAGCCGGACGAGGCGTTCGCCCTCACGCCCGACGGCGCGGTGCTTTGGCATGGCGAGGCTGCGGGCGTGCTGTCGGGCGGCGAGCCCTTCAAGCCGCGCGTGCGATTGCTGGGCGAGCTCGGCCCGGACGCTGCGCGCCAGCGCGCGACGCAGCGGTTGGAGGCCTTCGTGTCCGGCGAGGCGGGACGCAGGCTCGGCGCCCTTCGCAAGCTTGAAGCGGCGGTGGCGGACGGCAGGATCAAGGGCCTGGCGCGCGGGCTAGCGTTCCGGTTGGTCGAGGCCGGCGGCGTGCTGGACCGCGGGCCGGTGCGAGCGGAAACGCGGGCGCTGAGCCAGGTGGAGCGTCGAGCTCTGAGGGGCCTGGGCGTCAGGCTGGGCGCCTTTTCGATCTACCTGCCGGGCCTGCTGAAGCCCGAGGCGCGCAACCTGACCCAGGCCTTGGCCGCGCGCGAAATCCCGGAGTGGCGGCCGGCCCCCGGCGGGATCAGCCGCTTGCCGGCTGAGGCGCCGTCGCCCCGGGCCCTCGCGGCTTTTGGCCTGCGAGCGGTGAGCCGCCTGGCCGTGCCGGTCGAGCAACTTGAACGCCTCGACGAGCTGCTGCGCACCGGCGCGAAGCAGGGCGGCGGCGTGGTCCTCTCCGACCAGGCGCGCGAGGAACTGGGCTGGAGTGGAGACGAAGCGCAGGAGATTTTGAAGGGTCTGGGATTTGCAGCGATCCGCCGGCGCGGCGAAGCCACCGCGTGGCGCCGCCGGTTCGAGCGTGACTTCTCGGTCGAGCAAAAAGCCGCGGTCACGCCGCACTCGCCGTTCGCCGCGCTTGCCGCCTTGAAAGGTGAGCCCGCGCCTGCACGCCGGCCGCGTCGCAAACGCCGGCCCAAGGCGGTGCGGGCGTGAGCGAGCACGCCGCCAGGGCCGACGTCTGGCTATGGCGCGCGCGCTTCTTCAAGACGCGTTCGGCGGCGGCCAAGTTCGTGGACGAAGGCCGCGTGCGTCTGACCCGGGCCGGCCAGGAGAGCCGCCTCGACAAGTGCGCGCGGCCGGTGAAGGTCGGCGACAGCCTGGTGTTCGCGCTTGGTGGCCGCCTGATCGCGGTGACCGTCGCGGCGCTCGGCGAACGGCGCGGCCCGCCACCCGAAGCGCGGACGCTCTACTCCATGCTGGACGCGCCCTGAGGTCGCGGTCGCTTGGGTCGGCGTGCCACCCAGCGACGGTGGCGACAGCCGGTTCGGTCCGCCACCGCCTCACCTTGAAGCACTTTCTCACCGGACGCTGAGACCATTGCCTATCCGACGGCTCAGAATTCCTCGTAAGGCAGAGCCAGCCGCGGCATTGACAAGCCGGCGCCGGGCCGTGAAAAACCCGCGCCCCACCCTTCGGGAATGCGCACGGAGTCCGAAGCGCCCGCCATGACCTACATCGTGATGGATCCCTGCATCAAATGTAAGTTCATGGACTGCGTGGAGGTGTGTCCTGTCGACTGCTTCTACGAGGGCGAGAACTTCCTCGCGATCAATCCGGACGAATGCATCGACTGCGGCGTCTGCGAGCCGGAGTGCCCTGTCGACGCCATCAAGCCGGACACCGAGGACGATCCGGACGGTAAGTGGCTGCGGATCAACTCCGAATATTCGAAGGTCTGGCCTAACATTACAGTGAAAGGTGAAGCGCCGGCCGACGCCGAAGCTTTCGAACGCGAGACCGGCAAGCTTGAGAAATACTTCTCGGAGAAACCCGGCCGCGGTTCTTGAGCCCACTCCAACCGGCATTGGCGCGACGTTAGGTCCCCTGGGGCAAGCCTTTCATTCGGCTTAATTTTGTGTTATGCATTTACACGATGTGGCGCTCCGGCTCTCCGCCTTGCCCATCGTTTCAGAAGAAGTGCCGTTGCGGCGCAGTCCATGAGGGATAGCTCCGACAACAGGCGAGGGTGTCTAAGAGGTTTACTTCCGCACCAACGACGATGCTGCCGCGATCCCTCGCGGAGAGCACGGCTTTGTCGTTTGGCGCGAACGCGTCAGTGGTCCGAACTTAGTGCGGACCTGGTTTTTTGAGAGGGTGTCTCGATGAGCAAGAACGGTCACGATTTCTCGGTTGGCGATCACGTCGTCTACCCCGCCCATGGCGTCGGTCAGGTGCAGGGGATTGAAACCCAGGAAGTCGCCGGTCTGAAGCTCGAAGTCTACGTAATCACCTTTGACCACGAAAAGATGACGCTTCGCGTCCCGACCGCCAAGGCGCGCACCGCCGGCCTGCGGGCGTTGGCCGAGACCAACGTCGTGACCCAGGCGTTGACGACGCTCAAGGGCCGTGCGCGGGTGAAGCGCACCATGTGGTCGCGCCGGGCGCAGGAATACGAAGCCAAGATCAACTCCGGCGACCTGATCTCGATCGCCGAAGTCGTGCGCGACCTGCACCGCGCCGAGAACCAGCCGGAACAGTCCTATTCCGAGCGCCAACTCTACGAATCGGCGCTGGACCGCATGGCCCGCGAAGTCGCCGCCATCGAGCGCATCGACCGCGACGCGGCCATCGGCATCCTCAACAAGTCGCTCGTGAAGGCGGTCGCCGCTTAGTCGCAGCCGACAATCTGGACTGACGAGACGCCTGGCATCCGCCGGGCGTTTTCGTATCCTCGCCGCGACTCCGCCGCTTGTGAGTAGGCTGACCCAGGCGCAAGCTCGGATCGACCTTCAGCGTAGGAGACGGCTCGATGGCCGATGACGCCGGTGCGATCGCCAGGGACGCCCAGGCCAAGGAGGCGCGGGAGCGCGCCTATTCCACGCCGCTGGAGGAGTTCCACGTCGCCAATGTGAGCCACTTCACCAGCGACACCCACTGGCCCTGGTTCGAGCGGCTGAGGCGCGAAGACCCGGTCCATTACTGCCCCGACAGCGAGTACGGCGCCTATTGGTCGGTCACCAAGTTCCAGGACATCGTGGCGGTGGATTCCAACCATGAGGTCTTCTCTTCGGACTCCGCGCGCGGCGGCATCATGATCGCCGACGCCTTCGAGCCCAGCGCTGACTCCAGCTTCATCGCGCTCGATCCGCCCGATCACGACGACCAGCGCCGGGTGGTGACGCCCACCTTCTCCTCCGCCGGGATGGCGGCGATGGAGCCGCTGATCCGAGCGCGCGCTGCGGCGATCCTCGACGAGCTGCCGGTCGGAGAGACCTTCGATTTCGTCGACAAGGTCTCCATCGAGCTCACCAGCCAGATGCTGGCCACCCTGTTCGACTACCCCTTCGACCAGCGCCGCAATCTGCCGAAGATCTCGGACATGGCGCTCTCCGGTCCGCCGCCGGCCAACATGACCCTGGAAAAGCTCGCCCAGCGGCAGGCGGAATTCATGCCGATGGTCATGCCGTTCATGGCGCTCTGGGATGCGCGCAAGGACGGTCCGCCGGCGAGCGACCTGATCTCGCTGCTCAGTCATGACCCGGTGACGCGCAAGGACGACAACCCGGAACGCTACTTCGGCAACATCATGCTGCTGACCGTGGCCGGCAGCGACACGACCCGCCATTCGATCACCGGCGCGCTGGTGGCTTTCCAGGACTATCCGGAGACCTATGACCGACTGCGCGCCAACCCGGCTCTACTGGAGTCCGCCGTGCCCGAAATCGTTCGCTGGCAGAGCCCCGTGGCCCACATGCGCCGCACCGCGACCCAGGATTTCGAGCTCGGCGGCAAGACGATCCGGAAGGGCGACCGGGTGGTCATGTGGTACGTCTCGGGCAACCGCGACGAAGAGGTGATCCCCGACGCGGACCGCTTCATCATCGACCGCGAGCGCCCGCGCCAGCACGTCGCCTTCGGCTTCGGCATCCACCGCTGCGTCGGCAACCGGCTGGCCGAGATGCAGCTGCGCGTCGTCTGGGAGGAGATCCTCAAGCGCTTCCGGCGCATCGAGGTGGTTGGCGAGCCCCGCCGGCTGAAGTCGAACTTCGTCAAGGGCTACGAGGCCCTGCCGGTGCGCATCGTCGCCTGACACAAGGCGAAAATCCGGTCTTCCCGTCAGGTCGGCAGCGGCTTCTCGAGCTGCGGCTCGGGTCCCGCACCCGGCCCGCGATCGAGTTCGCGCGCCAGCTGCTCGCGGTCGAGGTCGCGTTCCCAGCGGGCGATCACCAGGGCGCCAACGCCGTTGCCGACGAGGTTGGTAAGCGCGCGGCACTCGCTCATGAAGCGGTCGACGCCAACCAGCAGGGCGAGCGCTGCGATCGGCAGATCCGGGATTACGGCGAGCGTGGCCGCGAGGGTGATGAAGCCCGCCCCGGTGACGCCGCTCGCCCCCTTGGAGGTCAGCATGGCGACCCCCAGGAGGCTGAGTTCCTGCGTCAGGGTCAGGTGGATGTTGGTCGCTTGGGCCAGGAACAGGGTGGCGAGCGTCATGTAGATGTTGGTGCCGTCGAGGTTGAAGCTGTAGCCGGTGGGGATCACCAGCCCGACGGTCCCCCTACCGGCGCCCAACCGCTGCAGCTTGGCCATGATCAGCGGCAGCACCGATTCCGAGGATGAGGTGCCGAGCACGATCAGCAGCTCCTCGCGGATGTAGGCGAGGAACTTCAGGATCGAGAAGCCGCCGAAGAACCTGGCGATGGCGCCCAGCACGATGAGCACGAAGAGGATGCTGGTCAGGTAGAAGGTCGCGATCAGCGCCCCGAGATTGACCAGGGAGCCCAGGCCATACTTGCCGACGGTGAAGGCCATGGCCCCGAAGGCGCCGATCGGCGCGAACCGTACGATCACTCCGATGATGCCGAAGAACAGCTTGGCGATGTCGTCCAGGACAACCGCCGCGCGGTCGCCGAACTCACCCAGGCGCGTGCAGGCAAAGCCCGTCAGGACCGCGATCACCAGGACCTGCAGCAACTGGCCTTGGGCGAACGCGCCCACGAAGGTGTCGGGGATGAGGTTCAGGAGGTAGTCGACGAGGCTCTGACCGTGCTGGGCCTTCGCGAGATATTCGGCGCCAACCTTCGGGTCGAGGGCCGCTGGGTCGACATTGAAGCCGCGACCGGGCTGCACCACCCGGCCGACGAGCAGGCCGACGGCCAGCGCGAAGGTCGAGACGACTTCGAAATAGATCAGGGTACGGGCCCCCAGCCGGCCGAAGGCCTTCACGTCTCCCATCCGCGCGATACCGCCGGCCACGGTGCAGAAGATCACCGGCGCCACGGCCATCTTGATCAGCTTGATGAAGGCGTCGCCGAGCGGCTTCAGCGAGGCGCCGACATGCGGCCACAGCACGCCGACCAGCACACCCAGCGCCACGCCCACGAGCACCTGCACGTAGAGGACGCGGAAGTGTCTCAGGAAACCCATGCGCCGCCCCCGCCCAGTGACTCGCGCCGGAGGCTATGGCCGAAGCCCCGCCCCCGCAATCATCCGCTGGGGCCCGCGCCCCAAGGCCGCAATGGCGCCTTGAGAAGGGCAAGGCTTGGCGCCCGGCGCTGAGCATGGCATCCGTCCCGGCCAGCGGCCCGGTAGCTCAGCCGGATAGAGCAGAGCTTTCCTAAAGCTAAGGTCGGGGGTTCGAGTCCCTCCCGGGCCGCCAAGACATTTAATAAATTATAGTCAAGTCAAATACTTACCGGATCGCCCCATCGGGTTGGACTTACACCCTTCCGCCTCAACCCATCAATTGCCGGGGAGCGGACCTTCTCAAGGTCCTTAAGGGGTGGGTTGCGGAAATTGGCTAGTTGCCGGGAAGGGCGCGAATCTCGCCAAGGATCCGCTCGCGGACGATTGCCCATGTAGGGACGTCGACGGCCACCACGTCGTAGTGGCCGACATCCGGTAGGACAACGGCTTCCGCGGGATCACCGCTAGCTCTCGCCGCCTGTCGCCACGCTAGGTCGATGTAGGGCGGGTAGTTGTCGTCATACACACCGACAATCGAAACCGTGCGCACGCCTAGGGGTAGAAGCTCTCGAGGCGAGGTGTCCGAAAATGCGTCTTGCCGCGTCGCCGAAGGGCTGCCCACCAGAGCGTTGATGCGCGGCACGTTGGAGCATCCCAGTTGGATCACGCCGGCGCTTGCCTTTAGGTCGCCGGTCCCGGCGAGCAGGATCACGGTGGGTATGCGCAACGGGCCCTGGGTGCGAAGCGGGCTCTGGGCCGGAAGCTTTCCCCGTGACGCGGCCCAGAGCGCCAGCGAGGCACCGGCCGAGTGACCCACGGCCACCACGCGGGTCAGGTCAAGGTGGCGCGCCGGAGCTTCCAACCTCAGCCGATCCGCTGCCGCCGCGATGTCCTGAAAGGTCCCCGGATAGCCACCGCCCGGCTCTCCCAACCGCCGGTACTCGACGTTCCACACCGCGACGCCATGCCCGGCCAAGTCAGCTGCGATCTGGCTGGTGGACTCGGCCGGCACGCTGGCGCTGTAGCAGCCGCCGTGGACAAGCATGACCACGGGATGCGGTCCGGGGTCCTTGGGCAGGTAAAGATCGGCCCATTGCGAGGTCCCGGGTCCGTACGCGATTCGCGCGTCGGCCTTCACCGGATGAATGCTCTGAATGAACGCGGGCAGCGACAGTGGGTCGGCAGTAGCTGGCGAAGAAGCGGCCATCAACAGGGCCACAATGACCGGTCTCCACATGGGTGCACCCCGCTTCTGAAGACGACCGATCTCGACCCAGCGAGCCGGTGGGTCAAGCCAAGCTTAGCGCTGGCGCTCCAGCTTCTCAATGTCGGCAACGGGGTCGGCAGCGGAAATTGGCTCCGCCACCCACTACGGACATTCGGGTTAGACATTCCCGACCTAAGCCATTGAAATCAATGGGTCGCTTTGAGGGTGGTTAGGCGACCTAACCCTCTGAATTCATTGACTTGAATCCCACCCTCCCGGGCCGCCATCCAGTCCAGGCAGCACATCCTGTCGTCAGCTGATCGGCTCGGAGTCGCGGAGGGCGGTGGCGCGGGCGCGGCCGAAGGCGTCCATCCGTCCCCAGGGCCCCGGGAAGTCGAGCAGGGTGATCTGGCGGATCGAGTCCGGCAGGGCCGGATCGACCAGGAGATGCTCGCCGTCGGACTCCAGACCAAGCAGCGCGCGCATCAGAAGCAGCGGCGCGCCGGTCGCCCAGGCCTGTGGGCTACACGCCGTCGGATACTCGACGGGATATTTCGTGCTCGCGCGCGAATAGCCGGCGAACGCCTCCGGCAGGCGACTGTGGAAGAACTCCGCTGCCTCCAGCATGGCCATCGCGATCTTGGCCGCCTCCTCACGGAAGCCGTAGCGGCGAAGGCCCCAGGCGATGATCGAGTTGTCGTGCGGCCAGACGGTCCCGACGTGGTAGCCGATCGGATTGTAGGACCCCTCGCCCACCGCCATCGTGCGGACACCCCAGCCCGAGAACAGCGCATCGCCCGTCAGGTGCCGTGCGCAGTGCTCGGCGTGTTCCCTGTCCGCGATGCCGCTCCACAAGAGGTGGCCGATGTTGGAGGTCAGCGAGTCGACCTGGCGCTTTTCCCCGTCGAGGGCGAGCGCGAACGCATGGCGCTTAGGCATCCAGAAGTCCTGGTTGAACCGGCGCTTGAGCTGGGCTGCCTGGTGCTCGAGGTCTTCGGACCACTTCGGATCGTCCCAGACATCGCGCGCCAGGCGCGCGGTGCGCCGCTTGGCGTCGTAGGCGTAGCCCTGAAGCTCGCAAGTCGCGCGCGGTAGGCTCGCGAGCGTCCCGTCGGCGTAGGTGATCGAGTCTCCGGAGTCTTTCCAGCACTGGTTGCCGAGCCCCCTGGGGCTCCGGGTCTCGTACTCGATGTAGCCGTCGCCATCGCGGTCGCCGTACTGGTCGATCCAGTTGGCGGCGGCGCGCGCGGCGCGCTCCAGCTTGCGCACGAGCTTCCGGTCGCTGGTCCAGCGCTCATATTCCTCGAGCAGGATCAGGAACAGCGGCGTCGCGTCCGCAGTCCCGTAGTACGGCGAGTGCGGCGTCTCCTGGAACGCGGTCATTTCGCCGAAGCGCAGTTCGTGCGGGATCTTGCCGGGCTCGGCGTCGCGGAACGGATCGTCCCGGCGCGCCTGTAGAAGCGCCAAGGTGTCGAGCGTAGTGGCGGCCAGCTCCGGGGCGAACGGCAGCGCCTGGAAACTGGTCAGCAGGCTATCCCGGCCGAACACGGTCATGAACCAGGGAAGCCCCGCGGCAGGCAGGGCCCCGGGAAAGATCCCCGACCGGAAGCGCAGCGCCGCCAGGTCGATCAGGCTGCGGCGATAGGTGTGCTCGAGCGGCTCCCAGGAGCAGGAGAGCCGCGGCGCATCCTTGAGCCATCCACGCAGGTCGCCGGACATCGCGCGCGCGGTCTCGTCGTCGGTCTCGAGGAGGCTGGTTTCCTTGAGACCGCTGCGGTCGTCGAGGTCCTCGCGTCCGGGATCGGCCAGGGCGCGCACCATCAGCGACGTCGTCCATTCCGCCTTCGGCTCGAGATGGACCTGGAAGCTCAGGCCGCGGTCGTCGATCTCCGCGGGCACGCTGCTCGTGATCCGGGTCTCCCGGCAGTATTGGCCGCGCCGGTAGCCGAGCGTGAGCGCTCCAGCCTCTGCGCGCCGATAAAGCTCACCTTTCTTGTTGAGCTTGTCCTTGACCTCGAAAAGGTCGGCGAAGTCCGCGCCGGCTTCGATCTCCACCTTCAGGTCGATCGGCACGTGGTCGTGATTGATGACGACGAGGTCTTCGCGGAAGCCACCGTTGACGAACCGCCGCCGGATCAAGGTCAGGTGGGAGTCGACGTAGACCGTGCCCGTCGCCAAGGCCAGGAAGTGCTGGGCCGCGAAATAGGCGGTGTCGTCGACGGAGAGCAACTTCGGACGCCGGCCGTCGACGGTGAGCACCCAGCGCGACAGGAAGCGCGTGTCGTTGAGGAACAGGCCGTGATTGTCTGTTGGAGTGGCCTCCATGTCGCCCTCGCGGTTGCTCACCACGAACTTGTTGCCGTCGAGGATGCTGATGTTGTCCGAGATCATGAAGCTTCA
>DASXKT010000242.1:0-12117 GCA_036496685.1 Phenylobacterium sp.
GTTGCTCGGGCGTCTTCAAGCTAATGACCCGCGACCGCTAGGCGGGCAGCTCGTAGCCGACCGCGGCCTCTGCTTCGATGGCTCGCGCCACCGCGGCCCTCTGCATCATCCGCTGGTAGTGCGCCGTCAGGTTCGGGAACTCCTCGGCAGGTGGCTGCAAGGAAATGAAGAACCGCCAGAACAGCCGGAAGAGGTGGATGTCGGCAATCGAATAGGCGTCGCCCAGAGCCCAGTCCCGCGGCCCCAGCCGCCGATCGGCGAGGCCGAAGATATGCCGGGCGTTGTCGAGACCCTTGCGTCTGGCTGGATGCACGGTGGCGGCGATGAACGACATCCAGGAGATGGCCTGGGCCTGGCCCTCGGCGTCATCCGGCAGCAGGTGGGCCTCGGGATACCGCCTGGCGAGGTAGAACAGGATCGCGGCCACCTCGGTCAGCGGGCGGTCGTCGATCAGCAGCGTTGGCACCTGGCCGGCCGGATTGAGCGCCAGATACTCCGGGGTCCGGTTTTCGTCGCGCTGGAAGGAGATCGACCGAGCCTGGAACAGCGCTCCCACCTCGAACAGGGCGATGTGCGGCGCCATCGAGCTTGCCCCGGGCGCGAAGTAGAGGGTGAGCATGCGGCATTGCCTCCCGCTGCGAGCCTAAGATGGCGGCTTCCGTTGCCGAAGGCCGAAAACGCCTATATCGCAACCCCGCCGGCGAAATCGGGGCGTAGCGCAGCCTGGTAGCGCATCTGCTTTGGGAGCAGAGGGTCGCAGGTTCAAATCCTGCCGCCCCGACCAGCCGGCCAAAGGAATCTGGGGTTCGTCCATGCTTGCGCGCATCTTCCGCCCGTCCAAGACCGCCATGCAGTCGGGCAAGGGCAAGACCAACGAGTGGCTGCTGGAGTTCGAACCCAAGGACGCCAGACGGCCCGATCCGTTAATGGGCTGGACCCAGACCGGCGACACCGAGTCGAGCCAGGTGCGCCTGGCCTTCGAAACGCGTGAGGAAGCGGTGCGCTACGCCGACCAGCACGGCATCGCCTTCCAGCTGATCGATCCCAAGCCCGCCAAACGTATCCTCAAGGCCTATGCGGATAACTTCGCGTTCGGCCGTAAGGTCCCGTGGACGCACTGACGCTGCAAAGCGCCCTTAGCTCAACCGGATAGAGCACTCGCCTTCTAAGCGAGCGGTTGCAGGTTCGAGTCCTGCAGGGCGCGCCAACGGCTCAAACGTAGGGTTGGCGGTCGGCGTCCAGGGTCACCACCCAGTCTGCGCGGGCGGGCATTTCGGCCAGGATCCAACGGGTCAGGCGCTCGTAGTGGGCGACGAAGCGGGCGACTTGGGCGTCGTCCATGCCGCCGACGCCTTGGGCGCGGAGCTTGGTTTCCTGCTCGGCGCGCCAGCCGGCGACGACCTCGAAGCTCGGCGCTTCCAGCAGGATCAGATCGTGAAGTCGGCCGAACAGCCCCTGATAGGGGCCGTCGAGCTGGTCGTTGACGTAAGTGCGCCAGATCGCCTTCGGGTCTTCGTCGCGCTCGAGATCATTGACCGGCGTGGCGAGCGCCGCGCGGCCCTGGCTGAGCGCGCCGACGCACCAGCCTTCCAGGATGATGACGTCGACCGGCGAGGCTACCGTCTCCCAGCTTCCCCGAGGCGCCCGGTTGTCGGCGGCCTTGTCGAAGCGGGGGAGGGAGACCTTGCCCTTGGAGCGCAGCTGATCGATGGCGGCGCCGGCCATGCCGACGTCATGGGTCCCCGGCGGCCCGCGCACCGCCAGCAGGGGGTGGATCTCTTTCGCCAGACGCTGTCGAGCGTCGCGGGTCAGGTAGAAGTCGTCGAGCGACAAGGCCACGGCGCGCAGGCCGCGGGCCTCCAGCAGCCGGCTCGCGTAGCGAGCGATCGTCGTCTTGCCGGAGCCCTGGGCCCCGCAGAGGCCGACGACCGCACAGCGCTTGCGATCAATCCGACGGCGCTGGGCGCGGGCCGCCAGAGGCTCGCAGACAAGCTCAGCCGTCCGCCTGAAGGTCTCGGGCAATCCTTCCTCGGCGATAAAGCGCTCCAGCCCCTGATCGCTCATCCGCGCCCCGCGGAGGCGGCGGTTGCCGAGAGGTCGGCACGTGCCGCGTAGACCTCAAGCCCGCGCTGAAGGTCGGCGATCAGGTCGTCGGTATGCTCCAGGCCGATGTGCAGCCGGATCATCGGGCCGCCGTAGTCACGCTTGATCGTGCGGTTCCGGAATTGCGGGTCGCAGTAGACGGCGAGGCTCTCGAATCCGCCCCAGGAAAAGCCCAGCCCGAAGAGCGTGAGTTCGTCGAGCAGGGCCCTCACCGCCGCTTCAGGTCCCGGCCTCAACGCGAAGGCGAAAAGGCCGCAAGCGCCCGTGTAGTCGCGTTTCCAGAGGTCGTGGCCCGTCGAGCCGGGCAGGGCGGGGTGATATACCTCTGCAACCTCCGGGCGGTCCTTTAGCCACGCCGCCACGACGCACGCACTTTCGCCGTGCCGCGCAAGGCGCGTGGGGAGGGTCCGCAGGCCACGAAGCATCTGGTAGGCGTCCTCGGCCGTCACCGCCCAGCCCAGGTTCAGGATCCCCTCGTCGAGGGCGCGAACCAGTTTCGGATCCTTGGCGGCCGCCGAGCCCATGAAGATGTCGGAATGCCCGCCGACGTACTTCGTCAGCGCCTGTAGCGAGATGTCCACGCCGTGATCGAGCGGCTTCATCAGGTAGCCCGCGCCCCAGGTGTTGTCGGCGACGCTCAGGATGCCCCGGGCGCGCGCCAGTTCGGCTACCCGCGCCACGTCCTGCATCTCGAAGCTCAGTGATCCGGGCGATTCCATCAGAATCATCCGCACCGTCGTGGAAGCGCCGCCGACCAAGGCCTCGGGCGTCTCGCGAGGGTCGAAGTAACGCACGCCGATGCCGAAGCGGGTCAGGACGTGGTCGCAAAACCGGCGGGTGGGCTTGTAGATGGCGTCGGTGACCAGCACCTCGTCGCCGGTCTTCAACACCGCCAGCAGCGCACCGGTGAGCGCGGCAAGGCCCGACGGATAGAGCGTGACGCCATCGGCGTTCTCCATCTCCGCGAGCGCTGCCTGCAGAGCGAATTGTGCGGACAGGCCCTGACGTCCATAGGTCAACTGGTTCGCGTCGTCGTAGAGGCTGGCCGCGTCGGGCAGCAACACAGTCGAGCCTTTCTGGATTGGAGGCCCCACGGTCTTGGCGAGCGTCTGGGGCCCGCCGCCTGCGCGGATCAGGCGGGTTTCGTCTCGGCCTTTCGTCGGGGGCATACGGGTTGCGAAGGCCTAGTCTACCGGGCGACAGTGCCCGACGCACTTAGAGCCCGAGGGTTTGGCTCTTTCAAGGAGCACGGATGATCCGGCGGCGGGCGGCGGCGTTTCTTCTGATCCTCGGCCTCGCCGGATGCGACGGCGGCTCCAAGCCTGCGCCGGCGCCGACGCCGACGAAACAGTCGCCGCCGGCCATCGAGGCCCACTACAAGGCCACGCCGAGCAAGGTCCTCAACGCGGTCCGCAAGCGCGGCTACGTGGCGTGCGGGGTCAACCCGGGCCTGCCGGGCTTCGCCTATCCCGACGTGCACGGCGTCTGGCATGGTTTCGACGTCGACTTCTGCCGCGCCGTGGCCGCGGCGGTGCTCGGCGACGCCAGCAAGGTGCGCTTCACGCCCATCCCGGCCCAAGACCGATTCAGCGCCCTGCAGAAGGGTGAGATCGACATCCTTTCGCGCAACACGTCCTGGTCGTTCTCGCGCGATGCGGGCCTGGCCCTGGATTTCGCCGCGACGACCTATTTTGACGGCCAGGGGTTCTTGGCGCCCAAGGCTCTCGGACTGACCAGCGCCCAGGAACTCTCCGGCGCGCGGATCTGCGTGCAGGCCGGCACCGCCAGCGAAGACAACCTCGCAGACTTCTTCCGGGCCCGTGGCTTGAACTACAAGCCGGTCGTTGTCGCCTCAGAGGCGGATGCGAGGCGGCTTTACGAGAATGACGGCTGCGACGTCTTCACGGCGGATATCTCCGCGCTCGCCGGCTCCCGCTCGGTGCTGAACAATCCTGGGGCCCATGTGATCTTGCCGGACGTGATTTCCAAGGAGCCGCTGGGGCCGGTCGTGCGCCAGAACGATCCCGTCTGGGCCGACATCGTGCGTTGGACGGTCTACGCGACCATCCTGGGCGAAGAGCTTGGCTTGAGCTCGAAGACCGTGACTCAGGCGCGCGAGACGGCCTCCGACCCTCAAACCCGCCGACTGCTCGGCGTGGAGGGCGATTACGGCGCCATGCTGGGGCTCTCGAAGGATTGGGCCTATCAGGTCATCCGCCAGGTCGGGGCCTATCACGAGATCTTCGGCCGTGACGTGGGCGCCGCCTCGCCGCTGAAGCTGGACCGGGGACTGAACGCGCTATGGAGCGCGCCCAAGCCCGGCCTGCTCTACGCCCCGCCGCTGCGCTAGAAGCTCACTCTCCTGTGGCGACCGGCGTATCGGCGCGGCCGCCCCACTCGGTCCAGGAGCCGTCGTAGACTGCAACGTCCTCACGCCCCAGGCGGGCGAGGGCCAGCGCCAGCAAGGCGGCGCTGACACCGGAGCCACAGGTCGTGACGATAGGGCCCGCCAGGTCGACACCGGCGCTTTGGAACGCCGCGCGGATTTCGTCCGCCGGCTTCATCGTGCCGTCGGCATTGAGAAGTCCGCCCCACGGAACATTGCAGGCGCCCGGCATGTGGCCGGACCGCAGGCCCGGACGGGGCTCGGCCGCCTCGCCGCGGAAGCGGGCGGCGGCGCGCGCGTCGACCACCTGGGCGTCGCCACGCTCCAACGTTCCTCGCATGCCCTCCAGGCCGCGCACCAGGCCCGGCACGAAGGCGGACTGCAGCTGGGTGGCGGACGGGCGCGATGGAGCGGTCTCGATCGATCGGCCCTCGGCGCGCCACTTGGCGAGGCCGCCATCGAGCACGGACACCTTGGGGAATCCCATTGTCCGCAGCGCCCACCAGACCCGCGGTGCGGAGAATATCCCCTGGGCGTCGTAGACGACGATCGTCGACTCTCGCTTGAGGCCGAGTCCGCCTGCCGCGACGGCGAAGTCCTGCGGGGTCGGCAGCATGTGCGGCAGGTCTGTCGCGTGGTCGGCGATTTCGTTGATGTCGAAGAACACCGCGCCGGGCAGGTGTTCTGCCGCGTAGGCGTCGCGCCCAAGCCGGCCTTCGTCCGGCATGAACCAAGTGGCGTCGACGACCTGGATGTCCGGATCGCCGAGACGCTCGGCCAGCCAGTCGGTGGAAACCAATGGATCCTTCATTGCATCCACGCAGGCGCGGGCAAGCCGCGCTCCTTCAGGAAGGCGGGATTATAGATCTTCGACTGATATCGCTGACCATTGTCAGCAAGCACCGTCACGATGGTCTTGCCGGGTCCAAGGTCCTTGGCCATGCGGATGGCACCGGCGACATTTGTCCCGGTGGAGCCGCCCATCACTAGGCCCTCGTGTTCGACCAGCTCGTAGAGCGCGAGCAGCATCTCCTCATCGGAGACGCGATAGGCATGGTCGATGGTTAGGCCTTCCAGGTTGGCGGTGATGCGCCCCTGGCCGATGCCCTCGGTGATCGAACTGCCCTCCGCCTTCAATTCTCCATCGGCGTACCAGCTGTAGAGCGCGGCCCCATGCGGGTCGGCCAGGCCGATGGCGATGTCGGGACGCTCGGCGCGCAAGGCCTCGGCCACGCCCGCAAGGGTGCCCCCAGAGCCGACAGCGCAGATGAAGCCGTCGATCCGGCCGCCGGTCTGCGCCCAGATCTCCGGCCCGGTGCCCAGGCGGTGGGCCTCGCGGTTGGCGACATTGTCGAACTGGTTGGCCCAGACGGCCCCGTTGGGTTCCTTGGTGTCAAGTTCTTGCGCCAAACGTCCGGAATATTTGACGTAATTCATTTCATCGGCGTAGGGGACCGCGTCCACCTGGACGAGTTCCGCTCCGTAGAGCCGGATCGCGTCCTTCTTCTCCTCGCTTTGGGTGCGCGGGATCACGATGGTGCACCGATAGCCCAGCGCCTTTGCGACCATGGCCAGGCCGATGCCCGTATTGCCGGCCGTGCCTTCGACGATCCGGCCCCCGGGCCGTAGCAGGCCTTTCGCCTCAGCGTCGCGCACCATGTGAAGGGCCGCGCGGTCCTTCACTGACTGGCCGGGATTCATGAATTCGGCCTTGCCGAGGATTTCACAGCCGGTGGCCGCGCTCGCGCGGTTCAACCGGATCAGGGGCGTGTTTCCAATGACGTCCAGGACGCTGTGGGCGATGCTCATGACCGCTACTTAGTCGCCCCGACCGACAATCAGAAGACCGCTCAAGCTTTGGCGAGCGACAGTTGCACCACATTGGTGCGTTCGGTGCGGAAACCGGCTTCGCAGTAGCCCAGGTAGAACTTCCAGAGCTTGCGGAAGCGCTCGTCGAAGCCAAGCGGGGCGATGTCGCTCCAGGCGGCTTCGAAGTTGCGGTGCCATTGGGCAAGCGTATCGGCGTAATCATGGCCGAAGCGGGCGATGGCCGTCCAGGCGAGCCCCGCCTTGTCGGTCGCCTTCTTCAGCTGCGCCTCGCAAGGCAGCATGCCGCCCGGGAAGATGTATTTCTGGATGAAGTCCGCGCGATTGCGGTACCGCTCGAAATCCTCGTCGCGAATGGTGATGATCTGCAGGCCCGCTCGGCCACTTGGCGCCAGGGTATCGTGGATCTTGCCGAAATAGGCTGGCCAGTATCGCTCGCCCACAGCCTCGAACATCTCGATCGAGGCCACCCGATCGAACCGGCCGTCGACGTCGCGATAGTCAACAAAGCGGATATCGGCCCGCTCGTTCAGGCCTTGGGCGAACATCCGCTGTTTGGCGAACTTGAATTGCTCCTCGGAGATCGTGATCCCAGTCACCTTGGCGCCCACCTCACGCGCGGCGTACTCGGCGAAACCGCCCCAGCCGCAGCCGATCTCCAGCACGCTCTGACCCGCCTGCAGTCCCATGCCCTGGGCCAACGCCCGATACTTGGCCGTCTGGGCCTCGGCGAGCGGTTGGCCGGGGTGTTCGTAGCGGGCGGAGGAATAGGTCATGGTGGGGTCCAGCCACCGCTCATAGAAGGCGTTTCCCAGGTCGTAGTGCGCGTGGATGTTCCGGCGCGCGCCTTGCCGGGAGTTGCCGCGCAGCGCGTGGCGGACCCGGTCGATAGTCCAGGCCAATGGATTTCCGGTCGTCACCCTGCGCAGGCGCGCCCAGTTGGCGGCGAACACCAGGAGGAGGGCCGGGAGGTCCGGGGTGTCCCACTCGCCCGCCATGTAGCCCTCGGCGAAACCGATATCTCCCGTGGCTAGGACCCGGCGCATGAACCGGAAGTCGCGCACGATCAATCGACCGCTCAGGCCCGGCTGATCCGCGCCGGCGATGCGCACCTCGCGCCCGGAAGGCATGACGAAGGTGACCGAACCCAGCATCCAATTGCGGGCTATAAGGCGCAGGGCCGCGCGGAATGTCGCCGGCGCGCCCTTCAGTTCGGGCAGTCGGCTGAAGTCGCGCCGATCGCCGGCTGGACTTGCGAGCGTTGTTTCCTGGGCCAAGCTCTTGCTCGTGTTACCCAATCCCTAGGTGCGACAATAACACCAATCTTTAGCGCGGCGAGAAGCCACAAACTTATGATGCCCTCGGAAGAGAGCACCGAGACCCCAGTCGCAGCTTGCGCCGCGAACTGAGCCGCGCCACTTAGCCGGCGGTCACCCAAAGCCGAGGAGTCGCATGGCAGTTCTGAAGCTGGATCGCTGGAATATCGCCATCGGCGACGGCCAGCCCCTGACGGTGATGGCGGGACTAAACGTACTCGAGGACGAAAGTCTCGCCCTGGAAACCGCCCGACACTTGAAGGGCGTCTGCGCCGACCTTGGTTTGCCCTACGTTTTCAAGGCCAGCTTCGACAAGGCCAACCGGTCCTCGATTCACAGCTACCGCGGCCCGGGGCTTACCGAGGGGCTTCGCATTTTGGCCAAGGTGAAGGCCGAATTCGACGTTCCTATCGTCACCGACGTCCATGAAATCGACCAGGCCGAGGCGGTGGCGGCGCTTGCAGATATCGTCCAGATCCCCGCCTTCCTGTGTCGCCAGACCGATCTGGTGATCGCCACGGCCAAAGCGACCGATCGCGCTGGCGGCCTCCTGCATGTCAAGAAGGGCCAATTCCTGGCGCCTTGGGACTGCAAGAACATCCTCGACAAGATCCGTGAGGCCACCGGACGCGACTTCACCATCCTGTGCGAGCGCGGCGCTTCCTTCGGTTACAACAACCTGGTCGTCGACATGCTGGGCATCGAAGAGATGAAGCAACTGGGCGCGCCGGTCACCATCGACGCCACCCATGCTGTGCAGCTTCCCGGCGCAGACCCGAAGAGCAACAGCGCCTCGACTGGCGGACGGCGATTCGGCGTGCCCTTGCTGGCCAAGGCCGCCATCGCCGCGGGCGCCAACGGCGTGTTCCTGGAGTTCCACCCCGAACCCGACAAGGCGCTCTGCGACGGCCCAAGCTGCCTGCCGCTTGACGGCGCTCGGGACCTGCTGGCCACACTCAAGGCTATTCACGCCGTCGTGCAGGCGGCTTGACCCCGTCCGCAACGCGCCGCACAGGCTAGCCCATATGGATCTCTCCGCGCTCCAGCACCTCCTGGGCCTGGCGCCCGGCCGTCGCGTGGCCTGCGTCGGCGACCTGATGGTCGACCGCTTTGTCTATGGCGACGTGAGCCGGGTCTCGGCCGAAGCGCCGGTGCCGGTCCTCGCCCGATCGCGCGAGCTGGTGATGCTGGGCGCCTCGGGCAACGTGGCGCGCAACGTGGCCGCGCTTGGCGGTGAAGTCTCCCTCGTTGGCATGGTCGGCGGCGACCCCGAGGGGCATGAGGCGCTGCGCCTGGTGGGTGAGGAAGCAGGCGTCGAAGGCTATCTGGTCACCGATTCCGAACGACCCACGACGCTGAAGACCCGCTTTGTCGCAGGCGGCCAGCAGGTGCTGCGTGTGGACCTGGAGGCTGCCCGCGCGGTGACCGGCGAGGTGGAGCAGCGGCTGGTGCGGACGATCCGCGACGCCGCCAAGGGCGCGGGCGCCATTCTGCTCTCCGACTACGGCAAGGGCGTCGTGACTGATGCGGTGATCGCGGTCTGTCGCGAGGCCGCGGCCGAATCCGGCGGCAAGCTCGTAGTGGACTCCAAAGCGCGGTCCTTCGCTCGCTACGGCGCGGTGGACATGATCAAGCCGAACGCCGCAGAACTCGGCAACGCCACCGACCTGCCGACGGAAACCGACGCCCAGATCGAAGAGGCGCTGGTCCGCGCGCTCGAGCTCTGGGAGGCCAAGGCGATCTTGGTGACGCGCGCCTCCAAGGGAATCTCGCTGGCGATCCGTGGCGAGGCGATTCGGCATTTCCCGACGACGCCCCGCGAAGTGTTTGACGCATCAGGCGCGGGCGATACGACCCTGGCCGCGCTGGGGCTCGCCCTTGCTGCGGAGGCCTCGATCGAAGACGCCATCGCCTTCGCCCAGCTGGCCTCTGGCGTTGCGGTGGGTAAGGCCGGCACCGCCACCGTTTCACCCGATGAACTGATCGAGGCGGCGCTGTCGGCGCACATGGCGCCGGCCGAAGCCAAGGTGGCCACCGCCCAGCGGATGATGGACGAGGTTGCGCGCTGGCGCGCCAAGGGCCTGAGGGTCGGCTTCACCAACGGCTGTTTCGATATCATCCATAAGGGCCACGTGGCCTATCTGGCGCAGGCACGCGCTTGGTGCGACCGGCTCATCGTTGGCCTGAATTCCGATGAGAGCGTGCGGGCGCTGAAGGGTGAGGGCCGCCCGGTGAACGACCTGGAATCCCGCGCCCTGGTCCTGGCAGGCCTGCGGTCCGTCGATCTCGTTGTGCCGTTCGAACAGGACACCCCCGTGAAGCTGATCGAAGCCGCGCGGCCGGATGTGCTGGTCAAGGGCGCGGACTACGCCGAGAGCGAGGTGGTCGGCGGGGACTTGGTCAAGGGTTGGGGCGGCGAGGTGAAGTTGGCGCCGATCGTTGAGGGCTATTCCACTACGGCGGCGATCGCCAAGATGTCCGGAAGCAAGAAGGCGTCCGCATGACCCAGCGCCGCATCGCCTTTGTCACCGGCGGGGCCGGTTTCATCGGCTCGAACATCGTCGCCAAGCTTGCCGAGGACCGGACGCTCGACGTCGTGGTCTGCGACCGGCTGCGTGAAGCCGAGCTTGGCAAGTGGCGCAACATCGCCAAGCACCCGATCGGCGACTTCGTGGCGCCGGAAGACATGTTCGACTGGCTGGAGAAGCGGTGGCGTGATGTCGAGGTGGTCGTCCACATGGCGGCAATCTCTTCCACCACAGAGCCGGACGCAGACAAGATCGTCCATTCCAATTTCACGTTGAGCCGCGACCTCTTCCGCTGGTGCGCCGACCGCCAGCGACGCCTGATCTACGCGTCCTCGGCTGCGACGTACGGTGACGGTGGCCAGAGCTTCGACGACGACAATGGCTATGAGGCCTTGGCGGGCCTGCGGCCGCTCAACACCTACGGGTGGTCGAAGGCGTTGTTCGATCTTTTCGCGGTTCGCCAGGCCCTGCGGGACTACGCCCCGCCGCAATGGGTCGGCCTTAAGTTCTTCAACGTCTACGGGCCCAACGAGGAGCACAAGCACTCGATGAAGTCCGTGGCCTCGCAGATCTGGCCGCACGTGCGCGACGGCCACGGGGTCCAGCTCTTCAAGAGCTACCGAGCCGACGTTCCCGATGGCGGCCAGAAGCGGGACTTCGTCTACGTCCGTGACGTGGCCGAGATCACCTATTGGTTGATGCAGAATCCACAGGTCAACGGGGTCTTCAACCTGGGCTCAGGCGAGGCGCGCAGCTTCGAGGACATGGCGCGCGCGGTGTTCGCCGCGGCGGGCAAGAACGCCCAGATCGACTACACTCCGATGCCGCCTGCGATCCGCGACAAGTACCAGTACTTCACCCAGGCGAAGATGGATCGCCTCCGGGCCGCCGGCTACGACAAGCCTCTGACGCCGCTGGAGGAGGGGATCGGCGACTACGTCCGGTCCTATCTCAGCCAGCCCGATCCCTACCGCTAGCCGTGAGCGAAGCCCCGCCGCGACCGAGGCGATGGCTTCTGATGAGCTTCCTTGCGGCCATGGCCATCCTTGGCGTGGCCTTCGTGGGGTTTCGCGCCGACCTGATCCGCTACTCGCTTGATCCGAAGACGCCCTTCCAGACCTACAAGCCGCCGCCTGCGGCCGACTATGCACAGCGTTCGGCCTGGTTTTTGATGCCCACGGGACCGGAGACCCCCACGGCAAGCGAACCGGCAGCCGACATCTTCTTCGTGTCGCCGACCACCTATGCCGGCGGGCACGAGTGGAACGATCCGATCGGCGCGGAGAGCTCGGACCGAATGTTTCGACGGGTCATGGCGCCCAACTACGCTGGCCCGTTCGTCCGCATCGGGCGCATCTTCGCCCCCAGGTATCGCCAGGCGGGGCTTTACAGCCTGCTGACCCTGCGAGAGGACGCGCGCGATGCGCGCCGATTCGCCTACAACGACGTCGCAGCCGCCTTCCGCTACTGGCGCGACCATGATGGCGCAGGCCGACCGTTCATGATCGTTGGCGTCGAGCAGGGCGGTACACTGGCCACGCGCCTGCTAACCGAGGAGGTGGCGCCCAATCCGCAGCTGAGGGCGCGCCTCGCTGCGGCCTATCTGATCGAGACTGTGGTCCCGGCGACCTATCCGCCGCTGCCGCCCTGCGCCCGCCGCGACGAGGCCGGCTGCATCGCCGCCTGGGCGAGCGTGCCTGAAAGCGAAATCGACCGCGGCCGCATCCTTCTCGCCCGCGCACTGATCTGGGACTCCAACGGCGAGTTGCAGAACCTGCAGGGGCCAGCGCTCTGCTTCAATCCGATCCTGGGCGCGACGACCGATGAGCCTGCACCGGCTCGCATGCACGAGGGCGCGGCCAACGCCACCGGACTGGAATGGGGCGCGCGGCCGGCATTTCTGGCCCGCCAGGTGTCGGCCCGCTGCGAAGGGGGCGTGCTGCGGGTCTCTTCGCCC
>DASXKT010000243.1:0-5272 GCA_036496685.1 Phenylobacterium sp.
GATGAGAGCGTCGCGTTCCGGCCGGGGATCAGGAATGTGCAATGCGGCGCACCCTCGCGCGATCATGGTGTCGATCGGCAGTGTTTGCCTTTCGAAGGGCTCGAGCACCTGCTGCTCCAGCCAAAGGCGTAAACGCGAGCCTTGCTGGGGATCGCGCCGCTCCATAAGGAGAACGCCGCGTTCGAGTTCGAACGCCGTGACGACGGAGAGATACAGTTCGGCAGCGTTTGCGGACTCCGCCCACGTCCTGACATTGCTGTCAGCGCGGCCGCGGTTGCGCAGTTCCGACCAGACATTGGTATCGATCAGATACGTCAATCGAAATTCACCGGCTTGAAGATCTGATCGCCCATACGTGGTGGATCGAAGTCGATGTCGTCATCCACATCCTGGGCGACGATGTCGAGCAGGCTTCGCCCGGCTCCGGAAAGTTTCCGGTATTCTTCAAAGCTGAGCAGCACGTGCGAGGGCCGCCCGCGATCTGTGATGATCACAGGGCCCGTCTCTGCCGCCCTCTTGGCGCCACCGGCGTCTTGGTTGAACTCACGGCTCGAAATGGTGGTGATGCTCACACGCGATCTCCCGTGAGCATCATCTACTACAGACATTCTCGCTGGTCAACTATTTGTAGAAACGTTGCTACTTTCAGTCTATGGTAGGAATCTCCAATAGTGCATTGTTTTTGTTGAGCTCATCTTGCCAAACTCGCCGTCCCAGGCGAGCCTGGGCGCCCTCCTGGGAGCTGGGCGACCCACAAGGCTGGGCCGCACCCCTCCGTCCTTCCTCCCTCCTCCGGCCAGGGACCGGCCGGCCGGCGGTAGCGGCAACGCTGCGCCAACGCTGCGCCAACCCCGTCCGCGGACTTTGCCCGCCAGCTCACTCTCCTCCGCGCCTCGAACGTTTGCAGGCCCGACGAGGCACTGGTCGCCGTTTGGCTCGCGTTGAGTGCAGTGCTCAGCGAGGTCTCGTCCCTAGCGCTCCTCAACCCGAAGGCACGACGGTCGCGCGGCGCCTGACCTGGATCCGCTCCCCGCGTGTCCTTGGATGAGGTTGGCGCCTACGCCACCGCCGGCTCTAGCGGTCCAACCGCCATCGTTGGCGGCATCAACACCGGCATGTGCTTCCGGCCCTCGACCCAGGCGTCGATCATGTCCGCCCACTCCTGCAGCATGTGCCGCCGCTGAGCTTCATATTCCGCCTTGTTGTAGACCCCGCGGGAACTGCGGCCGCTCTCGTGGGCCAGGCACTTCTCGATCCAGTCGGCGTTGAAGCCGACCTCGTTCAGCAAGGTCGAGCCCGTCCGCCGCAGGTCGTGGACGGTGAAAGGCTCCAGTGGGAGGCCCTGCTCCCGGGCGCGCTCGACCATGGCGGTGGTGATGCGGTTGAAGGTGGCGCGCGATATCGGCGCGTCGGCATCGTAGCGCGACGGCAGGACGTAGCGGGAGTTCCCGGCGCAGGTCTTCAGCGCGATGAAGATGTCGAGCGACTGGCGCGACAGGTAGATGTTGTGCGCCTTGGACCGCTTCATGCGCGCCGCCGGTATGCTCCACACCGCGTTCTCGAAATCCACCTCGTCCCACACCGCCTCCGTAAGCTCGCTCTTGCGGACCAGGGTCAGCAGGATGAGCTTCAACCCCAGCCGCAGGGTCGGCAGTGTGGCGTGTTCAAGCTGGCGTAGCGCCAACCGGATCTCCAACGGCGTCAGGGCCCTGTCCCGGATCGTGAAGCTGGCGATCGACGCCGGCCCGACCTCGTCCGCCGGGTTGGCGATCTTCTCGCCATGCAGGATCGCAAAGCCGTAGACCTGCTTGACGATGTCGCGCGCGTGCAGGGCCGTCGCCGGCGCCCCGCGGTCCTTGATCTTGGCGCAGAGCGCGCGCAGGTCGCCGGGCTCGATCTCCTTCAGCAGTCGGGACCTGAAGGCCGGCGCCACGTCACGGTCATAGACCGACCGGCGCATGGCCCGCGTGCTGTCGGCCATCGGCGCGTCCTTGAACCACCGCTCGGAGAATTCGCCGAAGTTCTTGGCCTCCAGCAGCCGGCGCTTCTCCCGCTGCTTCTCATGGGCCGGTGAAATACCGGCCTCCACCAGCCGCCGCGCATCAAGGCACTTCTCGCGCGCCACCTTCAGGGAGATGCCCGTGCGGCCGTAGCGGCCGATGGTCAGCGTCTCGCGGCGCCCATGCATGCGGTAGTCGTAGCGGAAGGTGATGGCGCCGGAGGTGGCGACCGAGACGTACATCCCGTCCCGGTCGGTCACCTTGTAGATCTTCGACCGGGGCCGAAGGTTCTGGAGTGCTGCGTCGGTGAGCATGGCCTCTGCCCAGACCGGAAATACCGTCAGGGGTTTTCGGGCCCTCCGAACACCCACAAACCATAATAATTTCCGTGTCTTGGTCCCTGAAAACTACCGTCAGACGGTCGAATTCGAGTGACGGTATGGGGCAAATCAGGGTCCGGCAAGGGGCCCCTATCCGACGGTAAGGCCGTCAAACCGTACCGTCAGCCACCGATGAACGCCGATAGATCGCGAGATAATTCACTTTTTATTTCAATGGGATAGATTGAATCCGGCCGAATTCCTCGGCCCCGATTGATCATTCCCACTCGATGGTCCCGGGGGGCTTGGACGTGACGTCGTAGACCACGCGATTGACGCCCCGCACCTCGTTGATGATGCGGGTGGCGCAGCGGCCGAGCACTTCCCAGGGGAATTCGAAGAAGTCGGCCGTCATGCCGTCGGTAGAAGTGACCGCCCGCAACGCCAGGACATCCTCATAGGTGCGGGCGTCGCCCATCACCCCCACCGTCTTCACCGGCAGCAATACGGCGAAGGCCTGCCAGATGGAATCGTAGAGCCCGGCCTTGCGGATCTCGTCGAGGTAGATGGCGTCGGCCTGCTGCAGGACGGCGACCTTCTCGGGCGTGATTTCGCCGGGGATGCGGATGGCCAGGCCCGGGCCCGGGAACGGGTGGCGGCCCACGAAGGCCGGCGGCAGGCCAAGCTCAACGCCCAGCGCCCGAACCTCATCCTTGAAGAGCTCGCGCAGCGGCTCGACCAGCTTCAGTTTCATATATTCCGGCAGGCCGCCGACGTTATGGTGGCTTTTGATCACCGCGGACGGGCCGCCGCGGGCCGAGACGCTCTCGATCACGTCCGGATAGAGCGTGCCCTGCGCCAGGAACGTCGCGCCATCCACCTTCGCCGCCTCGCGATCGAAGATCTCCACGAACACGCGGCCAATGATCTTGCGCTTGGTCTCCGGGTCGCTGACTCCGGCTAGCTCACCCAGGAATTCCTTAGATGCATCAACGTGCACCAGCGGAATGTTGTAGTGATCTCGGAACATGGTCACGACCTGCTCCGCCTCGTTCAGCCGCAACAGCCCGGTGTCGACGAAGACGCACGTCAGCTGCTCGCCGATCGCCTCGTGGATCAGCACCGCGGCCACCGAGGAATCCACTCCGCCGGAAAGGCCGCAGATCACCCGCCCCTTGCCCACCTGGGCGCGAATCCTCTCCACCATCTCCTGACGGAAGGAGGCCATGGTCCAGTCGCCGCTGAGGCCTGCGATCTTATGGGTGAAGTTGCGCAGCATCAGCGTCCCGCGAGGGGTGTGGGCGACTTCCGGATGGAACTGGACGCCGTAGAAGCGGCGGCCTTCGTCGGCGATCACCGCGAAGGGGCTACCCTCCGAGGCCGCCACCACCTCGAAGCCCAGCGGGATGGCGGTGATCTTGTCGCCGTGGCTCATCCAGACGGTTTCCTGCGAGCCCGCCTCCCCGAGGCCCTCCAGAAGGGGGGACGGCCGCTCGATCAGGATCTCGGCTCGACCGAACTCACGGTCGTGGCCGCCCTCCACGGCGCCGCCCAGCTGGGCGCACATGGTCATCTCGCCGTAGCAGATGCCGAGCACCGGCACCCCGAGCTCGAAGACCTTCTGCGGCGCCGAGGGGCTTTCGGTCTCGTGGACGCTAGCCGGGCCGCCGGACAGGATCACCGCCTTGGGGGCGAAATCATCCAGCAGCGGCTCGACCTTGTCGTACGGATGGATCTCGCAATAGACCCCGCTCTCGCGCAGTCGCCGGGCAATCAACTGGGTCACCTGGCTGCCGAAGTCGACGATCAGGACGCGTTCATGAGCGGGCGTGGTGGTCATGGGGCTCCGTTAGCGGGCTTTCTCGAGAACCGCGACGAAAAAGCCGTCCGTTCCCGAGCTGCGGGGCGTGAGGCGTAGAAAGCCGTCGGGCGTAAGGAATGGGGCAAGCTTCGGGTCGTCCGTGGCGGGGCGGATCGCGAAGCCCGGCGTGCGCGCCAGGAATGCCGCGATCCGGTCCTCGTCTTCTTCGGGCAGCACCGAGCAGGTGACGTAGACGAGCCGACCGCCGGGCTTCGCGAACGTCGCGCCCGCATCCAGCACCGCATCCTGGTCGGCCATGCGGCGCTCCAGGGTCTCCGTCGTCAGCCGCCACTTGGTGTCCGGATGGCGACGCCACGAGCCAGAGCCCGAGCAGGGCGCGTCGATGAACACCACGTCCATCTTGCCTTCCAGGCCCTTCAGCGGTTCGGGGTTCACCGGCGAGCGGATCTGCAGGTTGCGGACACCGGCGCGGTCGCCGCGCCGGATGGTGTCCGCGAGCCGCCGCGCGTCACTGTCGTAGGCGTAGATCTGGCCGGTGTTGCCCATGGCCCCGGCCAGCGCCAGGGTCTTGCCGCCGCCGCCGGCGCAGAGGTCGAGCACCTGCTTGCCCTTCACTTCGCCAGCGCAGGCCGCGGCGATCTGTGAGCCAAGGTCCTGGACCTCGAACCAGCCCTTGGAGAACTGCGGAATGGTCTCGACCGCGCCGCTTCGGGCCATCGGGTCGAGCGCCGGCATCCTGAGCGCCGTCGGCAGGAGGCTGGTCGGCTCGGCCAGCAGCGAGCTCAGCGCCTTCAGGGTGCGCTCCGGATCGGACTTCAGGAGATTGACCCGCAGATCCACAGGCGCCCGCTCGGAGAGAGCAGCGCCCTCCTCTGCCCGCCCTTCGCCGAACGCGCGGGCCAGCGAGGCCTCGAGCCAGTCCGGATAGTCGCCGCGCACGGCGTCATGCGCCTGCGCCAGGTCGCGCGGCTGAGCAAGCGCCGTACGCTCGGCCTCGGTCAACGGACCATGGCCGTGCGGTTCTTCGCCCGCGGCTTCGGCCACCCGCTCCAGCGGCCAGTCCCAGCCGAACTTCAGCGCGCCCAAGACGCCGGCGCGCAGGCTGTCGTCACTCATCCGCCAGCCGAGCG
>DASXKT010000244.1:0-8309 GCA_036496685.1 Phenylobacterium sp.
AGCGGGCGCGGGCTGGTCAGGACCTGATCGACGGCCGCGAGGCGGCGTTGGGCGTACTCCACGTCGATCCAGGCCAGCGCGGTCGCAACTTTGACCCTCCGCAGCTCCACAAGTCGCCCGGCCTCGGCCTGCGATATGGCCGCCGTTGCACCGGCCACGGCAGCCTGCCGGCGTCCCTTGTTGGGCACCTCCTGCATGATCCCGACCTTCACGTCGGAGAAGTCGTCGCGCGACGGGTGGCCGGCGAACGGCCCGGAGATCGGGAAGTCCTCCACACCGACATTCAACTTCGGATCGGGCAGGGCGCCGGCGGCCCGCGCGGACGCCCGGGCGGCCTCGGTTTGCAGGGCGGCGGCCTGAAGGCTGGGCGCTCCTGCGGCGGCGCGATCCAACGCCTGGGCGAAGGTCAGCGGTCCGGCGTGGGTGGGGCTCGCCAGGGCTACGGCGACCACGAGGGTCGGCAGCCATCGGTAGGGAGACATGCTCTGAAGTCCTGTTGACGGCGCACAAGCGCCAAGGGCCGGCGGTGGGCGCCGCCGGGGTCACAAGGGATCAGAGCTGTATGGGAGGTCTCAGTGTTGGGTCGGGAGGCCGCGAGGGAGCCGCCAGCGCGCCGACAAGATCGTGCTCGGTGGTTTCAGCGAGTAGAACCACATCAGCGGCTGTCTGCGGAAGCAGCGGAACCGCGAAGGCGCTCTGACAGACCGCCGTCGATTTGCAGGGGTTCTCCGCCTTGCTCTTGCCCGGCGCCTGGTGGTCAGCCGCAGCCATGGCCATCTGCGCCATCATCGCGCAGTCCGGCGGGCAGGGGTTGCAGGGGTTCGCCGCCGCAGTGGCCGGCGCTCCGCCGATCATCAGGATGATCGCGGCGAGCAGACCGAGAAGGACGCGGACGCGCTGCATGCATCTCTAGGATGGAGAGCGCGCCGCGCCAGCGCAAGGTGGAGGTGCGCTAGATGCGGAAACGCTAGGTGCGGCGGCGACCAGTCCGGCGCATCGGTATGACGCCGCTGGATGTCGCGGGCTGCTCGCAGAATGTCGCCCAATCGGCCATCATCCTCCGACGCTTCTCGAACAGATCACCTCGCCGGTAGGCCGCTTCAACCTTGTCGCCAATTGCGTGAGCCAGGGCCATTTCGGCGGCGTCGCGGGGATAGTTGGTCCGTTCACTCGCCCAGTCTCTGAAGGTCGAGCGGAAGCCGTGCGGCACCGCCCCCACCTTCATGCGGCGCAGGACAGCTGTCAGCGTCATGTCGGACAGCGACCCGCCGCGCGGCGCTGGAAAAACGAGATCCGATGCATCTACGCTCAGCGCCTTCAGAAGCTTAATCGCGGATGCGGACAGAGGAACGCGATGCTCTCGCCCGGCCTTCATGCGCTCGCCGGGGATCGTCCAGACGCCAGCCTTCAAATCGATCTCAGCCCATGTCGCGCCCCTGACCTCGCCCGAGCGGGCCGCGGTCAGAACTGCAAACTCCAGCGCGCGGGCGCCCATACCGTCCACTTCCCGAAGGGCAGTGAAGAACTCTCCGACCTCAGAGACGGGCAACGCGGCGCGGTGCGTGACGCGTGCGACCTTTGAGGGGCGCGCGAGCAGCTTGTCGAGGTGGCCGCGCCAGCGCGCGGGGTTGAGGCCTTCGCGGTGGCCGCGCGCGGTCGCCCAATCCAGAACCTGTTCGATCCGCCCGCGTAGCCGCGTGGCCGTTTCGGTCTTTGCACCCCACAGCGGCTCAAGGATCGCCAGGATGTGGGTCAACTCGACGTCCCGAACGAGAAGCTCGCCGATCTGCGGGTAAGCGTACGTCGCCAAGGTGCTCTTCCACTGGTTCGCGTGTTTGGCGTTGCGCCAGCCGGCTTCATGCGCGGCCATGTAGGCGACCGCCGCCGCTTTGAACGTCAGGTCTTTGGCGAGGCTCGCGCGCCGCGCGCTTACGGCGGCCCGAGCCTCTTTGATCGGATCGAGACCCGACCGGATCAGTTCACGAGCATTCCGAGCGGCCGTCCGCGCGTCGGCAAGGGGAACGTCCGGAAACCCGCCGAGGCCCATATCACGGCGCCGCCCAGCCATGGTCGCGCGCAAGACCCAAGTGCGACCACCGGAGGGCAGAACCTGAAGCGCCAGCCCGGATACGCCACCGACGAAATGGAGACCCGGAGCGGTCAGTTTCGACACCGCCAAAGGTCCCAGCTCTTTCGCTTTCCGTGGCATCGCTTGTCACCCCTCATCACACCCATCAACCGGGGTGCGAAGTCATGTAGTGGCATGATGTGAGGTGATGCTAGAGGTTTCTTCCGTACCTCGGGCGCGGGAAGTTTTTGCGACGGCGTGAGACGTCGTGAAGTTCTATCGCGGCGGACACCCTCTCCGCCAATGGCCCCTGCAACCCCTTTGCAAAGCTGGAAGTTCTGATTTCCAGCATATTGCCGCCCGACTTGGTCCAAGGGGTGGTGCAAGCCTCCAGGCAATCGGCGCTTTGGGGGTTGTTGAGGCGCATTCCGAACGGGGCGCACTTATCATTCCGCAGGCCCATTCCGCCTCAGGGCGGGGAAGCCCTTGACGGGTAGGCTTGAGGAGATCTCGCTCCAGACGGATAAATGGCGAAGGCTACCCGTCGGATTTGCCCCCGGCCCGGCCATATCGCGACGCGCTCCACCAGCTCCTCCGTATCAAGCTCGACCAGGGCTGATCGCAACCATAACGTCGCATCACTGCGACTGCTACCAATGGTTGTTTTCGGGGGGTTGATTTGGAAGGCTTGGTTCAAGGGCGCTTCGCCCTGGTGCGGAAGTGCGCGTGCGCGTTGGTAGCCGCCGTCGCCCTGAGTGAACCTGGCGCAGCGCATGCTGCCCTCATCGTCGACCAGTCGAACCTAGTGCCGATCGGCGTCGGTGACCCCCAATACTCCGGCGTGAACGGTTGGTGGGGCGGGTATGGATTGCGTCAAGTGCAGACAGTCGAAGCTGGCGCAACGGGACTGCTCAGCCAAGTGGATCTGCAGATGGAGCAAGTCACTGATGGGACGCTGCGTGTCTCAATCTATGACGGCGACTATGCGCGTGCCGAAGGGAATATCACCCCGCCCAAATCTCCAGGCGGGTTCGGCGTGTTGATCGGCAGTGTGGACGTTCCATCAGCACCATACCAACACTTGCAGATGCAAATGCGGGCGCGCTCCTCTCGCTAGATGTCAGCTCGTTCGGGTACTACGTCCATCCCGGTCAAGTCTTCAGTATACTGTCCGAAGTCGAAGGGTCGGCTGGGACGGTCGGGTGGTCCGTGGGCTACACGCCCTCGGGCGGGCTGCCCATCGGATCTTTGGACTACGAGCGGGGCTACGACAGTGCGACCTTCTATGACACCAATTTCGTTCAAGCCCAGGTCGACCGCGGCTTCCGCACCTGGGTTGAGAGTGTCCCGGAACCTCAAGTCTGGGCGCTGATGATCTGTGGGTTCGCGATGGTTGGTTCTAAACTGCGCCATCGACGCCGGTTCGTCGCCTGCTGACTACCCCGAAACCGGACCTCGATAGTCGACCAGGGCGTCCCGGCCGGCGCCGGTGATGCGGGCTTCCACGTCGAAGACGCGGCGCACGAAGTCTGGCGTCAGGGTCTCCGTCGTTGGGCCAAGAGCGGCGAGGCGACCTTGTCTCAGCGCCATCAGGTGGGTCGAGTAGCGGGCGGCCAGCGTCAGGTCATGAAGGGCGGCGATGACCAGCTTGCCCCGGGCGGCCAGGGCCTGTAGCCGGCTCATCGTGTCGAGCGCGTGACGCGGGTCGAGGCCGGCGGTGGGTTCGTCGACAATTAGGATCTGCGGGTCGCCGATCAGGGCCCGGGCCAGCATGGCGCGGGCGAGTTCGCCGCCGGAGAGCGTGGTCGCCGCCTGCAGGCGCTGAGAGGCGAGGTCGCAGCCCTCCAGGGCTTGGGTCAGGCGGGGTTCAAGCCCTCCGGGCAGGCCGCCGAAGGCCGGCAGATGCGGGGTCAGGCCAAGGGCCACCACTCGTTCGACCGCGATCGGCCATTCGGCCCGGGGATTCTGTGGCAGGTAGGCGCGGCGCTTGGCAAGTTCGCGGCGGTCGATGCCACCTAGCGGCGCGCCGTCGAGCGTCACGCCGCCGGTGTCGGGCTTGATCAGGCCGGCCAGGACCGAGAGCAGGGTCGACTTGCCGGCGCCGTTCGCCCCGACCAGGGCCACGAACCCGCCGCCGGCCAGCTCGACCGACACGTCGTCGACGATCGCCCGCCCGTCGCGGCGGACGGTGACGTGGGTCGCGGCCAGCGCGCTCACGGCGCGAGCCTCCTGAGGCGCACGACCAGCCAGAAGAAGAACGGCGCGCCCAGCAGGCTGGTGAGCACGCCCAGCCGCAGTTCGGTGTTGGTGTGGATCACCCGGGTGCCGATGTCGGCCAGCAGCAGCAGCGTCGCGCCGAGCAGGGCCGACGGCAACAGCGTGCGGCTTGGCTGGTGTCCGACGAACGGCCGCACCAGGTGAGGCGCGACCAAGCCGATGAAGCTCACCGAGCCGGTCACCGAGGTCGCGGCGCCCACCGCCAGGCCGACGCCCAGCAGGGCGAGCACGCGCGTGCGGTCGATGTGAATCCCGAGGCTCTGCGCCTGCACGTCTCCGAGCGCCAGCGCGTCCACGGCCCGGCCCATGGTGGCCAGGATCGCCATGCCGGCGCCGATGAACGGCGCCGCCAGTAGAACGTGGTCCCAGCTCCGTTCGGACAGCGAGCCGAGCATCCAGACGCTCATCTCGTAGGCCGCGTAAGGGCTGGGGGCGAAGTTCAGCGCCATGGCCAGGAAGGCGCTCATGAGGCTGGAGACCGCCGCGCCGGCCAGGATCAGGGTCAGGGTGCTGGTCCGTCCGAACGCGAAGGTGAGGGCCCCGGCGCCCATGGCGCCAACGAGGCCCAGCAGCGGGGTCGCCAGGCCGAAGGCGTGAGCCAGGCCGAAGTAGATCGAGATCACTGCGCCCAGAGCTGCGCCGTTCGACACCCCGAGCAGCCCGGGCTCGGCCAGGGGATTGCGAAGCAGGCCCTGCAGGACCGCGCCGGAGAGGCCGAGCGAGGATCCGACCATGATCGCCAGGATGGCGCGCGGCAGGCGAAGCTCTGTCACCACCAGGCCCGCGAGGCTGCTGGGGTCCGCGAGGCCGTGCAGCAGCGCCGGCAGGCTCATGTTCACCCGGCCGAGGAACAGCGAGCCGATCGCCGTCAGAACGAGCGCTAGCAACGCCAGCGAGGGCAGGAGGTAGCCCGGCGCGGCCTTCAACGGACGGCTCTCCGCTCGGGCAGGGCGTCCAGCGCCTGGCGAAGCTCACGCGCGGCGTCGGCCGACTGCGGCAGGCCGCAGGTGTGGGCGATGTCGTTGTAGGCGATGCGCCGCCCCGCGTAGAGCCGACGAACGACCCTATGCTGTCCTTCGTCGCTGAGCAGTGAGGGCTTGCCCAGCGTCGCGCCGCCGAACAACAGCGCGTCCGGATTAGCGATCAGCAGCTCCTCGACGCCGAAGCTGGTCTCCGCACTTCCCGGCTGGGCGGCGATGTTCACCGCTCCGGCGGCAGTGATGATGGCGTCGGTCAGGCTCCCCTTGCCGGGCACCGCTGATCCGCCGCTCCACGCGACGACGCGAACCCGACGCTTGGGCGGGTGGGCTGCGAGATTGTCCAGGGTGGCGTCCATCTGCCGGATCAGGATATCGGCGCGTTCGGGCTCGCCTACCGCCTCGCCAACCTGGCGCACCGTTTGGCGAATGTCTTCGAAGCTGTCGGCGTTCTTCACCTCCACTACCCGCGCGCCGACCCGCCACGCCATGGTGCGGGTGAGCGGGGCCCCCAACCCACTGTCGAGGATGAGGTCGGGCTTTACCTGCACGACATCCTCGGCTGACCCGTGGTTGACGGGTATGCCGGCGTCGAGGCCCGGAAACAGCGCTCGCGCGCCGTCCCGGGCCAGGAAGGTCACCGACGCGATCCTCGACCGCGGCGCGATCTGCAGCAGCAGCAGATCGGTGCAGAGATTGAGCGACATGATCCGCGTCGGCGCGGCCCGCCCCGCCGCCGTCGCGGGCCAGCCGCCGAACGCAATCGCGGCGACGACCAGTCCGAGGACAGCGGGGCGGAGCGTCCGCTGCATCGTCAGAACCGCAGCCGCACGCCGCCGTAGGCCGCGCGCCCCGGGGTGCGGAAGTTGACCACCTCGAAGTAGTCCTCATCGAGCAGGTTCTCGACGCGGGCAAAGAGCTCCACGTGATCGGTCAGGTTGAAGGAGCCCGCCAGGTTCACGAGCGTGAAGGCCTTCAAGGTGACCGTGCTGAAGTTCTTGAATTCCTCGTCGGTCATTTCGCCATTGTAGCGGGCGGTGAGCGTCACGCTGCCTCGGTCGTTTGGCGCACGCCACGTGAGGTTGACGCTGCCCGTGTTCTTCGGTCGGCGGAGCTCCTCGACACCGTTCTGCTTGGCGTCCAGGTAGGTGTAGGCCGCGCTCAGGCTGAAGGCTTCGGAGAGCCGGGCGTCGGCGAAGAGCTCGAGGCCCTTCTGCGTGGAGTCGGTCGGCTCGTTGCCGGTGGTGCTGCAACTGAAGGGCGGCGGCTGACCCGGCGCGGCGCAGAGCGCCACCGGCGCATCAAAGATCGAGAAGATTTCGTCGTGCAGGGTGGAGTCGAACCAGGTCGCGCCCAGCCGCGCCCGCCCCTGCAATAGCGTCAGATCGCCGCCGATTTCCCAGCCCTCGGATCGTTCCGGCTTGAGGTTCGGGTTGCCGACGAAGGGGAGTACGCCGGCGTTGAAGCCGAAGAGTTCCGTCTGGCTCGGCCCCTTGATCCCCGAGCCCGCCGCCGCCCGCAGACGGATCATCTGGTTGAGCTTGTAGAAGCCCTCGATCCGATAGGTGGTGGCGTTGTCGAAGAAGTCGTTCCGGTCGTAGCGCACCGCGCCACGCACGCCTGCGATGTCGCCGATCGCAAGGTCGTACTCGCCGACGTAGCCGTCGTTGTCGACCGACCGGCGCGTGGTGTCGGCGTTGAATGGCCCAGGCGGGTTGGTGTTCTCGTAGCTCTCCCGTTCGTGGTCGTAAGCCAGCGTGAAGGTGTGCGTGAGGTCCCCGGTCGTGAGCTTGTAGCTAGTGGTCAGGAGTTCCTTCAGGCGCTTGCCCTTGTCGCCGCCGTCCAGGACGAAGCTGTCGTAGTTCTTGCGGATCGAGTCGACGTCCTGGATCTGGACGCTCGACAGCCACCGGCCATCCAGGAAGCTGAAGTCGGCGATGGCCGCGCCGTAGGTGCTGTCGGCCTTTGTCGAACTGCCGGGGCTGTCCAGCACGAAGCCGGTGGTCCCGAAGTCCTGGCCGTTCACGTCGGCGTCGGTCTCGGTCCGCCGGTAGACGCCCCGCAGCTTCACGTGCTCGCCGAGCGGATAGGCGAGCTTGAGGGCCACCGAATTCAGGGTCGAGCCGATGTCGCGCGTTCCGACCGTCGCCACTGGATAGCCGTCGGTCGACTGGTAGCCGGCGCTGACCACGTAGTCCAAGCCGCCCTGGACCCCGGCGAGGCGGACCGCGCCGCCCAGTGTGTTCATCGAACCGCCCTCGATACGCGCCCGGATGCCCGGCTGCTCCGCTCCGGTCGGGGTGATGTAGTTGATCACGCCCCCGATGGCGTCTGAGCCGTAGAGCGCGCTCTGCTGGCCACGCAGCACCTCAACGCGACTGACGTCCTCGGCCAACAGGGTCGCGTAGTCGAACTCCCCGAAGAAGGGGTCCGAGGCCTTGATTCCGTCGATCAGGGTCAGGACGTGGTTGCTCTCGGTCCCGCGCACCCGGACCTGGGTGAGGTTGCCAACCGCGCCTGTTCGACTGACCGCCACGCCGGGCACGTCGCGCAGCACGTCGGAGACGATGCGAACCTGGCGATCCTCCATCTGCTGCGGGCTGATGAGCGTGAACGAGCCCGCGATCTCGCCGGCTTCGATTCCGCCAGGCGCGCGTGTGGCGGTCACCACTAGGTCCTGGACTGTGTTTGCTGGCGGTTCGTCGGCCGCGGATGCGGTCAATGGGCTGGCGGCGGCGATCGCCAGGATGCTGGCGCTCAAGAGGTATCTGGGCATCAAAGCCCCCCGTTTGCTTGCGTCTGAACGACAAGCGGAGAACCTCCTGGGCGCAATAGACCGCACAGGTCGACGGGCCGGCAGGCGAGGACGCGGAAGCACGCTCACCGGACCGGTCGAAACGGCTCTCCACCGCTTCTGCTCGTCGCTCAGACGGAGTTCCGCGCCCCGGATTCCACTGATCCGAAAGCTCGAGCGACACGCACCGACC
>DASXKT010000245.1:0-6246 GCA_036496685.1 Phenylobacterium sp.
GGGCGGCCGGCTTCTTGTCGAAACGCTTGGCGATGCGTGGCGCCGCGACGAAGGCAAGGAGGGCGGCTGTCAGGCTCGCGAAGGTGAACAGCGCGATCTGCGTCGAGGAGAATTCCCAGAAATAGGTGCTGAAGTAGAGGTTGATCGAGAAGCCCAGCCCGATCCCCATGGCGTAGAAGAAGTTGGACGTCAGGATGAACAGGAACGAGCGGTTGGCGAGCGTGCCGACCAGCTCGCGGGCCAGCCGGCCCAAGGTGACGCGCTCGCGCGGCGCCTCACGCAGGAACGGGATCTGGCCGTGCGTGCCGATCGCCGAAACCAGGATCGCAAACAGCATCAAGCCACCGGCGAAGAGGCCGTAGTTGGCGTAGCCCTCGCGATTGAGCTGTCCCACGGGGAAGGCCGCGGTCGGCCTCAGGAACACGCTGAGCGCCAGGCCATACATCGCAAGCCCGCCGACCCAGCCGAACAGATAGCGATAGCTGAGCAGTCGCGTGCGCTCGTCGTACTCGGTCGTGAGCTCGGCCGCGAGCGCCGAGGACGGCACCTCGTAGCAGCTGATGAAGCTGCGGATCAGGATCGCTGTCGCGGCCAGATAGACCACCAGCAACGCCGGCTCCCAGCCCTTCGGGGGGTTCCAGAGCAGCAGATAGGAGACGGCGACCGGCACAGCGGCGGCGTACATGAAGGGGTGGCGGCGTCCCCATCGCGAACGGGTGTTGTCGGAAAGCTGGCCGACGATCGGGTCGACGAAGGCGTCGACGACCAGGGCGAACATGATCGCCAGACCCACGGTCGCGGCCGGAAGACCGACCACCTGGGCGTAGAAGAACGCCAGGAAGTAGGAGAAGCCGTTGTCCTTCACCCCGAAGGCCACCGACCCGAAGCCGTAGAACAACTTAGTGACGGGGCTCAGCCGTCGCGCGCTCCGATGGATCGCGCCACTCGCGGTCATCCGGCCGTTTCCGGTACGGGCGTTGTCCCGACCGTGATGTGGGCCTGTTCAGCGATCGCAGCCGCTTCGGCCAGCCGCTCGAGGTTGTGCTCGTGGGTCGTCCGGTCGAGCTTGTAGAACAACAGCACGACCACTGAGCCGCCGTTGAAGATCACGATGCACGGCAGATAGAGGATCGCCAGGTGGCGCACGATGGCCGGATCAACCGTGCCCGGGACCGCATGGGTCGGAAAGCCGACGAAGGTGATCAGCACCCCGGCGACAAGCGCCCCCAGGCCGACGGTGAACTTCGCAACCAGGCCGTTGGCCGCGAACAGTAGGCCCTCGGATCGGGCGCCGCTCTTGGCCGCGTGGTCGGTGGCCACATCGGCGACCATCGAGGTCAGGATCACGATGCCCATCAGGCCCAAGGCGGCGCTGACCAGCACGTCGGTGAACAGCAGGGCGTAGATCCCGGGCGAGTCCTTGACGGCGGGGATGACGCCCAGCACCCAGCCGCCGATCGGGATCATCGACGTGATGATCGAGACGGTGAAGAGGCCCACCATCGCGCCCTTCTTGCCGAACCGCCGGGAGATCATCGGCGCCACGACGATACCGACGACCGAGGCCAGCAGGCCGCCCAGGGCAACCGGGCCGATGGCCTGCGGCTTGAGATGCCAGAGGTGCAGATAGAAGTAATTCGAGAGCGCCGAGGTGATGCCGACCCCGGTGCCGCCCAGGACGCCCGAGCCCATCACCACGAGCAGCCCGGGGTGCTTCACCGCAGCCAGGATTTCGCGCGCCACTTCGCCCATCGACATCCTGACGACCGGCGGCTGGTGCAGGTACTTGATGCGGTTATGGGTGGCGGCGGTCGACACCAGTATGCTGACGAACACCACTATGGCGGCCATGGTTGCGAACTGCGAATAACGCTCGCGGTTCAGCACGCCCAGCGGGTTGGCCGCGTCCTGCCGGAGGAAGACGGACAGGAGGACGATGGTCACCACCGCCAACGTGCTGATCGCGAAGAACCAGCGGTAGGCGAGAAGTGAGGTCCGCTCGTTGTAGTCGGGGGCCAACTCGGGGGCGAGCGCGTTCGAGGCGATTTCGAAACTCGCCACGGAGATCCGCACGCCGATCAGCATCACGACGGCCAGCACCATGATCTCGCCGGGCTCCAGCCCCTTGGGGGCGTGCCAGATGAGGTAGAAGAACGCCGCCGCCGGCAAGGCGGCCGCGTACATGAACGGATGGCGGCGGCCCCAGCGCGAGCGGAAATGGTCCGACCAGCGACCGATCAGGGGATCGAGCACGACGTCGGCCATTAGGGAAACCATGATCGCCACGCCGACCAGGACAGCCGGAATTCCGATCACCTGGTTGAAGTAGAGCTGCAGGACCGAGGGGGCGAGCGCTGCGGCGGAGACGCCGTAGGCGATCGAACCCAACCCATAAGACAGCTTGGCCGGAAACCTGAGCGGCGGCGGCGCGAGGGCGGGGCGGAGTTCGCTTCGGCTCATACCGCCATGAGCTCCGCCCGAGAGCCGTTGCACGCCATGCCTACCTCCCGCCGCGGGGCGCGGCTTTTCGCAGGGCGTTGTCGATGGCGAAGGGGCCATCGCCGCCCGCTCTTGAGTCTTCGACCGTGCGGGGGCGCCCTAGGGGACGTCAACGCTTTTGATCTTACATCTCTGAAAGGTTCGAAAATCCGGGATGCTTCCGAACGGGCTTCTCCACAAAGACAAAGGGCGCGCCCTTGCGGGCGCGCCCTCCGAGCCGGATTGCCGGATCGTCTAGAAGCGGTACTGGAACTCGATCCCGTAGGTCCGCGGCGGGGTCAGCGCGTAGGTCGTGCTGATCCCGCTGGAGGTCGCCGTCTTCTGCACGGCGTTGAACGTGCCGGGGATGGTCGAAACCGGCAGGCCGGCCGTCATACCGGCCGCCGCGATGGTCGCCGAGTTGTAGATGCCGGAAATCCGGCTGCTCGACGCGCCGCCGTCGTAGCCCAGAGTGTCGCCGATGTTCTTGATGAAGGCGATGACCGAGTACTTGTTGTCCTTGTCCTTCCAGGTGATCCGCGCGTCCCACTGATCCCAGGACGGGGCTTCGTTGTAGGACCGCTCGAACAGGCCGGCGTATTGCTTGTCGCGCCAGACGTAGCTGACTTCCGGCGTCAGCGTGCCCTTCTCAAGCTCGAACGAATAGGTCACGGCCGCCGCGATCTTGTTCTTCGGATTCTGAGCCAGGCTGTTGCCGCTCAGGTCCTGGGGCCGGTTCACGAGGCCGGTGTTGACGTCGCAGAGCACGTTCGGGCTGGCGCCCGTGGTGGTGCCGGTGCAGGTCTGGAGCGCCGTCAGCGGCTTGGCCCCTGCCGCCAAGGCCTGCGGGTCGGTCGGGTCGACGATCCCGCTCAGCGTCTTCACGTGGGCGTCGTCGTAGGAGTAGTTGAACAGCACCGACATGTGGTCGACCGGCACCCAGGTCACCTCCAGTTCCACACCTTGGCTGACCGCCTTCGGAACATTGAGGTAGCGGCTCTCGCTGACCGCGAGCGATCCCGAGGTGTTAATCACCGTCAGCGGCGCCTGGTAGTCGCTGAGGTCCTCATAGAAGATCGCGAGGTTGGCCTGCAGGGTGTGGCCGAACGACTTCTTCAAGCCGATCTCGTAGTCGTTGATGTGCTCGGCGTCGGTGAAGGGGAACTTGCCGGCCGTGCTGGTCACACCGGAGTTGATACCGCCCATCAGGTAGCCGCGGCTGTAGCGGGCGTAGACGTTGGTGTCCCGATCAGGATCCCACTGTACGCCTGCCGTGCCGGTGGTGGCGTTCCAGCTGTGGTCGTAACTGCGATGCGCGAAGCCGTCCGGCGTGAACGTCACGCCGCTGCCGAGGATGCCGCCCGGCACCACGCCGGTGGGCAGGCTGGCCAGGTTGACGACGCCCGCGGTCACGTCGACCGGTGGCGTGAAGTTCTGACCCAGCAACTGCGGCGACGAACCGTTCAGACAGGCGCTTGCGCCGAAGCAGACCACCCGCACCGACTCGGTCCCGGTGAGGCTGTCGTGGCTGTAGCGCAGGCCCAGCGTCGCCTTCCAGGTGTCGGTGAATTTCCAGTCGACCTGGCCGTAGCCGGCGTAGGATTCCTGCTCGAATTGCGTGCGGTTGTCGAACAGCCGCCGCTGGAAGTCTCGGCCGACCTGGCCGGTGATCGTCGGCGCCGCCGGCGTGATAGCGCCATCGAGTTGCGGTTGATTGAAGAGGGTCGTGAAGACCGGCTGCTTGTAACCTTCCTTGTAGTAGTAGAGGCCGCCGATCCACTGCAGCGCGCTGTCGCCGGTGGGGGCCAGGCTGATCTCGTGGCTGATGTTGTGGTAGTCCTCCTGGTACGTCGAAGCTTGGGGCGAGAAGACAGTCAACGGCGGGCAGGAGCCACCACTCAGGTTGGTCGCGGCGCAGGGTTGCGCCGTGGCGATTTGCGTCGGCGTCGCGGGCGGCGGCGGGAACCCGGGATTGAACGGCAGGACGTTGACCTGGAACGAGTTGATCGACCCGCCGCCGTTATCCGACTGCAGGGTGTAGTGGTAGTTGATCCCGCCTCCGACGTATTTCAGGTCCATGTTGTCGAAGTGGTAGGTCAGGTTGGTGGCGATCCCGAAGGATTCGTCGAGCGAGACCGTCTGGGCGATATTGGTCGCGAACTTGCGCGGATCGCTGGTGGCGGGGTTCACGCAGCCGAGTGGCGACGAGTTCGACACGTTCGACACCACGCCACCAGGGGCGCAGGCGAACGTGTTCCTGACGTTCTGAAGGTCAGACTGCGAGAAGTTGACCGGGCCGGACGTGTAGCCGGCGCGCGCGCCAGGGCCGCCAGAGCCGTTGTTCCAGCCCGAGACGAAGCCCTTAACCCAGCCGTCCATGTGGTCGCCGAACTTCGCCTTCAGCTGACCTTCGATGTAGAACTGGTCGATGACGTTGCCTTCGCTGGGCATGCCCGGGACAACGTTGGTGTAGTAGCCGTCGCGCTGCTTTTCCCAGTTGCCGGCCAGCCGGAACTGCAGGTCGGGCGTCAGCGGGCCGGACACGGCCATTTCGAGCAGGGTGCGGCCGTAATTACCGACTGTGGCGCGCACTTCGGCATAGGGATCTTCCGTCGGACGCTTGGAGATCACGTTGATCGCGCCGCCGATCGAGTTGCGGCCGTAGAGCGTACCTTGCGGACCGCGCAGGATTTCCACGCGATCGCTGAAGATCGGCGTCTTGCCGGCGGTCACCGTCGAGGTCGTGTAGATGCCGTCGTCATAGACCGCGACCGGCACGGCGACCGGGTGGGCGTTGGTCAGGCGGCCGATGCCGCGAATTGATGCACGGTCGCTCGCGCTGGCGTAGTTCAGGCCGGGCGTGAAGTTCGTCAGGTCCTGGATGGAGTTGATCCCCATCAGGTCGCGCTTCTCGGAGGTGAAGGCCGAAATGGCGACCGGCACGTCCTGCAGGCTTTGGCTGCGCCGTTCAGCCGTCACCACCAGCTCTTCGATGGTGTCGCTGGCCGCGGCCGCAGTCGTGCTGGCGCGCGCCTGCGCATGGACGGATGTCGCGCCGAGCGCGGCGGCGACCAGCAGAGCGCTGGACGCCAAAAGGCGAATCTTGTGTTGCAAATTTTCCTCCCCAGAGAAGCCGTTCCGGCCTTGATTGAAAATCATGTTGCGGATGTCGGTAGTGGTCGTGCGTCAGGCCGAAGGCCGGCGGCCATGCGCGGGTCGTCCGGCTCGGCGGCAAGGCCGAGCCAGGAGAGCGCCCACAGGGCGCGGCCGGTGCGCGAAGTCACGTTCGCGCGCGCCGACAAGACGGTGATTAGCCCCCAAAAACGTTCTCCCCCCCGCCGTTTGGCGGCCCAACGGCGGATGTTTGGAGGCCAAAAGACCTCGGTCATCCGCTCGCTTCTGCTTCGCAAACCTGCGGTAGCGCAGCCGTAGCGTCAACGTTTTTTGCCGTTTCGTAACGAGCGTTTCAAATAACGGGGATGCTCGAAACGAATTCGCTCTGAAAAAACAAAGGGCGCGCCCTTGCAAGCGCGCCCTCCGAATCGAAGAAGTGGTTGGCTTTTTTAGAAGCGGTATTGCAGTTCCACGCCGTAAGTCCGCGGCGGGGTGAGGTAGTAGGTGGGCGACACACCGTGGTCGCCCAGGTTGGTCAGGACCGTCGGGACGCCACCCTGCGCGAGGCCGGAGTAGCGGCTGGCGGTCGAGCCGCTCTCGTAGCCCGTGGTGTCGAACAGGTTCTTCACATACCCGATGATCGAGTACTTGTTG
>DASXKT010000246.1:0-4489 GCA_036496685.1 Phenylobacterium sp.
TACTGGCGGGCTACCCGGACGACCTCTCCGACTACGCGCGCCGCTCGCTCGAAAACCTGGGCGTCGAGGTCGAGTTGGGGCGAGCTGTCTCCGACGTCACCGCCGATGGGGTCGCCTATGGCGATCAAAGGCTGGCGGCCAAGACGGTCCTGTGGGCGGCGGGCGTGAAGGCTTCGCCGGCCGCTGAGTGGCTGGGCGCGCCCGCCGACGGAGCCGGCCGCCTCAAGGCCCTCCCCGACCTGACGGTCCCCGGCCATCCGGAGGTGTTCGCCATCGGGGATGCGGTCTCGGTGACGGCGCCCAATGGGAGGCCCGTGCCCGGCATCGCGCCGGCCGCAAAGCAGGAGGGCCACTACGTCGCCGCGGTGATCAAGGCGCGGCTGCGCGGCGCCGCACCGCCCGGCCCGTTCCGCTACCATCATGAGGGCAGCCTGGCGCAGATCGGCAAGCGTCGCGCCGTGATCGACTTCGGCTGGATCAAGCTGCGCGGGGCGCTGGCGTGGTGGCTGTGGGGGATCGCCCACATCTACTTCCTGATCGGCACGCGGACCCGCCTGAACGTGGCGATCAACTGGCTGTGGATCCACGCCCGCGATCAGCGCAGCGCCCGGCTGATCACCCAGGGAAGGACAGGCGCAACGGCCGGACCTTGATTCCTTGCCCGGGGCGCCGCCCATTGCCTGCGAGACGAAGCCGCTAAGGGGCCCGGCGCATGCATCTCGATCCAAGTGACGAAGCCCTAATCGGGGTCGCCGTGGGCGCCTTCCTCGCAAGTCTCGGCGGACTACTGTCAGGGCGCATCGAGCAGAGCCTTCGCCGGCGGGAGCGCGAGCAGAGCGCCGCCCAGCTGTTCGGGGAGATATTGGCCGCGCTGAAGCTGATCCTGCGCATGTCCCACGATGCGCACGGTCGTGGGGATCCCTTTGGCCCTATCACGCTGCAGATCCTGAGGGCCGCGCAGCGCGAAACCCAGATCTACGATCGCAACCGCGAGACCTTGTTCGATCTGCGAGACGTGAAGCTGCGGGCGCGGACCCACCTGCTGCTCCTGCAGATCAGCCTTACCGTCGACGCCATCCTCGAGGCCACCAAGGCGATCCATGACTGGATGGCTGACGACGACCGCGGGATCGAGGGACAGCCGCCCAGGCCCAGGATCACCGCCGCCGTCGCCGGCCGGGACGCCTCTTTCGACTTCCTCATGGAGCTGCGTGAGGAGATCCCGCCCTTGCTTTCGCAGTACCAGACGATCGCGCGGCAGTCGTTCGACGCCCATGAGGACGCCGTGCAGCAAACCCTGCGCGGCCCTGCGACAGCGACCGCTTAGGTCTCGACGAAGGCGCGTTCGAGGACGAAGTCGCCTGGGCTGGCGATGGAGCCTTCCTCATAGCCGCGGTCCAGAAGCTGCTGCTTCAGGTCGGCCAGCACCGAGGGGCCGCCGCAGAGCATCACCCGGTCGACGGTCTTGTCGAACGACGGGACGCCGAGGTCGTCGAAGAGCTTTCCCGAGGCGATCAGGTCGGTGATGCGGCCCTGGGTGTGGAACGGCTCACGGGTGACCGTCGGGTAGTACCGGAGCTTCGGGCCGATCAGTTCGCCCAGCAGCTCGTCTTCGGCCAGGGCGCCGGACAGGAGCTCGCGGTAGTTAAGATCGGCGACCTCTCGCACCGTATGGGTGACGATCACCTCGTCGAACCGCTCATAGACCTCCGGGTCTCGGGCCAGCGACAGCCAGGGTGCGAGACCGGTGCCGGTGCCCAGCATCCACAGCCGCTTGCCGGGCCTGAGGCCGTCCAGCACCAGGGTGCCGGTAGGCTTGCGTCCGATCAGCACCTCGTCGCCGACCTTGATCTTCTGGAGGCGCGAGGTCAGCGGGCCGTCGGCGACCTTGATCGAATAGAACTCTAGCTCTTCGTGCCAGGCGGGCGAGGCGATGGAATAGGCGCGCACCAGCGGCTTGCCGTCTTCCTTGGTCAGGCCGACCATCACGAACTGGCCGCTGGAGAAGCGCAGCGCCGGGTCCCGCGTCGTGCGGAACGAGAACAGGCTCTCGGTCCAGTGCTGGACCCAGGTCACGGTCTCGACGAAGAAAGCGCCGCCCGCTTTCACTTTGGCCGAGCCCTCTTGGGGCGCGGGAGCCAGGGAAACATCATTCATCGGGGTGTCTACGCTCTTTTCGGTCGCGTCAAATGTCGCCGCCGACGTTTTCGATCAAGCCCGGCGCGCGGGCGGTGTGGATGCCGCATTCGGTCTTCTGCGAGCCCGCCCAGCGCCCGGCGCGGACGTCCTGGCCCTCTTCCACCGGTTTCGTGCAAGGCCAGCAGCCGATCGACGGGAAACCCTGGGCCACCAGCGGATGGGCCGGCAGATCGTTCTCCGCCGCGTAGGCGTCGAGGTCTTCCTTGGTCCAGTTGGCCAGGGGATTGAACTTCACCTGATGGTCCGCCTGCTCGACCACCGGCAGCGCCAGCCGCGCCCCGCCATGGAAGCGCTTGCGCCCCGTCACCCACCCGCCGAACTCCGCCAGCGCCCGGTCGAGCGGCAGCACCTTGCGCACGTGGCAGCAGGCGTCGGTGTCGGTCTGCCAGAGCTTGGCCTCGGGGTCGGCGGTGGCCAGGTCCTGATAGGCCGGGCGAAGGTCGCGGACGTCGGTCAGCCCGAGCCGCGTCGCCAGCTGGCGGCGATAGTCGAGCGTCTGGCCGAACAGCATGCCGGTGTCGAGGAAGAGGACCGGGATGTCCGGCTTCACCTTCGAGGCCAGGTGGAGCAGCACCGCCGACTCCGCGCCGAAGGACGAGACCAGCGCCAGCTTGTCGCCGAAGGCCTCGACGGCCGCCTCGAGCACCATGCGCGGATGGGCGTGCCGCAGCTCCGCGTCCAGCCTCGCAGCCAGCGTCAGGAACCGCTCGGATGTGTCGTAAGCCAAGCTCACCCTCCCCGCTCCGCGAAGGCCGGCCTGCGGCCATCGGTCGAGCGTTGATAGACATGGCGGAAGCGCCGGGCGGCGCGTTCCCAGTCTTCCACCGTCGAGCCGTCCGCCGGCTCGAAGGCGTCGAATCCGCAACGGACCATGAAGCCCGCCTGCTCGCGCAGGACGTCGCCCACGGCGCGGAGCTCGCCCTTGAACCCGAACCGCTCGCGCAGGAGGCGCGCGTAGCTGTAGGCGCGCCCATCGCCGAACTTCGGGAAGACCAGCGCCACCACGGAGATCTCCGGCAGGTCGTAGGTCAGCGCCTCGACCTCCTCGTGGCTCTCCAGCCGCACGCCAACGGCGCGGCCTTCAGCGAGCAGCGCCTCGCCTTCCGCCTGGAAGCGGCTCAGCGAGATGATCACATCGCCCGGCGGCACGGACTGCTCGTCGCCGACGTTGGTGAACGGATCCTCGGCCAGGCCGAAAACGCCCTCCTGTCCAAGAGGGGCCTTCAGGCTAATGAACGTCGGCATAGACCGCCTCCTTGAACGGGGCGACGCCGGTGCGCCGGAAGGTGTCGAGGAAGCGTTCGCCGTCTTGCCGGACGCGCAGATAGGTCTCCACCAGGGTGTCCACCGCTCCGGCCACCCGGTCGTAGGGCAAGGCCGGGCCGAGCGCGGTCCCGACAGCGGCGTCCTCCGCACCCGAGCCGCCGAGCGTGAGCTGGTAGAACTCCTCGCCCTTCTTATCGACGCCCAGGATGCCGATGTGGCCGACGTGATGGTGGCCGCAGGCGTTGATGCAGCCGGAGATCTTGACCTTCAGCTCGCCCACCCGCTCGGCGCGGTCGGGGTCGGCGAACTTCTCGGCGATGTGCTGGGCGACCGAGATCGCCCGCGCATTGGCCAGCGCACAGTAGTCGAGCCCCGGGCAAGCGATGATGTCGCTGACCAGGTTCATGTTGGGGGTCGCCAGGCCCGCGTCCGCAAGCGCCGCCCACACCGCGGGAACGTCGTCCAGCTTCACGTGCGGCAGGACGAGGTTCTGCTCGTGGGTGACGCGGATGTCGTCCTGGCCGTAGCGCTCGGCGAGGTCGGCCACGACCTCCATTTGCTCGGCGGTCGCATCGCCCGGCGTCGCACCGATGGCCTTCAGCGAGATCTCGACAATCGAATAACCCGCGACCTTGTGGGGCTTCAGGTTGTTTCGCGCGAACCGGGCGAAGGCCGGGGTCGAGGCCTTGGCCGCCTCGAAAGCTTCCGACACCGTCGGCAGCGTTTCGAACGTCTTGGGCGCGAAGGCGCCGCGGATGCGGGCCAGCTCGGTGTCGGGGAGGTCGACCTCAGGGGAGATCTTCTCCCACTCGGCCTCCACCTGGCTCGCGAACTCGTCGCGGCCGAGCGCCGCCACCAGGATCTTGATCCGCGCCGTGTGGATGTTGTCGCGGCGGCCGTGGCGGTTGTAGACGCGCAGAATCGCCTCGAGATACGACAGCAGCTCCGGCTTCGGCAGGAACGCACGGATCAGCGGTGCCACCACCGGCGTGCGGCCCAAGCCGCCGCCGGCGTAGACGGCGTA
>DASXKT010000247.1:0-4725 GCA_036496685.1 Phenylobacterium sp.
CCGGCAGGGCCGGTTGGCCGATCACCCGCGTGAGCTTGACCCCGGCGCCGTCGCTGGCGGCCATGCCACGGCCAGTCCAGGCCACACGGCGTTCGGTCTTCGAAAGGGTGTCGGTCATAAGAAAATCTCCCGGCCAGAGCCTGACCGGGAGATGGGATAGCATAGCCGGGATTGGTAGTGGGAAGGCCCGCGCTCAAGCAGGCGTAGCCTGCAGCGCAAACAAACCCTAGCCCTTATGTTCGATCAGGGCCGGCTTGGCGGCGGCCTCTTGAGCGCGCTCCATGCCCTTGCGGATCAGGTCGGCGACCTCTTCCGGGTCGGCCCAACCGGTGATGCGGGTCGACTTGCCCTTCTCCAGGTCTTTGTAGTGCTGGAAGAAGTGGGCGATCTGCTCGGTCATGATCGCCGGCAGCTGGCGCCAGGAGCTGATGCCCGAATGGTACGGGTGCAGCGCGTCCACCGGCACAGCCAGAACCTTCTCATCGCCACCGGCTTCGTCGGTCATCATCAGCGTGCCGATCGGCCGCGCGCGGATGATCGCGCCCGGCACCACCGGGGTCTGGCCGACCACCATGATGTCCATCGGGTCACCGTCGTCGGCCAGCGTATGCGGGATGAAACCGTAGTTGCCCGGATAGAACATGGCGGTGTGCAGGAAGCGGTCGACGAACAGTGCGCCGCTCTCCTTATCGATCTCGTACTTCACCGGTTCGCCGCCCTGCGGGATCTCAATGATGGCGTTGACGTCGTAGGGCGGATTCACACCGACGGGAATTTTGGAGAGGTCCATAGGGGGAGGCCTTGAAACACACAGGGAGGAGGGCCGCGTCTTTAGGGCCATTCCGTTCGCGCGGTAAGCCCCGGTTTGGCGTGCGTGGGTCTATTGCCCAGCGCATAGTGACGCTGCCTGCCAAACGATCGGGGTTCTCCAATGTCTCAAGCAAGTTCATCGCCCGCGATCCGGGTCCTGGGTCTGGCGGGGAGCCTCAGGCAGGGCTCCTACAACCGCGCCCTGCTCCGCGCGGCGCAGGGCATGACCCCGGCGGGGATGACGCTGGAGGCCTTCGATCTGATCGAGGTGCCGCTCTACAACGGCGACGTTGAGGCCAAGGGTGATCCTGCGGCCGTGGCGGCCATGAAGGACGCCATGCGCGCCGCCGACGCGGTGCTGTTCGTCACGCCCGAGTACAACCACGGTGTCCCGGGCGTCATGAAGAATGCCGTCGACTGGGCCTCGCGCCCGCCGAGGACTGCGGCGCTGGCCGGAAAGCCGGTCGGGATCATCGGCGCCTCCCCCGGCGCCACGGGCAGCGCCCGCGGCCAGAGCCAGCTGCGCCAAGCCTTCGAGTTCACCAACTCCTACTGCATGCCCCAGCCCGAAGTGCTGGTCTTCCGCGCCCATGAAAAGTTCGACGCCGAGGGGCGGCTGACCGACGAGGCGACCGCGAAGTTCCTGGGCGCCTACCTGGAAGCGTTCCGCGCGTGGGTCCAGCGGTTCAAAACGCCGTAGGCGGCCATGAGGCGCCGGGCCTGAGTCGAAAGGGCTGACAAAGCCCTCGCCAGCGCCTATATTCCTCTCAACATCGTCCGTTAGCGCTGTATGGCGCCTACGAGCGGCGGGCTCCGGCCCGGCCGCTTTTTTCTTTGCCGGAGCCAGGCCGAAGCCCATGCGTGGGAAGACCGCCGAAGACCTGAACCTACTGGAACTGCTCGACCCTGTGGCCGAGGCGGCGGGCTACGCCATCGTGCGCCTGCGCCTGATGGGCGGCGAGCATGCGCGACGGCTGCAGGTGATGGCCGAGCGCCCGTCCGACGGCGACATGAACGTCGAGGACTGCGCCCGGCTGTCACGAGCCATTTCCGAAGTGATGGACGCCGCTGACCCGATCGCCGGGGAATACACCCTCGAGGTCTCCTCGCCCGGCGTCGATCGGCCGCTCACCCGGCTCGCCGACTTCGAGACATACCAGGGCTACGAGGCCCGCATCGAGCTCGACCGCCTGGCAGAGGGCCGCAAGCGGTTCAAGGGCGTGCTGGCCGGCGTCGACGAGGGCCAGGTCGCCGTCGACCTTGAGGGCGAGGAAGAAACTGCGCTGATCCCGTTCGCCTGGATCGTCGAGGCCAAGCTCGTTCTCACCGACCAACTGATGAAGCGGGGCGCGGACGTTCGCGCCGCCCGCCTGCAATCCGAATCCCAACAACAGACTTCCGAGTAAGAGGGAAACCCATGAGCCTCACCGGCATTTCCGCCAATCGGCTTGAGCTGCTGCAGATCGCCGACGCGGTCGCGCGTGAGAAATCCATCGACCGCGAGATCGTCATCGAGGCGATCGAAGAGGCGATCCAGAAGGGCGCCCGGGCCCGTTACGGCGCCGAGCACGACATCCGGGTCAACATCGACCAGAAGACCGGCGAAGTGACCGTCAAGCGGGTGATCACGGTGGTCGCCGACGACGCGAGCTTCGGCACGGTGATCGGCGAAGACGGCGAGGAGGTCCCCGCCGAGGAGCCGCAGGGCATCCTGCGCCTCTCCGACGCCAAGCGGACCGACAAGGACGCGGTGGTCGGCAAGACCTACGAAGAGATCCTGCCGCCCTTCGAGTTCGGCCGCGTGCAGACCCAGATGGCCCGCCAAGTGGTGACCGGGAAGGTCCGCGAGGCCGAGCGCGAGCGCCAGTACGAAGAGTTCAAGGATCGCGTCGGCGAGATCGTCAACGGCGTCGTCAAGCGCGTCGAATACGGCAACATCGTCGTCGACCTGGGCCGCGGCGAAGGCATCGCGCGCCGCGACCAGTCGATCCCGCGCGAGAACTTCAACATCGGCGACCGGATCCGCTGCTACATCTACGATGTCCGCCGCGAGACCAAGGGCCCGCAGATCCTGCTCAGCCGCGCTCACGGTGGCTTCATGGCCAAGCTGTTCGCCCAGGAAGTGCCGGAGGTCTACGACGGGGTCATCGAGATCCGCGCCGTGGCCCGCGATCCGGGCAGCCGCGCCAAGATGGCGGTGGTCTCCAACGACTCGTCCATCGATCCGGTCGGCGCCTGCGTCGGCATGCGCGGCTCGCGCGTGCAGGCGGTGGTCGCCGAGCTACAGGGCGAGAAGATCGATATCATCCAGTGGAGCCCGGACGAGGCGACCTTCATCGTCAACGCACTGGCGCCCGCCGAAGTCTCCAAGGTCGTCATGGACGAGGAGGACGAGCGGGTCGAAGTGGTGGTGCCCGACGAGCAGCTGTCGCTCGCGATCGGCCGCCGCGGCCAGAACGTCCGCCTCGCCTCCCAGCTGACCGGCTGGCAGATCGACATCATGACCGAAAGCCAGGAGAGCGAGCGCCGTCAGCGCGAGTTCGCCGAGCGCACCGCCCTCTTCCAGGAAGCCCTGGACGTGGACGAGGTCATCGCCCAGCTGCTGGTCACCGAAGGCTTTGCCACCGTCGAAGACGTGGCCTACGTCGACGTCTCCGAGATCGCCTCGATCGAAGGCTTCGATGAGGACACCGGCTCCGAGATCCAGGCCCGAGCCCAGGACTTCCTGGACAAGATCGCCGCCGAGTACGACGCCAAGCGCCGCGAGCTGGGCGTAGAGGACGCGCTGCTGGAGATCGAGGGCGTCACCCTGCCGATGGCCGTAGCCCTCGGCGAAGGCGACGTGAAGACCGTGGAAAACCTTGCCGACCTGGTCCCCGACGACCTGCGCGGCTGGTTCGAGACCCGCAACGGCGAACGGGTCCGTGAGCCCGGTGTCCTCGAAGCCTTCGGCCTCGAAGCTGCAGACGCCGAGGCCCTGATCATGCGCGCCCGCGTGGCCATGGGATGGGTCGAAGCGCCGCCGGAGCCGGAGATCGAGGAAGAGCTGATCGAAGACTCCGAAGTCTTCGCCGAAGCTGAAGCGGCCGGCGAGGCCCAGGACGCCTAGCCCAACGCCCGCGAAAGCGGGCGCATGAGGAAATTGTTTGGTCTACGAACCGCACGAACGACACGAACGGGTCTCGCTCACGCCTGACGAGGCGGCGAGCAGAGCCGAGCTTGTTCGTGGGGTTGGTGAGGTTCGTGGACCGGTTTTCTTCGCCTTCGGCGAGGTGGGCCGATGAGCGTGGAATCTCCCGCCACCCTGGCTGCCGCGGACCGAGAGCGCCGCGACATCGTCACCGGTCAGGTGATGGACGAGGCGCGGCTGATACGCTTCGTCGCGGGGCCAGATGGGCTGGTGGTGCCCGACTTGGCGCGGAAGCTGCCGGGGCGCGGGCTATGGGTCGCCGCGGATCGCGCCTCGGTGGAGACGGCGGCTAAGAAGGGCCTCTTCGCCCGAGCCGCGAAGGCCAAGGTTATGGCCCCGCCGGACCTCGCGAACCTGGTCGAATCCCTGCTGAAGCGCCGACTTTTGTCGGGGCTGGGGCTTGCGCGGCGAGCCGGCGATCTTACCTCGGGGTTCGAAAAGGTCTCCGCCGCGATCACCGCGGGCAAGGCGGCTTGGCTGATCGAAGCGCGTGATGGCGCTGCAGACGGCCGCCGCAAGCTCTGGGGCAAGACCCGAAAGCAGTCCCCGCCGACGCCGGTGTTTGGCGTCTTCGACGCGGCGGAATTGGGTTTGGCCTTAGGGGCGGAGAATGTGATACACACCGCCTTCCTTGCGGGGCGAGCCGCCGATCGTTGGGCGCAAGACGCTCATCGGCTGTCGGGCTTCTGCCCGCTCCTTCCTGAGAGTTGGCGCGAGGAGCCTTA
>DASXKT010000248.1:0-4926 GCA_036496685.1 Phenylobacterium sp.
CCAAACACTTCGTCGGTGGAGACGTGGTGGAAGCGGAAGGAGCCCTTCCTGTCGGCCGGCAAGGTGTTCCAGTGGGCGCGCGCGGCCTCCAGCAGGACAGCGGTGCCCATGACGTTGGTGCGCACGAAGTCGAGCGGCCCCTCGATCGCCCGGTCGTTGTGGGATTCCGCCGCCAGGTGCATCACAGCGTCGGGCTTGTGGCGGGCGAAGATCGCACGGACCGCCGCCTCGTCGCAGATATCGGCATGCTCGAAGACGTAGCCGGGATCGGCCGCGATGCTGGCGATATTCTCGACGTTGGCGGAATAGGTTAGCGCGTCGAGGTTCACGACCTGATGGCCATCGGCGATCGCGCGCCGCACCACGGCTGATCCGATGAACCCGGCGCCGCCCGTAATCAGGATCTTCATGCGGTCTTTCTTGCGTCAGCTAAGCTCGAAGCGCCCCAAGCTGGGTACACTCAAAATATGAGCGTCCTCTTACAGGGATAGCGCCTGCGCTCAACCCCTGCGCCGGGTAGCCCGACCGCGCCTCTCACCGCCGCCTTAGATCGCCGCGGCCAGCCGCTTGTCGCGGGCGATGGAGTTGGCCGTCACCAAGTGGGCGATGATGGCGATGACGATCACCGGGGCCAAGGAGGCGTAGGCCACCAGCAGGGAGCTGTTCCCATAGTGGGGCTTGGCCAGGTCGCTGACGTGGCCCAGGAAGATCGGCCCGCCGCCGAGCCCGACCAGGTTCAGGACGAAGAGCAGGATGGCGCCGGCCATCGTCCGCTGTCCCGGCGGCACCGCGTTCTGGACCACCGCCAGGGCCGGCGCGAGGTACATGTTGTTGAGCAGGGCCGGGATCGCCACGAACAGCAGCGCGATCTGCCAGGTCGGCGCCCAGATCAGGCCCGCGAGCGCCGGGATCGTCAGGGTGAAGGCGATGGCCGGGATCCAGGAATACCACCGGCGGTCGATCTGGCTCAGCTTGTCGGCCAGCCAACCGGAGGTGAAGGTGCCGATCACCCCGGTCACTCCGACCACGAGGCTGTAGTAGAGCGAGACCTCCTTCAGCGTCATGCCCTTCACCCGCATCAGCAGCGGCGCGTTGAAGTTCAGCATGCCGTAGCCGACGAAGGCCGACAGGCCGCAGGCGATGGCCGTGCACAGCAGGGTGCGGTTCGCGAAGAAGTCGGCGATCACCCGAAACGCCGGCGGCGCAGGCGCATGGGCGTCGGCGCCAAGCGCGACCTCGTCGAGGCCGCCACGCTTCGGCTCACGCACGACCAGCAGCATGATCAACGCGAGCAAGACGCCCGGAAGGCCGACCACGAAGAAGGCGACACGCCAGCCGTAGGCCGCCGCGACGCCAGCGCCCAGGGCCACGCCCAGCATGGTGCCCAGCGGCACGCCGAGCGAATAGAGCGCCAGGCCTTTGCCCCGTTCCTTGGCCGGGAAATAGTCCGAGATCAGCGAATAGGAGGGCGGCGAACCACCGGCTTCGCCGATGCCGACCATCATCCGCGACAGGGCCAGCTGGGTGAAGTTCGTCGCCAAGCCACAGCTGGCCGTGAAGATGCTCCAGATGCCGCAGGCGGTGGCCATGATCCAGACCCGCTTGAAGCGATCCGACAGCCAGGCGACCGGAATTCCGAAGGTCGTATAGAAGAGCGCGAAGGTCAGTCCGCCGAGCGCGCCAAGCGCCGTGTCGCTGAGGCCCAGGTCCTTGCGGATCGGCTCGGCCAGCGTCGACAGGATCTGCCGATCCATGAAGTTGAACGTGTAGACCACGGCCAAGAGGCCCACGACCAGATAGCGGTAGCTCGCGCCAGCCTTGGGCGCGGTTGTCGTCGTGGTCGCGGCGGTCATGCAGATTCCCCAACACCCGGACGGCCCCGCCAGTGTTCTGGCTCGAACGTCCGGTACGTTTCCCTCAGCGTCATGTTGCACGCGCCGCCATCGGCCGCCAAGCGCGGAGCTGTGACGGCCGCGAAACATCCCACGGCCACATCAGCTGGGCTCGCCCTAAGAATTCCTGGGGTCTCGCCGCCTTGCCGGGTTTTCCACGCCCCTCTAAGTGACACCGCACCGGTGAGCGGCTTTTGTCATCATTGCTGTAAGGTCTGCTGATGGATGCCCGCGTCGCACCTGCCCCGATAGGCACGAAGAGCTCGCCGATGCTCACCCATCTCCAGCGCCTGGAGGCCGAGAGCATCCACATCTTCCGCGAGGTGGTCGCCGAGTGCGAACGCCCCGTGATGCTCTATTCGATCGGCAAGGACTCGGCGGTGATGCTGCGCCTGGCGATGAAGGCCTTCTATCCATCCAAGCCTCCGTTCCCACTGCTGCACGTCGACACCACCTGGAAGTTCCGGGCGATGTACGAGATGCGCGAGCGGATGGCGCGCGAGAGCAGAATGGACCTGATCGTCCATCAGAATCCGGAAGCCCTGGCGCGCGGCATCAACCCGTTCGATCACGGGTCGCTACACACCGACCTCTGGAAGACCGAAGGGCTGAAACAGGCGATCGACAAGTACGGGTTCGACGCGGCCTTCGGTGGCGGGCGGCGCGACGAGGAGAAGTCCCGCGCCAAGGAGCGCATCCTGTCGTTCCGCTCCGCCCAGCATCGCTGGGATCCCAAGATGCAGCGCCCCGAGCTCTGGCGCCTCTACAACACCCGCAAAGGCGCAGGCGAAACCTTCCGCGCCTTCCCGATCTCCAACTGGACCGAGCTGGATATCTGGCAATACATCCACCTCGAGGACATCCCGATCGTGCCGCTCTACTTCGCGGCTGAGCGACCGGTGGTCGAGCGCGACGGCAACCTGATCATGGTCGACGACGACCGGATGCGCCTCAAGCCCGGCGAGACCCCTCAGATGCGGTCGATCCGCTTTCGCACCCAGGGCGATTACCCGCTGACAGGCGCGGTCGAGAGCAAGGCTGCGACCCTGCCGGAGATCATCCAGGAGATGCTGCTGGCCACCACGTCGGAGCGCCAAGGTCGGGTCATCGACCACGACCAGGCCGCCTCGATGGAGAAGAAGAAGCAGGAGGGCTATTTCTGATGGCCCCCAAGTTCGAGATGAAGGTCTCCGAGCTCATCGCCGAGGACATCGAGGCCTATCTCGATGCCCACCAGCACAAGAGCCTGCTGCGGTTCCTGACCTGCGGGTCGGTCGATGACGGCAAGTCGACCCTGATCGGTCGCCTCCTCTACGACTCCAAGATGATCTTCGAGGATCAGCTGGCGGCGCTGGAAGCGGATTCCAAGAAGGTCGGCACCCAGGGCGGCGAGATCGACTTTGCGCTGCTCGTCGACGGCCTGGCCGCCGAGCGCGAACAGGGCATCACCATCGACGTCGCCTATCGGTTCTTCTCGACCGACAAGCGCAAGTTCATCGTCGCCGACACGCCGGGCCACGAGCAGTACACCCGCAACATGGTCACCGGCGCTTCCACGGCTGACGCCGCGGTCATCCTGATCGACGCCCGGAAGGGCGTGCTGACCCAGACCCGCCGCCACAGCTACCTCGTCAGCCTCCTCGGCATCCGGCACGTCGTGCTGGCGATCAACAAGATGGACCTGGTCGACTGGAGCCGCGACCGCTTCGACAAGATCGTCGGTTCCTACGCAGCCTTCGCCGAGAAGATCGGCATCAAGGCCTTCACCGCCATCCCCATGTCGGCCCTGAAGGGCGACAACATCACCGAGCCCAGCACCAATTCGCCCTGGTACTCGGGCCCGCCGCTGCTGCGCTGGCTGGAGGATGCGCCGGTCGAGGACGACCTGCGGGAAAAGCCGTTCCGCATGCCGGTCCAGTGGGTCAACCGCCCGAACCTCGACTTCCGGGGGTTCTCCGGCCTGATCTCCTCCGGGACCATTCGACCGGGCGACAAGGTCAAGGCCCTGCCCTCCGGCCGCGAGAGCACAGTGGAGCGGATCGTCACCTTCACCGGCGACCTCCCGGAAGCGGTAGCGGGCCAATCGGTGACGCTGACGCTGGCTGACGAGATCGACGTCAGCCGCGGCGACGTCCTGGCCGCCGCGGCGAGCCCACCTGGAGTCGCCGACCAGTTCGAAGCGACCCTGGTCTGGTTCGACGAAGACCCCATGCTGCCAGGCCGGCCCTACCTGATGAAACTTGGGACCCGGACGGTCACCGCCCAGGTCGCCGAGCCGAAATACAAGGTCAACGTCAACACCCTGGAGCACCTGGCTGCCCGTCAGCTGGAGCTGAACGAGATTGGCGTGTGCAATCTCTCGCTCGACGCGCCGATCGCCTTCGACCCCTACGCCGAGAGCCGCGACCTCGGTGGCTTCATCCTCATCGACCGCATCTCGAACCGCACGGTGGGCGCCGGGCTGCTGCACTTTGCACTGCGGCGCAGCCAGAACATCCACTGGCAGGCCCTCGACCTCGACAAGGCTGCCCGGGCCGCCAGCAAGGGCCAGACGGCGCGCGTCGTCTGGCTGACCGGCCTTTCGGGCGCGGGCAAGTCGACCATCGCCAACCTCGTCGAGAAGCGCCTCGCCGTAGAGGGCCGGCACACCTACCTCCTCGACGGCGACAACGTCCGCCACGGGCTGAACAAGGATCTGGGGTTCACCGACACCGACCGCGTCGAGAACATCCGCCGCATCGCCGAGGTCGCCAGGCTCATGGTCGACGCCGGGCTCATCGTCCTCACCAGCTTCATCTCCCCGTTCCGGGCCGAACGACAGCTCGCCCGCGACCTCCTCGACGACGGCGAGTTCGTCGAGGTCCACGTCGACACACCCCTCGCCGTCGCCGAAACCCGTGACCGCAAGGGCCTCTACGCCAAAGCCCGCCGCGGCGAACTCACCAACTTCACCGGCATCGACTCCCCCTACGAACCACCGGCCAACCCCGAGATCCACCTCGACGCCTCCGGCACCACCACCCCGGAAGCCTCC
>DASXKT010000249.1:0-4638 GCA_036496685.1 Phenylobacterium sp.
GTTGGCGACACCGTCAAGGTGCAGATCGTCAAGATCAACCCCGACACCCAACGCATCAGCCTGGGCATGAAGCAGCTCCAGTCCGACCCGTGGGACGGCGTGGAAGCCAAGTATCCGGTGGGCGCGAAGTTCACCGGCCGGATCACCAACATCACCGACTACGGCGCCTTCGTGGAGCTGGAAGCCGGTGTCGAAGGCCTGGTCCACGTGTCGGAAATGAGCTGGACCAAGAAGAACGTCCACCCCGGCAAGATCGTCTCCACCTCGCAGGAAGTGGAAGTGGTCGTGCTGGACGTCGATCCGTCCAAGCGCCGCGTGTCGCTCGGCCTCAAGCAGGCCATGGCCAATCCGTGGGACGCCTTCGTGGCGGCTCACCCGATCGGCTCGACCGTCGAAGGCGAAGTCAAGAACGCCACCGAGTTCGGCCTGTTCATCGGCCTCGACAACGACATCGACGGCATGGTGCACCTGTCCGACCTCGACTGGGCCGTGCCTGGCGAAGAAGCCATCGCCAAGTACAACAAGGGCGACATGGTCAAGGCCAAGGTGCTCGACGTCGACGTCGAGAAGGAGCGGATCTCGCTCGGTATCAAGCAACTGGCCGGTGACCCGATGTCGGGCGACACCTACCGCAAGGGCCAGACCGTCACCGTCACCGTCACCGAGATCACCTCGGGCGGCATCGAGGTGAAGTTCGGCGAGGATGAAGCCCCGATGACGGCCTTCATCCGCAAGTCGGACCTTTCCCGCGACCGTGCGGACCAGCGGCCGGAACGGTTCGCCGTCGGCGACCGCCTGGACGCCCAGATCGCCAATGTCGACAAGGCCGCGCGCCGCGTGTCCCTGTCGGTCAAGGCGCTGGAAATGGCCGAAGAGAAGGAAGCGATCGAAAAGTTCGGCGCCTCTGACTCCGGCGCTTCGCTCGGCGACATCCTGGGCGCGGCTCTGCGCGAGAAGGCCCAGAAGGACTAAGAACCCGATACCCCCCGGCGGATTTCCGGGGAATTGGACAAGACAGCGGCGGGCCGAGCGATCGGTCCGCCGTTTTCTTTTCACGCTTCCGTCTTATCGTGGGTTCAAGCGCCGCCTTGGCGCGTTGGAGCGTCGCCTTGTCGTTACGTTTAGTTCTCGGTTCTGTCGTGGCCGCCCTGGCCTGCGCGTTCCCGGCGTTGGCCGCCGACAAGCCGTCCTTCGGACAGCCGCCGGCCTGGGTCGATGTCGCCCCCATTCCGCCGGCGCCGTCCGACGAAGGCGCCCCGGCGGTCCAGGTGCTGCTTGATGACCACCAGACCCGCCTCGATCCCACCGGCGACACGTCCTACAACCGCCGCGTCATCAAGATCCTGAAGCCCGAGGGCCTTTCCGGGGTGAAGTCGGTGACGGTGACCTGGAGGCCGGACGCCGAAACGCTCACCTTTCACAGCCTGAAGATCCTCCGCGACGGCAAGACTATCGATCTCCTGGAAGACCCCAAGTCGATGCTGGTCCTGCGCCGCGAAACCAACCTCGAGCAGGCTAGCCTCGACGGCCGGATTACCGCCACGCGGCAGATCGACGGCCTGCAGACCGGCGATGTCCTCGACTTCGCCTTCACCCGCGTCCACTCCGACCCGGTGCTGCAGGGCCACTCCTTCGATGGCGAGCGCCTCGCCTTCGCGGGCGTGGTCGGCCGCTATCGCGCGGTGATTTCGTGGCCCAAGGGCGAGCCCGTGCAGTGGAAAGCAACGCCAGGCTTCGGAGCTCCGGCGATGAGTGAGAAGGACGGGCGCACCGTCCTTGCGCTCGACCAGACCAATGTCCTGGCGCCCAAGGCCCCAGTCGGCGCGCCGCTGCGATTCCGCCGGGTCGGGCAGCTGGAGGCCAGCAGCTTCCAGAGTTGGAACGAGGTCTCAAAGCTGATGGCCCCGCTCTACGAGAAGGCCTCCGAGGTCTCGCCTGCCTCGCCTATCAAGGCGGAGGCTGACGCCATCGCCGCGCGGACCACGGACCCCAAGGAGCGAGCGTTCGCGGCGCTCCAGTTGGTCGAGGACAAGACCCGCTACTTTTTCCTCGGCATGGGCGATGGCGGCTATGTGCCCGCCAAGGCCGACGATACCTGGGCTAGGCGCTTTGGTGACTGCAAGGCAAAGACCGCGCTCCTCCTGGCGCTGCTTCGTAACCTTGGAGTCGATGCCGAGCCGGTGCTGGTGAATCTGGGCAGCGGCGACGGGTTGAATGAGTTGCCGCCCGCGCTTGCCGCGTTCAACCACGTGATCGTGCGGGTGAAGATCAAGGATCAGTCCTACTGGCTCGACGGCACGCGGACCGGTGACCGCAACACCGAGGCCATGAACCCGCCGCCGCACCACTGGGGCCTGCCCGTGCGGACTCAGGGTGCGCCGCTCGAAGCCATCGTCGAGCGCCAGATCAACGTGCCGATGATCGAAACCGTCACCCGCCTCGACGCCTCCAAGGGGCTCGACGAGCGCGCCTCGACGCATATCACCCTGACGGCCAGCGGTGTGCTCGCGAACGCCATGCGCGCCACTCTGGCGAGGTCGCCGAGAGCCGACTTCGAGCGCGCCTTCCGCCAGCAGTTCGCCAACGTCGGCGGCGGCACGGACATCGATCAGGTCACTTGGCGCGACGATCCGGGCAAGGGCTTGTTCGTCGTCGAGTTGACCGGCAGCACGGACATGGACTGGCGAAAGAACCAGGACCTGAACCTGCGCGAGTACCGGGTAGCCTCGGGCGGCGTCCCGCGGCTCTTCCCCAAGCGCGAGCCCGGCCCCAATCGCGAGGCCCCGTTCGCCGTGCCCTATCCCGCCTTCACCCGCTCGCGGACCGAGATCGTCCTGCCTGGCGGCGGCAAAGGCTTCACGGTTCGCGGGCCGAGCGGCACGGAACGAGTCGGCGGCTACGAGATCGTCAGCACATCGGCGGTCGAGGGCGATGTCGCCAGCTTCACCGTCGACCAGCGTTCACTCGCGCCGGAGATCAGCGCCGCCGAGGCCGAGACGGCCAACGCGGCCATCCGCAAGCTGCGCGACGTCGACAGCCTTGTCCGCGCGCCGGCCTGAGTCGGGCTGGACGTGCGTCGCGCGGCCTTTCTCGCCATGGTTGCGAATTAAGATTTATTAACAAGCGCAGCTGTAAGTCGTCGTAAACCCTTTTTACGCCTTGAATACAAAGGCGGACTCGCCCATGGTCACGCCGGTTCGAGGGGACCGCATGATCAAATCGGAACTGATCGCCAAACTCGCCGAGGAAAACCCGCACCTGACGCAACGCGACATCGAACGCGTCGTCGGCGTGGTTCTGGAGCGGATGATCCAGGCGCTGGAATCGGGGGGGCGGGTGGAGCTACGCGGTTTCGGGGCGCTCTCGGTCCGCTCGCGCGACGCCCGCGCGGGACGCAATCCTCGCACAGGCGAGCCGGTTGACGTCCGGGCCAAGCACGTTCCCTTCTTCAAGAGCGGCAAAGAGCTGCGCGAACGGCTCAACCTCACCGACGAGTAGCCCGCTCATGAGCGAACCCGCAAAGACCCGCCTTGGCATCTTCGGCGAGTTCCGGGAGTTCATCGCCCGCGGCAACGTCATTGACCTCGCCGTCGGTGTGATCGTCGGCGCGGCATTCAACGACATCGTCAGGGGCCTGGTGGACAACGTGGTCATGCCGCCGATTGGCCTTCTGCTGTCGGGCATCGACTTCGCGCACCTGCAGTGGGTGCTGCGGCCCGACGATCCGGCGACCAAGGCCAACGAGCTGGTGGCAATCCAGTACGGGCTATTCATCAACACCCTGATCAAGTTCCTGATCGTCGCCTGGGTCGTGTTCCTGCTGGTCAAGGGCGTGAACGCCATCCGCCGCCGGGACGCCGCTACGCCGGAGGCGGAAAAGCCGCCCCCGGGCCCGCAGGAGGCGCTGCTGATGGAAATTCGCGACCTCCTCAAGGCTCGTCAGCCGTAAACGCCACTTGCGGCGACGCAGGCGAGCGCCCTAATCCCCGACCATGGGCGTTCAAGCCAAGATCTGCGGGATCAGCACCCCCGAGGCCGTCACGGCGGCCCTGGACGGCGGCGCGGCCTTCCTGGGTTTCATGTTCTTCGAGAAAAGCCCGCGCAACGTCGGCGCGGAGGCCGCCGCGCGCCTCGCCCAGCCGGTGCGCGGGGCGGCGAAGATCGTGGCCGTGGCGGTCGATCCCGACGACGCGGAGGTTGATCGTCTCGCCACGATCCTCAAGCCCGACCTGATCCAACTGCACGGTCGCGAAAGCCCGGCGCGTGCACGGGCCATAGGGCAGCGGGCCGGCGCCGGCGTGATCAAGGTGGTGCCAGTGTCGGAGGGCTCCGACCTCGCGGCGGCCGCCGACTATGAGGGCATCGTCGAGCATCTGATGTTCGAGACCAAGGCGCCCAAGGACGCCGACCGCCCCGGCGGCCACGGCGCGACGTTCGATTGGACCTTGCTGGCTGGACGTCGTTTCAAGCGCCCCTGGTTCCTGGCCGGGGGGCTCGACCCCTGGAACCTCAGCGAGGCGGTACAGCAGTCCGGCGCCCCCTTGCTGGACGTTTCCTCTGGCGTGGAACGTGGTCCCGGACTAAAGGACCCCGCCCTGATCGCCGCGTTCCTCGACGCCGCCAAACGCGCCTGAAGCG
>DASXKT010000250.1:0-14403 GCA_036496685.1 Phenylobacterium sp.
AGTCGATGCCCTTCTGTTCCAGCAGCGTCAGCGCCCGCACACAGTAGGAGCAGTAGGGTTTCGTGTAGATGGTGACGTGGGACATGACGCTCTATCGGAAGATCTGTCGCGAAAGTTTCATATGGTGAGTCCTGCCATCTCTTTAACCCGGACCACCACTGCGACATCCACCCGCACCGCGCCCGCGGCCTTCAGCGCCCGCGCACAGCCCTCGGCGGTGGCGCCGGTGGTCAGAACGTCATCGATCAGCAGCACGCGCTTGCCCGTCACCCGATGCGCCCGCGCCCGCGGGACCTCGAAACTACCGACGAAATTGCGGCGGCCGGGGACCCGGTTTCAATAGCTGCGGGAAGAGGCCATCTTCCGCGCTCATGCCGCTCCCCCCCAAATATGAGGCTCCTCGCCTCTTCGACCGCGCCCTGCACCGGAAGCGGCTGGACCGCGCCGCCAAGGGCTTCGCCACCGCCGACTTCCTTCAGCGACGCGCCGCCCTCGACATCGTCGAGCGCCTGGAAGGGATCATGCGGGACTTCCCGCTTGCCGTCGACCTCTCGGCGCGAAGCGGGGCGCTACGCGAGGCGCTGATGGAGAGCCCGGCCGGCTCGCGGGTGGGCGTGCTGATCGAAGCCGATCTCTCGACGGCCATGCTGGACGGCCGGACCGGGCCCCGCGTGGCCCTCGACGAGGAGCGCCTGCCTTTCGCCGCGCAAAGCCTGGATCTGGTGATCTCGACGCTGGGGCTCCACTGGACCAACGACGTGGTCGGCGCGCTCGTCCAGATCCGCCGGGCGCTGAAGCCCGACGGCCTTTTCATCGGCGCCCTGCTGGGGGGTTCGACGCTCACCGAACTTCGCCAGGCGCTGACCGCCGCAGAGGACGAAATCCTCGGCGGCGCCGGCTCCCGCGTTTCGCCCTTCGCCGACAGTCGCGACGCGGCGGGACTGTTGCAGCGTGCCGGCTTTGCCCTGCCCGTCGGCGACGTGGACCGGGTGAACGTCAGCTACGAACACCCACTGAGGCTGCTGGCCGACCTGCGCCAGATGGGCGAGACCAACGTCCTGGCGGATCGCCATCCCCGCGCGTTGACCCGCACTCTGCTGGCGCGCGCCAGCGAGATTTATGTCCAGCGGTTCGGCGGCGCCGACGGTCGCGTGCCGGCCACCTTCGAGATCATCACCCTGACCGGCTGGTCGCCGCATGAAAGCCAACAGCAGCCGCTTGCGCCCGGCTCCGCCAAGATGCGGCTGGCCGATGCGCTGGGAACGGTCGAACACCGCCTACCCAGAAACGATTAGCGCGACCGCTCTCCAGTCGCTTTCAATGGTAGAGCTTGATAACGCTCCGGAAACCAGGCCTCGCGCCTAGTGGCCGCGGGTGGCGTTCGCCCTGGGCTCGATGGCCTGTGGCGGCGCTTAGGGGGCTCCGGACAGCGGGGTCGACATGAAGAACAACATCAAGGGACTCGGAGCGGCGGTGGCCGGCGCCATGGTCCTTGCCGCCTGCGCCAGCGCGCCTGAGGCGCCGAAGGTCCACGCGCCGGCGCCCGGCGCCCAGGCCGCACCCAACGATCGCGCGCTTGCCGCCCAGGCCAGCGCCTTCGAAAGCTTCATGCGCCGCGCGCGTGGCATCGATGCTCAGTTCGCCGGACCCGCCGAGGTCGCGCAGGCGCTTCAGACCGGCGCCGCCCACGAGCCGCAGGAACTTGCGTCCGGGATGATCGCCTATGCGGCGCTGGCCGCGCTGCAGGAGCCGCGGTTCGTCGCTGCCGTGCGGGCGGATCGCGACCGCGGCGACCTCGCGCGCCGCCTGGCCGCCGACCCGCAGGCCGCCATGGCCCTTCCCGGCGCAGATCAGGCCGGCGCGCGGGCGAGCGGGGCGCTCTACGCCCAGGGCTATGCCCTTGCCGGCGAAGGTGAGAAGGTCAAGCGCGCGGCCTATTCGGTGCAGCACCAGCCCTGGTCCAAGGCCAAGGTGCCCGACCCCGCGGGACGGCTCAGCCGGGTGAAGCACATCTCCGCAGAAGGCTATCGGGCCAACGGCGAGGATCCTGCGCGGCTGCAGCAGGCGCTGGCCGAAGGCGCCCGACGCGCTGGCCCGCCGAGCCCGGTGGTGGCCCGTGGCGTGGCGCTGGCGGCGTTGAGCGTGCTGGGCGAAGGAGGCAAGGCCCGCGCCCTGATGAGCGAGCCCCGCTCCGGCTCCTGCCTAAGGCTCGCCAAGCTCAACCTCTACCAGTGCCTGGCCAGCTCCGGCCCGCACTACGAGGACATCTTCTGCCTCGGCCAACACGCGATGATCGACCCCGGCCAATGCGTGATCGACGCCACCAAGCCCCCAGCGGCCCGGCAGGTCGCGGTGACCAAGGCCAGCCTGCGGCGCTAGCTGGCGGAACGCCGACCAGCGCCGCCCGTTAGGGGAGCCTCGATCCAGGAGACTCCCATGGCTGACGCGCAAGACGGCAAAGCCCCGGACAAGCACCCCGGCATGTTCGGCGACGGCACCGAAGAGCAGAACCTGAACCAGAAGGGCGATCCCTCGGCCCGCATCACCGAAGCCGAGGTCAAGGAAGCCTTCGGCAAGGCCCCGGCGCCGCCCAAGCCCTAGGCCCCTAGAGCAGGTCGCGCAGCCAGGCCACGAGCGGCGGGTCCGCGGGCGGCATGGGATAGTCAGACAGCTTGGACGGCTTCACCCAGGCCAGCGCCTTGTGCTCGCGGGCTGTCACCTGGCCGGTCCAGCGACGGACAAGGTAGAGCGGCATCAGCAGGTGGAAGCCCTCGTACTCGTGGCTAGCGAAGACGAAGGGGGCCAGGCAGGCGTGGGTCACCTGGATGCCCAGCTCCTCCTGCAGCTCGCGGATCAGGCAGGCTTCCGGCGTCTCGCCCGCCTCAACCTTGCCGCCCGGGAACTCCCACAGGCCCGCGAGTTGCTTACCCTCCGGCCGCTGACAGATCAGCACCCGGCCGTCCACGTCGATCAGGGCCGCAGCGGCGACCAGCAGCATCGGCTTGGTCATTTGGCCGCCGCCGGCAGGTACGGCGCGCGGCGCGGCGATCCTCGGGTGGCCGGATCCTGCTCGCCCCAGCCATAGGCCGCCCCCACGGCGCGCCGGATTTCCGAGGTGAGAACGCCGCCGGCGTCCCCGTTGGTCATGATGACCAGGCCCTGCCGTGTCCCGTCCAGGAAGGCGAAGGCGTCGCACTGGAAGCCCGCGTTGCCGCCGCCATGCTGGATGTATGGATGGCCGCCCTGCCGCCCGATGGCGAGGCCCAGGCCATAGTTGTCGTCGACCGGCGTCATCATGATCTTCGCGCTGGATTGGCTCAGCAGGGTGTGCGGGCGACCGGCATAGGAGTCCTGCAGGCTTATCAGGAACCGGCCGTAGTCGGATGGCGTGGTCCAGAGACTGGCGGCGGCGTACTCCGGATAGGTGTTGCGCCCCCCGGGAATGACGGCGCCAAGCCGGTCGTGGCCACTCGCGGACCGTCCCACCGACGCCTCCGGCAAGGGCTGGGCGAAGGTGGACTCCCGCATGCCCGCCGGTCGCAGCACCAGCTGGTCCAGGAGCTCTGGATAAGGCCTGCCGCCGGCTTCGACGATCGCCAGTTGCGCCACCACGTAACCGCCGCCGGAATAGGCGTACTTCCCGCCGGGCGCCTCGAACGAGCGGATCGGCGGGGTGTTGGACGGCGGCGTCCCGTCTAGGATCTGTAGGGTCGTCGGGACAGGCTTGCCGGCTGGGTAGCCGGGGAAGCCGCTGACCGTCAGGCCTGCTGTGTGGCTGAGCAACCTGCGCAGCGTCACCTTCTGCTCGGCCGTGTAGGGGCTGGGCGGGACCTTCCAGGCCTTCAGGCGGCTGTTGACGTCCTCGTCCAGATCGAGCCGGCCGTTCTCCACCAGCCGCAGGACCGCGGTCGCGGCGAACGCCTTGCTCATCGAGGCCGCCTGGAAGAGCGTCGTCGGCGTGATGGCCTTCGTCCCGCCGGCCGCCGCCACTCCGTAGACCCGGGTCCACTTCACCTTGCCGTTCTCGATGAAGGCGACGCTGACGCCGGGGATCTTGAGCTCCACCATCCGCACCGCCAGCGACCGAGGCGCCGAGCCTTCTGCGCTCACCGCCATCGGGGAGAGGCGCGTCTCGAGCGCGGTGATGGCTGCCTGGTCGACGGGGGAAGGCTCCGCTGCACGGGCGGCGCCCGCCAGGGCCATGAGGGTGGCTAATACAGCGGCGGCGAGCTTCATCGAGCGACTCCGGACATAACAATCCGCAGCTTGGCGCCCTGCGCCGAAAAGGCCACAGCCTACGGCAAAGGCGTTGTCGTGGGTTGACTTCGCACCTGCGAACAACGATGTGCAGGCCGCGTCACGAACTATGACGTGCTCAGCGCTCCAGCCGCGTGGGGTCCTTCTCAGGGCCCAGCCTGTCGAGCGCCGTAAGATCCATAGATCGCCCATCACGCGGGGCGCTTCCCCGAAGACCCGCGACCTCCGCGCCCTCGACAAGGATCGATTGGGCGCGTTCGGCGCATACGTGAGACAGACTTTGACTCAATTTACCGATTTCGGCCTCGCCGCCCCTCTGCTCAAGGCGTTGGCCCAGGAAGGCTACACCCAGCCCACGCCGATCCAGGCGCAGGCCATCCCGGGCGTCATGGCCGGCCGCGACCTGCAGGGCATCGCCCAGACGGGCACCGGCAAGACCGCCGCCTTCGCACTGCCGATCCTCCACCGCCTGGCCGCCGAAAAGCGCCAGCCGGAACGCAAGGGCGCCCGCGTCCTGGTGCTTTCCCCCACCCGTGAACTCGCCAGCCAGATCGGCGAAAGCTTCCGCACCTACGGCAAGCACATGGGCGTCACCGTCGCCGTGATCTTCGGCGGCGTGAAGTACGGCGCCCAGCACAAGGCCATGGCCAACGGCGTCGACGTGCTGGTGGCGACCCCCGGGCGCCTGCTCGACCACCTGCAGGAGAAGACCATCACGCTTCGCGGCGTGGAGATCTTCGTCCTCGACGAGGCCGACCAGATGCTCGACCTCGGTTTCGTGCTGCCGATCCGCAAGATCGTCGCGCACATGCCCAAGGCCCGGCAGAACCTCTTCTTCTCCGCCACCATGCCGACCGAGATCGGCAAGCTGGCCAGCGAGCTGCTTAACGATCCCCTGCGCGTGTCGGTGACGCCCCAGGCGACGACCGTCGACCGCGTGAACCAGCGCGTGCTGTTCGTCGAGCAATCGCGCAAGCGCGCGCTGCTGGCCGAGCTCTTCGACGATGCCGGCTTCAAGCGGGTCATCGTCTTCACCCGCACCAAGCGCGGCGCCGACCGCGTGGCCAAGGGCCTGGAGCAGGTGGGCGTCGAGGCGGCCTCGATCCACGGCGACAAGAGCCAGGGCCAGCGCGAGCGCGCGCTCGCCGACTTCAAGGCCGGCAAGGTCCGCGCCCTGGTCGCCACCGACATCGCCGCGCGCGGCATCGACATCGATGCGGTGAGCCACGTCGTCCAGTTCGAGCTGCCCAACGTGCCGGAGAGCTACGTCCACCGGATCGGCCGGACGGCGCGCGCCGGAGCCGACGGCTCGGCCGTGGCGTTCTGCGCCGACGATGAGCGGAATCTGCTGCGCGACATCCAGAAGGTGACGCGCCAGACCATCCCGTCCTTCGACCGTCGCAACGACAAGCAGTTGGGTGCGGCCACCGCGGCCCTGCCTGAGGTTGCCGGGAAGCCCGAGCGCGCGGATACCCGTGGCCAACCGCACCGCGGCAATCACCAGCCCAAGCGCAACCGCAACCACGGCGGCGGCAACGGCGGCGGCCATCGCCACGAGGGCGCGCCTGCGCGTTCAGGCGAGGCCAAGCCCGCCGGCGGCCGTCCGGCCTTCAAGGGCCCGCGCCGCGGCGGCGGCAACCAAAGCTCCGGCCGCACCGGCGTCTGGTCGAACCGCTAGGCCGACCCTCTTCGTAAGACAGAGGGCCCTGCAGCGATGCGGGGCCCTTTTTCTTTGGCGGCGGGCCGGTCCCTCCTAGCTCGGTTGCGGGACGGTCAAGCCGTAGCGCCCGCCAAGCTCGATGAGCTTCGCCAGGTCCGGATTTTCCGGCGACACCTCTCGATCGAAGTCCGTGAACATGTGCGAGGCGCCTTCGCGCGACGTCATCGACACCATTTCGCCGCCGCCCGGGCCGAACCGGAACCAGTGCGTCGTTCCGGCAGGAAGGTGCACAAGCGTACCCGGCTGGGCGACCAGTTCCCGGTCGTCGATCCCGAAGGCGATCTCGCCTTTGACGACGTAGAAGGCTTCATCCCACGGGTGATTATGCGGAGGCGGTCCACTGCCCTCCGGTCCCGCCTGGTGGAAGATCTCGTAGCTGCCGGTCTGGGCGCCTGACGCGAGCACGGTGATCTGCTCGCCTACGACGTTCAGCGGGCGCGGCGAGTTTGTTGAGCTGACAACGAGTGCCTCTGGCATGAGTGACGGCCTCCCTCAGGGGTGTAGCGCAGGACTACATAACCCCGTTACGGGAATGGATCGGCCCCTTCCGCAGCCAGTCTGCGTTAGCTGCGGTAGTCGCCGTTGATCTCGACGTAGCGTTTGGTGAGGTCGCAGGTCCAGATGCTTGCCGAGCCTCGGCCGACGCCGACGTCGACGGTGACCTCGAGCTCCGGCTTCTTCATGTAGGCGCTCATCTTGGCTTCGTCGTAGGTCGGCGAGACGAGGCCGTCGTGGGCGGCGACGAGGTCGCCGAACTTCACGCTCATGGAGTCCCGGTCCACCGGCTCGTCCGCACGGCCCACGGCCATGACGATCCGGCCCCAGTTGGCGTCTTCGCCGGCGAAGGCGGTCTTCACCAGCGGGCTCTCGGCGATGGTGCGGGCGATCTTGCGGGCCGAGGCATGGCTCTCGGCCCCGGTCACGGTGATCTTGATGAACTTGGTCGCGCCTTCGCCGTCGCGGACCAGCTGCTGGGCGAGGTCCATCAGGACGTGTTCCAGCTTGTCGCGGAAGTCGGCCAGGCGCCGGTCGCCGGCTCGGCTGATCTTCGGTGCTCCCGACTTGCCGGTGGCGAACAACAGCAGCGTGTCGTTGGTCGAGCGGTCGCCGTCCACCGTCACGGCGTTGAAGGTGTTGCGCGTATAGAGGCTGACCAGGTTCTGCAGCGCCGCCGGCGAGATCGCCGCGTCGGTGACCACGAAGGCCAGCATGGTCGCCATGTCCGGCGCAATCATGCCGGAGCCCTTGCAGATGCCGCTGATCCTGACCTTCACCCCGTCGATGTCCGCCACCGCGTGGGCGCCCTTCGGGAAGGTGTCGGTGGTCATGATCGCGCCGGCCGCACCGGCCCAGCCGTCCTCGGCGAGCTTGTGATCGATGTCGGGCAGGCGATGGACAATCTTGGCGTCGTCCAGCAACACCCCGATCACTCCGGTCGAGGCCACCATCACGTCGCGCTGGCGGCAGTCGAAACGCTTGGCGGCAGCCGAACAAACCCGCCGCACGGCGTCGGCGCCAGGGCGGCCGGTGAAGGAATTGGCGCAGCCGGCGTTGACCACCAGGGCGCGCACGCCCTCGCCCTTGGTCATCTGAAGATGCCGCTTGCACCAGTCCACCGGCGCGGAGCCCACGCCGTGGCGGGTGAACACCCCGGCGCAGCTGGCGCCGTCAGGGAAGGTCATCACCAACAGGTCGTCACGCTCGTGCTTATAGAAGCCGGCCCGCGCGGTCGCCATCTGGACCCCGGCGATCGGCGGCATCTTCGGGAAGCGCACCGCCAGCGGCGAGACCGGCATGGCGCCTTTCGCGGGCGTGGAAGCAGCGGCAGGCGGTGGAGCGCTTGTGGGCTCGGAAAACTGGCGGGCCTGTCTGTCGGCGCGTTTCAACGCAGCGCGTTTGAGGGCGCTTGCCAGCGGGTCGAAGGCCCGCTCGAGCGTCTGGCCGACCACCTCGACAGGACGCGCGGCAGCTTCCAGCGCCTTGGCGGCGGGCTTGAGGGTCTTTGGCGCAGACGGCTTGCGGGTCACTTCACGGCCCCTTTCGATGCAGGGACAGGCGTCGGTGCGGCCGGCGCGCCTTTCGGCGCGTCGGCGGGCGGGACCGCCTGGCTGGGGGTGTCGGTCTTGACCATCACTTCGACCTTGGAGCGGCTGCGGAGCTTCTCCAAGAGGTCGCGGATCTGATCGTAGGTCAGGAAGCGCACGATCTGCGGCCGCGCCGCCTCGAGAGTGATCGGCTGCTCGATCCGACGGTCCTCGACCTTCACCAAGGCGAAGCCGCCCTCGACCGGAAACGGGCCGACGATCTGGCCGGGCTTGGCGGACTTCAACGCCGCGTCATAGGTCTCGGGCATCACATCGATGGTGAAGTAGCCGAGGTCGCCGCCGTTGAACCGCGTCGCCGCGTCCGTCGAGCGCTCCATGGCCAGGGCCTCGAAGGAGGCGCCAGAGGCCAGTAGCTTGCGCACCGCCTCGCCGTCGGCCGCGCTCGCCAATACGATCTGGCGGGCGTGGATCTCCTCCGAGCGCTTCGCGAGCTTCAGTTGCTCCTGGTAGAGGCCGCGCACGGCATTGTCGTTGACCGCGTCGGAGACCACGCCCTCGACCAGCATGTCGCCCAGGACCCGGTCCCGCGCTGCGGTCAGCCTGCGCTGGGCCACGGGGTCCTTGTCCAGCTTCCGCTTGATCGCTTCGTTGGCCAGCAGCCGTTGGTCGACCACCTCGTCCAGCACGCGGCGGAAGAGGTCGGAGGAGACGTCGAGCGGCTCGCCTTCGCCGATCAGTCCCTGGGCCACCGCCTCGCGCTTGACGTCGGAGGCCCAGACGGTCTGGCCGTCGACCTTAGCGGCCGGGCGGTCGCCCCGCTCCGGCGGCTGCTCGGCGCCGCCACCCCGCGCGCAAGCCGCAAGGCCCAGCATCCCCGCGAGTACGAGGCCGACCAGCACAGCGGAGCGGAAGGGCCGAACGGCGGCCATGCAGGTCCCCTCAAAACCGATGGAAAGCGTCTTCCCGGACGCTGCCCGTCCCTAGCCATTTACACGGCGGGATGCAAAGGTTGCGGCCGACCGCGCCCGGACCATCAACGCCCGCGGACCAATATATCGGGAGGATTATTTTAGCATGCGTGAAGCCGTCATTGTCTCATATGCCCGCACCGGTCTGGCCAAGTCCGTTCGGGGTGGATTCAACATCACTCCTACCGTCACGATCGCGGCTCACTCGGTGAAGCACGCCGTGGCCAAGGCCGGGATCGACGGCGCCGACGTCGAGGACGTGTTCATGGGCAACGTCGCCCACGGCGGCGGCAACGTCGCGCGCCAGGCCGGGCTGCTGGCGGGCCTGCCGATCACCACCTCCGGCGTGACCGTCAACCGCTTCTGCTCCTCGGGCCTGCAGACCATCGGCATGGCCGCCAACTTCGTGCGCAACGACGGCGCCGACGTGGTGGTGGCCGGCGGGGTGGAGACGATCTCCATGCCCAACATGGGCATGGGCAAGGAGAACTTCGATCCGGAACTGACGAAGATGTATCCGGCGATCTTCATGCCGATGATCGACACCGCCGACATCGTGGCCGAGCGCTACAAGGTCAGCCGCGAGGCGCAGGACGAGTATTCGCTGGAGAGCCAGCGCCGCATGGCGGCCGCTCAGCAGGCCAACAAATTCGCCGACGAGATCGTCCCGATGAAGACCAAGATGAAGGTGGTCAACAAGGAGACGAAGGAGGAATCCATCGTCGACTACGTGGTCAATCGCGACGAGTGCAACCGTCCGGACACCAGCGCCGAGGGCCTCGCCAAGCTCGAAGCCGTGCGCGGCCCCGGCAAGTACATCACCGCCGGCAACGCCTCGCAGCTCTCCGATGGTTCGGCCGCCGTGGTGATCATGGAAGCCAAGGAAGCCCAGCGCCGCGGCCTTGCGCCGATGGGTGTGTTCAAGGGCTGGGCGGTGGCCGGCTGCGAGCCCGACGAGATGGGCATCGGCCCGGTCTTCGCCATCCCGCGCCTCCTGGAACGCCACGGCCTGAAGATCGACGACATCGACCTTTGGGAGCTGAACGAGGCCTTCGCCTCGCAGTGCCTCTACAGCCGCGATAAGCTCGGCATCGATCCCGAGAAGTACAACGTCAACGGCGGCTCGATCGCCATCGGCCACCCCTTCGGCATGACCGGCGCGCGCCTGGCCGGCCACGTCCTGCAGGAAGGTAAGCGGCGCGGCGCCAAGAACGTCGTGGTCTCGATGTGCATCGGCGGCGGCATGGGCGCGGCGGGCCTCTTCGAAGTCCTCTAGACTTCGACTACTCGAAAGCGATCAGGCCCTCCCGTCGCCGGGAGGGCCTTTTCTTTGGTCGGCGCGAGCCGACTTGACCTGGACTATCCCGCGCTTTCGGCCGCCCGTTTGACGAGTGCGGCGACGGCCTTGGGGTTCGACACGTAGATCGCGTGGCTGCCGCCCACTTCGTCGGTCTTGGCGCCGGCGCGCGTCGCCATGGCCTGCTGCGCCGGATAGGGGATCATCTGGTCGTCCCGCACGAGCAGGTACCAGCTGGGTTTCGTCTTCCAGGCCGGCTCCGACACGGCGCCGCCAAGGGCGTCCAGTCCCCACGGCACCTGGGAAGCCGCCATGAACGCGGCGGCGCCTGGATCGACGTCGCCTGCGAAGGAAGCCGCGAACTTGGACCGGTCCAGAAACAGGAAGCCGTCCTTCGGCGGCAGGATCGGCGGCACCGGCGCGCCGGGCGGTGGGTTGGCTATCAAGGCGTTGACGGACTCGCCCGCGTCCGGGGCGAAGGCGGTGATGTAGGCCAGAGCCGCGACCTTCGGGTGTGTCCCGGCTTCGGTGATGACCACCCCGCCGTAGGAATGGCCGACGAGCACTGTCGGGCCTGGCTGCGCGTCCAGGATCATCCGCGTCGCGGCGACATCCCCGGCCAGCGAAATGGTCGGGTTCTGCACGATGTCGACGCTGAACCCATCGGCGCTGAGAATGTCATAGACACCGCGCCACCCAGCGCCGTCCACGAACCCTCCGTGCACGAGCACGACGTTAGCAATCCTGGCCATGGTGAACCTTTCCCTCGAAAGCGCCGGCAGTCTGCCGCCCGGCGTGGCCAGCATTGTCTGTCGCCCGCGCCGGTTGCAACGCCGCCTCAAGTGCACGGGCGAAGTTGGGGACCACGGGACCGGTCGAAGTCGGCCGCTGACCTAAGGTCACACTTGCTCCCGTCCGCAGGCGCGCATTGAGTTGACCACCGAACACAGACGGAGCCGCAGGATGTACGATCTGACGGGGAAGGTCGCCGTGATCACCGGGGCGGCCAGCGGGATGGGCCACGCCGCCGCCATCCTCTTCGCCCAGCAGGGCGCGCATGTGGTCCTGGCCGATCTCAACACCAAGGGCGGCGAGGCGGCCGCGGCGGAGGCCTCGAAGGCCGGTCCGGCTTGCATCTTTCAGCGCACGGACGTTTCGCAAGAGGCCGACGTCAAGGCGTTGATCGACCGCGCTGTCGCCGAGTTCGGCAAGCTCGACATCCTGTTCAACAACGCCGGGATCGGCGGCGCCGTCGGGCCGCTGGAGGACATTGCCGTCGACGATTGGGACCGCACCCAGGCGGTCTGCTTGCGCGGTGTCTTTCTCGGGATCAAGCACGCTATCGGGCCGATGCGGGAGGCAGGCGGAGGCTCGATCATCTCGACCGCTTCGACGGCTGGGATCGACGGCTATTCGGGCCTGCACGCCTACTGCGCCGCCAAGGCCGGGGTGGTGAACCTGACCCGCTCAGCGGCCTTGCAGCTCGCGTGCGACTTCATCCGCGTCAACGCCATCGCGCCGGGCGGCGTTTCCACGCCAATCGTCTGGAACGGGGTCGCCAACCGCGAGACTGTCGAAGGCTTCCTGCTGAACGCCCAGCCGCTGCCTCGGGTGGGACAGCCGCTCGATATCGCCAACGCCGCGCTGTTCCTGGCCAGCGACGCCGCGCAATTCATCACCGGCCACACCCTGGTGGTCGACGGCGGGGCCACCGCCGGCGCCCTGAACACCGCTCCAAAACGCGGCCAGCCCGCCGCCCCAAGGGGCCAGCGTGCGTTCGCAGGCCCGAGCTTCGAGGTCGGCTGAGGGCGAAGGCCGCCCTGGCGAGGTGGACGCGGATCGTCCCGAGACCCTAGATGGCGGCGCAGCAGGTCGTGGCCGATCGACGTCCCACGCCCGGTCCTTGGGAGAGGGCGCAGATGAATTCAGCCGAGAGCTTCAGTTCCGACTATCAGGCCGCCCGCGCCAAGTTTCTCGGGGCTGCCGGCGGCGCGGGCGCGGCGCTCGAGGCCATCACCCATCCCGAGCGAGGTCCGGACGGCGGCGAGCTCACCACCGATGTGGCCTGGATTGGGCCGCGTTCGGCCGAGGCCGTGCTGGTGATGATCAGCGCGACGCATGGGGTCGAGGGCTTCTGCGGCTCGGGCGCGCAGGTGGACTGGCTGCGCCGCGAGGAATTTCGAGCTCTGCCGGACGGAACCGCAGCGCTGCTCGTTCACGCCATCAATCCCTATGGCTTCGCCTGGCTGCGCCGGGTGACGCACGAGAACGTCGACCTGAACCGCAATTGGGTCGATTTCAATTCTCCACGCAAAACGAACCCCGGCTATGAGGCGCTGGCCGACCGGATCTGCCCAACCGAGTGGACAGCGGAGGCGCAGGGTGAGGCCAATCAAGCCCTGAAGGCCTATGCCGATCAGCATGGCCCCATGGCATTGCAGCAGGCGCTGAGCGGAGGCCAGTACAGCCATCCCCTCGGCATCTTCTACGGCGGCGACCAGCCGACCTGGTCACGCCGCACCCAGACCAGCATTTTTGAGCACTATCTGCGCGGCGCGGGCCGGATCGGCATCATCGACTACCACACCGGCCTGGGACCCTGGGGCTATGGCGAGCAGATCGTCGTGGAGCATCCCCAGTCGGCGCCGTTCAGGCGCGCGGCGAGCTGGTACGGCAGCGCAATCACCTCGCCGCTTGCCGGCGGAGATTCATCGTCGGCGGAGATCGTCGGCGACGGCCTGAGCTTTGCGCCGAGCCTTCTGAGCCATGCAGAACTAACCGGCATGGCCCTGGAATTCGGCACCAAGCCGGTAAACGCGGTGCTGAACGCCGTCCGCGCCGACGCCTGGCTGCACGCCCACGGCGATTTGGCGTCGCCCGAAGGCAAGGCGATCAAGGCCGAGGTAAGGGAGGCCTTCTTCGGCGACACCGACGACTGGAAGGGGATGATCGCCGGGCAGTCCCTCCTGGCGACCCGGCAGGCGCTGAAGGGCCTCAAGGTCTAGGCGGCGGCGCCAACGCTCCGTCTGCGGCGGGACGACAGCTTGCCGTCCGCGGCGTTAGGCTGGCAGGTCTCTGCCGATTGAATCGCGACCGCCAGCTCAGGAGCCTTCCATGCAGTTCGACGACGTCATCCTGGGTCGCCGAAGCATCCGCGGCTATAAGCCCGATCCCGTTCCGCGGGCGTTGATCGAGGAGATCATCGGCCTTGCGATGCGCGCCCCGTCGTCGATGAACACCCAGCCGTGGAACTTCTACATCGTCACCGGCGAACCGCTGGATCGCATCCGCGCCGGCAACACCGAGCGGAACCTGGCCGGCGTGCCGCACTCGCGCGAGTTCCGCACCGGCCAGGCCTTCGCAGGTCAGCATCGCGAGCGGCAGATCGGGGTCGCCAAGCAACTGTTCTCCGCCATGGGCATAGCGCGCGACGACAAGGATGGGCGCCAGGACTGGGTGCTGCGCGGCTTTCGCCAGTTCGACGCGCCGGTCTGCGTGATCGTGACCTATGACCGCGCATTGGACGGCAGCGACGACACGCCCTTCGATTGCGGCGCGGTGAGCACCGCCCTGGTCAACGCCGCCTGGTCGCGCGGCCTGGGCGCGGTGATCAACAGCCAGGGCATCATGCAGTCGCCGGTCGTGCGGCAGCACGCGGGCATCGCCGACGACCAGGTGATCATGAAGAGCATCGCCCTGGGCTGGCCCGACGAAACCTTCCCGGCAAACGCGGTGGTATCCGAACGCAAGTCGGTGGCGGAAGCGACCGTGTTCGTGGGGTTCGAGGATTAGGGGCCGATGGGCGGCGTAAGGCCGAGGGCAGGCTAGCTAGGCTAGCTCAAGCCGGCGCAACCCGCCCAACTGGGATTCTACGATCTTCTCCCGGTTGCGCCAAGAAAGTCGCATGCCCTTTTCGTAGTAGGCGAGCGTGAAAGTCGGAACCATCGCGATGACGCGACGCATGACGTCCCGAGCCTCGTCCAGACGCCCCCGCCAGGCCAGCGCGTTGGCAAGCTCCGTCCACGCCAGAAAATAGGTCGGGTACGTCGTCGCGCCCCGCTGCGCCCACTCCAGCGCTTCCTCCCAACGTCCGAGGGCGGCATAGGCGGTGTAGAG
>DASXKT010000251.1:0-2561 GCA_036496685.1 Phenylobacterium sp.
AGCTGCGCCGTGAGCCTTCGCTTCGGCTCGGGGACGGTCGTATGACATCGGCGCCGCTGGTTCGGGAAATCGCCGCTGAGCAGGGTGGCTCGGCCGAAGACCTCGTGCGGCTGGTCGAGCTCCAGACGATCCCCATGCCGAACGGCATCCTGGGGGTGGCCGAGGTCTCCAAGCACATCGGCTTCCCGATCCATCGGGCCTACTACATCCGTGACGTGCCGGCCGGCCAGAGCCGCGGCGCGCACGGCCACAAGGCGCTGCGCCAGTGCTTCCTTTGTCTGCGCGGCAGCGTCAGCCTCGCTATCTCCAAGCATGGCCTGACCCAGACCGTGCAGCTCTCGCGCCCCTCGCAGGCGGCGGTCGTTTCGGCCGGCTGCTGGCGCGACCTCAGCGACTTCTCCGAGGACTCGGTCGTGATCGTGCTGGCTTCCGACGAGTACGACGAGGCCGACTACATCCGCGAGCACGCCGACTTCGTCCGCTGGGACGCCGGCGACGAGCCGGTGAGCGCCGTCCCCTATCTGGACATGCGCCGGACCTCCCAGGCCCTGGGCGCTGAGATCGAGTTGGCCATGCGCCGGGTCGTGAAGTCGGGCTGCCTGATCGGCGGGCCGGAGGTTGCGGGCTTCGAGGCGGCCTTCGCCTACTACTGCGGCGCGGGACACATGGTGGGCCTGGGAAACGGCCTCGACGCCCTGGTCGTCGCGCTCAGGGCATGGGGGATCGGACCCGGCGATGAGGTGATCGTGCCGGCCCACACCTTCGTCGCCACCTCGCTGGCGGTTGACGAGGTGGGCGCAACCCAGGTGCTGGTCGACGTCGAGCCCGACACCGGCCTGATGGACGTGGGCCGGGTTGCAGCCCGGATCAGCGAACGGACACGCGCGATTATCCCGGTCCACCTCTACGGCCATCCCGTCGACATGGACGCCCTGCAAGCTGCGGTTGGCGCCGCGGCGGGCGGGCGCGACATCAAGATCCTGGAGGACGCCTGCCAGGCGCACGGCGCCCGTTACAAGGGGCGGCGCTGCGGCGCGCTCGGCGACGCGGCCGCCTTCAGCTTCTATCCGACCAAGAACCTGGGGGCGCTGGGCGACGGCGGGGCGCTGGTCACCGGAGACGCGGCCACCGCCGATGGGGTGCGGATGATCGCCAACTACGGGTCGCGCGAGAAATACCGGCATGAAGTCGCCGGGCGGAACTCGCGTTTGGATCCGCTTCAGGCCGCGGTGCTCTCGACCAAGCTAGACCATCTCGACGGCTGGAACGCGCGCCGCAGCCAGCTGGCGTTGCGCTATTTCCTGGGCCTGGCCAACGTCCGCGGCCTGGAGCTGCCGGGCGTCCGCGCCTGGGCCGAGCCGGTCTGGCATGTGTTCGCGGTCCGCGCGCCCGGCGTGCGCGACGAGCTGATCGCCTTCCTGAACGACCGAGGCGTCGGCACCAACATCCACTATCCGACGCCGGTGCACCTGCAGCCCTGCTACGCCGGCCGTTGGGAGGAAGGCGACTTCCCGGTCGCCGAGGCGCTGGCGAAATCGCTGCTCAGCCTGCCGCTCGACCCGAGCCACCGGGATCGCGAGATCGACTTCGTGATCTCGCAGGTCCGGGAATTCTTCGGCATCGAGCGGCGAACGCTGTTTCGACGCGGGGTCGATGCATTCCGCACATGAGGGTCGCCTTTTTTGGATATGCCTGGGGACCGGCGCGCAAAATCGACGCCTATATGCGCGAGGTGGTCGAGGCCTACGCCCAGCTGGGCTTCGAGGTTGACGTCTTTCTCGGCAACTACTTCAGCGCCGACGGCGCGGTGTCGGGGTTCAAGGATGGTGCGCTGCTGGCCCGGCTAGCCGACTACATTCGCAGCCGGGACTACGTGGCCGCCGTGGCCATCAATAACTCGCTCCTGTTGCCGCAGATCGTCGAGGCGCTGGACGGTCGCGTCGTCTCGGTCATCGTCGACGGCTTCAATCATCTGTTCCGCTACGATGCCGAGGACCGCTATGCGGCGTTCCGGCTCGACGCCCAGTATGCTTGCATCGGCAGCCAGTTCGAGCGCGAGCTCCTCGCTGAGGTTCCAGGCGTCGCGGAGCGGGTGAGCCTGCTCTCGCCGGCCACTAACGGGATGCTCTTCCCGCGGGAGAGCGCGCGGCCCGACTATCCGATTTCCTGGGTCGCAAGTCTGCCGACGGACGGGGCGGCGGAGGACCTCATGGTCCGCCTGCTGGATAACCCGACGGCCTATCGGATCGTGCACGCCTGCCTGACTGTGATCGAAGACACGGGCGATCTTTCAGCCCTGATGGCTGAGAACCGCGAAGCGGTCGAAGCGCTGGTCGCATGGGTTCCGACGACCTTCCGCACGTTCGAGATGATGTTGCAGGACGTGGTCACGTCCCGCCACCGCGTCGAGGTGGTCAACAGGCTTGGGCCGCATGGGTTATGCCTGTTCGGCAACTCCGCCTGGGCAAAGGCCATGGTGCTGAGCGGCGCCGCCTTCGAGGCCTTCACCCCTGGCCCGTCGGTCGCCAGCCATGACGACCTGCTGAGGGTCTACAATTCGT
>DASXKT010000252.1:0-23113 GCA_036496685.1 Phenylobacterium sp.
TCTGGAGAAGCGCGCGCCGGGATCGACCGTCCGCCTGGCCCGCGATCACGAGCACCATCGGCGCACCTTCGAGGAAATCGAGGAGCTGATCGGCCGGGTCGAGACCGCCGACGATGCAGGCCGCGGCGCCTGGCTGCGGGCGCTCTACCTGCGGTTCTCGACCTTCGTGGCCGAGGACTTCGCGCACATGGTCGAGGAAGAGCAGCTGATCCTGCCGATCCTGCAGAGCCTGTTCACGGACGAGGAGCTGATCGGCATCGAGGACAAGATCCTGAGCGGCCTCTCGCCCGATCAGATGATCGCCTTCGGCCGGTTCATGATCCCAGCGGCCACCCGCCGCGACCGGATCACCCTGCTGAGCGCCATCCGAGCCACCGCCCCGGCCGAAGCCTTCGCCGCGATCATGGAGCTGTCGGCCAAGCCGAGCCTGAGCGTGGCCGACTTCAACCACCTCTGCGACGGCCTGGGCCTGGCGGGTTGATCTCGATGACCAAGCCTTAAGCTTCCGAAGGCCACGTGGGGTGCTAAGGATTCACCCCCACGTGTTCTTCGGAAGCGCCATGATCCGCCGCACCTTCAGCGCCCTTGCCGTCACCCTGTCGCTGGCCCTGGCCGCGCCCGCCCTCGCCGCCTCGCCTGCGCCCGTAGCCGCCAGCAGCAAGGTTCCGCCGATCGTCTACCGGCAGCGGACGCTCCCCAACGGCCTGCAGGTGCTCACTTCGGTGGATCGCACGACACCCAATGTCACCGTGCAGGTCTGGTACGGCGTGGGGTCGAAGGACGATCCGCAGGGGCGCTCCGGCTTCGCGCATCTGTTCGAACACATGATGTTCAAGGCGACCAAGGACCTGCCCGCCGAGAGTTTCGACCGCCTGACCGAGGACGTCGGCGGGCTCAACAACGCCTCCACCTACGACGACTTCACGAACTACTACGAGGTCGTCCCGGCCAATCACCTGCAGCGGCTGATCTGGGCCGAGGCCGAGCGCATGGGCTCGCTGGTCGTCGACGAGGCCAACTTCAAGTCCGAGCGTGACGTCGTGAAGGAAGAGCTGCGCCAGCGCGTGCTGGCCGCACCCTACGGGCGGCTGTTCACGCTCTACGTGCCGCAGGCGACCTATCGCACGCACCCCTACCACCGCCCGGGGATCGGCTCGATCGAGGAGCTGGACGCCGCGACCATCGACGACGTGCGGGCCTTCCACGCGGCCTACTATCGGCCTGACAACGCCGCCCTGATCGTGGTCGGCAACTTCGACGAGGCCGAGCTCGACGCCTGGATCGACAAGTATCTCGCGCCATTGACGAATCCCGCCCAGCCGGTCGCGCGCGTTCACGCCGTCGAACCGCCGCGCAGCGGTCCGGGTGTCTATGACGGCTACGGCCCGAACGTCCCGCTGCCGGCGCTGGCGATCACCTGGCTGGGTCCGCAAGCCTCGCACCCCGACGCGCCGGCGCTGAAAGTGCTCGATGCGATCCTTTCGGCCGGCAAGTCCTCCAGGCTCTACGACAGGCTGGTCTACGAGAAGCAGATCGCCGCCGAGATCTTCTCCAACGCCGACCTGCCAGCCCAGCCCGGCAACTTCATGGTGGGGGCGGTGATGGCCTCGGGCCATTCGATCGCCGATGGCGAGGCCGCCCTGCTGGCGGAAGTCCAACGACTGCGCGAGGCGCCGCCAACGGCCGCCGAGCTGGAGGAGGCCAAGAACCAGCTGGTGACCGGCAAGCTTCGCGAGCGGGAGACCATCGACGGGCGGGGCTTTGCGCTGGGATACGCGCTCCGCATCAACGGCGATCCCGCCAAGGCGAACACCGAGCTCGCCGATCTGCAGGCGGTCACAGCGGCCGATGTGCAGCGCGTGGCCAAGAAATACCTCGACCCGCAGCTGCGCATGACCATCCGCTACCGCCCGGAGAGCGAGCGGCCGAAGGGCGAGGTCGCCGCGACCCCGCCTGCCCCGCCGAAGACGGCCACGGCCTACGATGGTCCCGTCATCGCCCTGGCCCCGGAAGCCCAGCGCCAGGCCCCGCCGCCGATCGGCTCGCCGGTCGCACCGGTGCTGCCGAAGCCCGCTGAGCGGACGCTCGCCAATGGCCTGCGGGTCGTGGTGGCCCGCTCCTCCGACCTGCCGCTGGTCACCGCCGAACTGACGCTGAAGACCGGCGGCTGGGCCGATCCATCGGGCTTGGCGGGCGCCACCGGCATGACCGCCGACATGCTGACCGAGGGCACCAAGACCCGCTCAGCGCGCGACGTGGCGCGCGAGGTCGAAGCTCTGGGCGCCACGCTTGAATCGAGCGCCAACCTCGAGGCCTCGCTGATCAGCCTCAACATCATGCCAGACAAGCTCGAGACCGGGATGGCGATCATGGCCGACGTCACCCGCAACCCGGCTTTCGCGGCCGAGGAGCTGGAGCGTCAGCGGGCCCAGGCGTTAGACGGCCTGCGGGTCGCTTATCAGGAGCCGGGGCAGGTGGCGGGCTTCGCCGCCGCGCCGGTGGTCTTCGCAGGCACACCGTTCGGCCACGTCTCCACCGGCACGCCGGCCTCCATCGCGAGGATCAAGCCGGGCGACCTCAGCGCCCTGCACAAGGCCTGGTTCCGGCCAGACAACGCCATTCTGGTGCTGACCGGAGACATCACCGCCGAGCAGGGCTTCGCGATGGCCGAGAAGGCATTCGGCGATTGGGCGAGGCCCGCCTCGCCCTTACCTGCGCCGCCGAAGATCAGCCCGGCGGCAAGCCCGCGGGCTATCGCTATCGACCTGCCGGGCACCGGCCAGGCGGCAGTGACCCTGGTGAAGGCGGCCATTCCCCGCAGCGACCCGGACTATTACCCCGGCATCGTCGCCAACACCTTGCTGGGTGGCGGCTATTCCTCGCGGCTCAACCTGGAGATCCGAGTCAAGCGCGGCCTCTCCTACGGCGCGTCCTCGAACCTCAGCGCCAACCGCTCGACCGGCTCGTTCCGGGCTGCGGCCCAGACCAAGAACGAGTCCGCGCCGCAGGTCTTGGACCTGATCGCCGAGCAGATGACCTCGATGGCCAAGACCCCAGCGACAACCGAGGAGCTGACGGCGCGAAAGTCGAACCTGGTCGGCAGCTTCGGACGCCGCCTGGCCACCACCGGCGGCCTGGCCAGCACGCTCGGCAACCTCGCCCTTTACGGCGTGCCGCTGGATGAGATCACCCGCTACACGACAAAGGTCGAAGCCGTCTCGCCGGCGCAGGTGCAGGCCTTCGCGACCCGGATCATGGACCCCGCCAGGGCGAGCGTGATCATCGCCGGTGACGCCAAGACGTTCAGCCCAGCGCTGAAAGCCAAGCGCCCGGACCTTGATGTGATCCCGGTCGACAAGTTGGACCTGGATAGCCCAACCCTCAGGAAGTGACCCCTCCCTTTCACGGAGAGGGGCAAGGAGCTGGATGCCGGATCAGTTTGACGCCGTAGTTGTGGGCGCGGGCGCAGCGGGGATCGCGGCCCTGCAGCGGCTGGACGCCGCCGGCCTCTCGGTCGTGGCCCTGGAGGCGCGATCGCGGGTCGGGGGTCGTACGCACACCGTCCTGGCGGCCCCGGACATCCCCGTCGATTGCGGCGCGGGCTGGGTGCACTCGGCGGACGAGAACCTGCTGACGGGTCCCATCGAACGGGCCGGCTTCACGCTCGACCGCACCCCGCCGCACTGGATGCGCCAGTCGTTCAACAAGAACTTCCCGCCGCAGGACCAGCGCGCCTTCCGCGAGGCCTTGGCGGCTTACGAGGACCGGGCGCACAAGGCGGCGAAGGCCGGTGTCGACCGTCCCGGCTCCGACCTCCTGGAACCCGGCAGCCGCTGGAACGTCCTGCTCGAGGCCTTCTCCAGCTATTACAACGGCGCCGAATTCGATCAGGTCTCCGTGGTCGACTTCGCGGCCTACGAGGATTCGGGCGTCAACTGGCGGGTCGCCGAGGGCTATGGCGCCGCGATCGCGAGTTTCGCGGACACCGAGCGGATCGTGCTCGACTGCCCGGTGACGACGATCCACCACGACGGGCGGGAGCTGGCGCTGGACACGGCAAAGGGCGGCGTCAGGGCGCGCGCCGTGATCGTCTGCGTTCCGACCCCGGTCATTGCTGAGGGCCGCCTGGGCTTCTCGCCCGGCCTGCCTGACAAAACCTCCGCCGCCGAAGGCTTGCCGCTTGGCCTTGCCGATAAGGTCTTCCTGGGGCTCGACGGCCCACGCGGGCTGCCCGTCGACGGCCATCTGTTCGGCCATACCGACCGGACCGAGACCGGCAGCTATCACCTAAGGCCCTTCGGCCGCCCCTATATCGAAGCCTTCCTCGGCGGCCGCTGCGCCCGCGCACTCGAGGGTGAGGGTCGGGGCGGGATGACGGCCTTTGTGCTGGACGAGCTCGGCCAGTTGATGGGGTCGAACTTCCGGCGAAGCCTGCGCCCGCTGGCCGAGACCGCCTGGGCGGCCGACCCCTGGGCGCTGGGCTCCTATTCTCACGCCCTGCCTGGCCACGCGGGAGATCGCGCCATTCTGGCGACGCCGGTCGAGGACCGGATCTTTTTCGCCGGCGAAGCCACCAGCGGGCGCTTCTACTCCACCGTCCACGGCGCCTGGGAAAGCGGCCTCAGAGCGGCCGACGAGGCTGTCGCCGCGCTGGCGCGATCCCGGGTCTAGGCCTTCGGGGGCGCCACGAAGAACGGCATCACGACGGCCGCAAATTCCGGCAGCGCTTCGCAGGCCTCGGCGTGCGCCGCGAGCGCCGGCCAATCGGCAGCGTTGAACGCGTCGGGGTGCGCCTCGCGCAGGAAGCGCAGCACGCAGCCCACAATGATGTCGGCGTGGTTGAGCTTTGCGCCAAACCACCAGGGGCCAGGCCGCGCCGCGCGATCAGCTTCGAGGGCCGCCAGCACGCCCCCGATCTGCGAACGGCAGCGCTCGACCCAGAGCGGCGTCTCGCGGCCATGGACTGCGCGTTCGTAGACCAGGCTGACCGCCTTGTCGGCGAGGCCGCTGGCAAGTGCGCAGGACTTCAGCGCCGCCCGCCGCTCCGCCCCGCGCTCGGCGATCAGCGCCCGCTCGGAACCGGCGACCTCGTCGAGCCAATCGAGGATCGCCGCGCTCTCGATCAGCACCTCGCCGTCGTCGAGCACCAGCGTCGGCACGCGCTTCAGCGGATTGTAAGCGGCGATCTCGTCGGCCTGGGAGAACACCGACCAGGCGCGGTGCTCGTAGGCCATGCCGTAGAGCCGAAGGGCGATGGCCACCCGGCGCACGAACGGGCTGTCGTAGTGACCGATCAGGATCATGCGGCGTCTCCGATGTTGGCGCGTGTCGTCCAGCGGGTGAGGTCGCGCTCACGGCCCATCAGGGCGAGGCCGGAGGCGATGGATTCCAGTTCGGCGCCCGTCTCGATCCGTGACGGTTCGAATCGGCGATGAAAAATTGCGCGGACCGCCGGCACCAGGGAGGAGCCTCCGGTCAGGAACACCCGGTCGACACCCTCGGGTCCGAGATTTGCGCTGGCGAGGGCGGCGTCCACGGCGGTCTCGATCCGCGCCAGCTCCGGCGCGATCCAGCGTTCGAAGGTGGCGCGTCGCACCTCGCCACGCAGCGCGATCGAGCCTGCCTCGAAGCGGAATTCGGCGGCGTCCTCGACCGACAGGGCCTCCTTCAGGCGCGAGACCGAGCGGTAGAGCTGGTAGCCGTAGTTCTCGTCCAGCGTCTCCACCAGGCGGGCGATCTTCTCCGGCTCCACCGCCTCGCGGACCAGGGCGCGGATCTCTCGCATGTCGCGGCTGGCGCGCATCAGGGCAAGCTGGTCCCAGCGGGCGAAGGCCGAATAGTAGCGGTTGGGGATTGGCAGAGTTTTGCCGAAGCTCTGGTAACTCGACCCCTTGCCCAGCGCTGGCGAGACCAGGTGGTCGATGATCCGGTAGTCGAAGGCGTCTCCGGCCACGCCGACCCCGGACCGACCGAGCGGGATGGCGCGGATTTCCCCGCCCTCGCGCTCGAAGCGGATGATCGAGAAGTCCGAGGTGCCGCCCCCGAAGTCGCCGACCAATACGGTCGCGTCATGGTCCAGCTCGCGGGCGAAGAAGAAGGCCGCCCCGACCGGCTCGTAGGCGTAGAGGATCTCGGTGAACCCCATGCGCTCGAAGGCGGTCTCATAACGCGAAAGCGCCAGCGGCTCGCTGGGTGCGCCGCCTGCGAAGGTGACCGGCCGCCCGACGATGACCCGGCTCGGCAGCTCAGCCATGCCGGCGTCGGCGTAAGCCCGAAGCTTCAGGAGAAAGGTCGAAAGCAGGTCCTCGAACCGATAGCGGCGGCCAAGCACCTGGGTTTCCGTGAAGCTTTGCGAGGCCGCGAAACTCTTGAACGACTGGATGAAGCGGGTCTCGGCAGGGTCCTCGACATAGGCGTCGATGGCCCAGGGCCCGGCCGCGATCGCGCGGTCGTTCGGCTTGTCGCCTGCATGGAACGAAAGGCAGCTTCGGAACGCGAAAAGCTCGCCTTCCGGCGTGGGAAACTGGACGAGGTGCGCCGGCCCGGCTGCGTCGGCGAGCGCCACGACGGTGTTGGTCGTGCCGAAGTCTATGCCAAGGCTGAAGGCGGAGGACACTGGCGCGCTCCTGTGCGGGCGCGCCCCATAGCAAACTTCAGTGTCATACCGAAAGCCACGTCAGCAGCTTTCGGCGATGATGCCTGGATCTGCTAGGCCTCGATTTCCACGAGCGGACGATCGTAGGCGCAGACCGTGGCCATGTGGAGGATCTTGGAGACCGACGCCGATAGCGGGCAGATCTGCACCGTGTGCTCCAGGCCCAGCAAGATCGGGCCGATCACCGTAGCCCCGCCCAGCGACTGGATCAGCTGCGTCGAGATGGCCGCCGAGTGGATGGCCGGCATGATCAGCACGTTGGCCGGACCGGAAAGCCGCATGAAGGGGTAGTTGACCCGGGCCTCGGGCTCCAGGGCCAGTTCCGGCGGCATCTCGCCCTCGTATTCGAAGTCGACGCCGTCGAGTTCATCCAGCAGGGCCACGGCCTCGCGCACCTTCTCGGAACGCGAGCCCATGGGATTGCCGAAGGTGGAATAGCTCATGAAGGCCAGGCGCGGCGTGTAGCCCAGGGTCCGGACCGCGCGCGCGGCCTCCTTGGCGATCTCCACGAGGTCCTCGGCTTCCGGCATCTCGGTGACGCTGGTGTCGGCGATGAACAGGGTGCGTCCCTTGGCGAGCACCACGCTGAGGCCGATTACGCGGCCGTCCGGCGAGGGGTCAATGACCCGCAGGACCTCCTCCAGCACCTGGTCGAAGGATCGGGTGACGCCCGTGACCATGCCGTCGGCGTGGCCCATCGCCACCATGGCTGCGGCAAAGGAGTTGCGGTCCTGGTTGATCAGCCGCTGCACGTCGCGGCGCAGGTAGCCCTCACGCTGCAGGCGCGCATAAAGGTAGTCGACGTACTCGGGATTCTTGTCGGACAGCCGGGCGTTCAGGATCTCCAGCTTCACCTCGCCGGGATCCAGCCCCACCAGGCGCATGTTGTCGTGCACCAGGTCCTCGCGGCCAACCAGGACAGCCGAGCCCAGGCCCGCCGTCTGGAAAGCGTAGGCAGCGCGGATCACGCTGGGCTCCTCGCCCTCGGCGAAGACCACCCGCTTTTGCGGACCGGAAAGCACCGCGCCCTGCAGCTTCTGCAGGAACGCCGCGGTGGGATCGAGCCGCTGCGCCAGCGACGCCCGGTAGGCGTCCATGTCGTCGATGGGCTTGCGCGCGACGCCGGTGTCCATCGCAGCCTTGGCCACGAACGGCGGAACGTAGGAGATGAGGCGCGGATCGAACGGCGTCGGGATGATGTATTCCGGCCCGAACTTCAGCTGCAGGCCGTGATAGGCTGCGGCGACCTCGTCCGGCACGTCCTCGCGCGCCAGCATGGCCAGCGCATTGGCGCAGGCGATCTTCATCTCCATGTTCACGCGCCGCGCGCGCACGTCGAGGGCCCCGCGGAAGATGTAGGGGAAGCCCAGGACGTTGTTCACCTGGTTCGGATAGTCGGACCGGCCGGTGGCGACGATGGCGTCAGGGCGCACGGCGTACACCTCTTCCGGCGTGATTTCCGGGTCCGGGTTGGCCATGGCGAAGATGATCGGCTTGGCCGCCATGGTCTGGACCAATTCGGACGTCAACGCGCCCTTCACCGACAGGCCGATGAAGACGTCGGCGCCTTCCAGCGCCTCGGCCAGGGTCCGCTTGTCGGTCTCGATGGCGTGAGCCGACTTCCATTGGTTCATGTCGTTGGGCCGGCCGCGCCAGAGCACGCCCTTGGAGTCGACCGCGATCACGTTGTTCGGCTTCACGCCCATGGCCTTGATCAGTTCCATGGTGGCGATGCCCGCAGCGCCTGGGCCGTTCAGCACGACCTTCACGTCGGCGATGTCGCGGCCGGTGATGTGGCAGGCGTTGATCAGGCCGGCGGCCGAGATGATCGCCGTACCATGCTGATCGTCATGGAAGACCGGGATGTCGAGGAGTTCTTGAAGCTCCGTCTCGATGCGGAAGCACTCGGGGCTCTTGATGTCCTCGAGGTTGATGCCGCCGTAGGTCAGGCCGATGTTCTTGACCACCGTGATGATCTCGTCGGGATCGGTGGCGGCCACCTCCACGTCGATGGCGTCGACGTCGGCGAAGCGCTTGAAGAGGACACCCTTGCCCTCCATGACCGGCTTGGAGGCGAGCGCGCCCAGATTGCCGAGGCCGAGGATCGCCGTGCCGTTGGAGATCACCGCCACCAGGTTGCCCTTTGACGTGTACTCGTAGGCGGCGTCCGGGTCGGCGGCGATCGCCAGCACCGGCACCGCGACGCCCGGCGAATAGGCGAGGCTCAGATCTCGCTGCGTCGCCATCGGCTTGGTGGCGGCGATCGCGATTTTTCCAGGCGACGGATACCGGTGGAAGTTGAGCGCTTCTTCGTCGGTAAAGGTGCGTTTCTCGGCGTCGCTCATAGCGGCGGCGGGTCCTTAAGGCGTCGGTTGCGATGAGAGCGGGAACCTACAGACCCCGGTCTCCCGAAACAACCTCGGTCGAGCTTCGGCCGCCGGCGAATATGTCCGTCGGGGTTTCGACATTGGAACAATCGGCCGAGCCAGTCGCTTTGACGAGGCTGGCTTGGGGGCTCATCAGATGGGAAGTCTATGATGCCGAAGACATTCTCCTACGTAGCCTTTGCCGCCGCCCTGGCCATTGCCGGCCCAGTCCTGGCGCAAACCCCATCCTCGAGCGACCCGCCGTCAAGCTCATCGGCTAAGAGCGTGACCGGCTCCGACACCGCCGCCAACGCTGGGGCCAGCACCGAGGTCGCGAGCGGGATGACCGTGAAGGACAACACCGGTGCTTCGATCGGCGAAGTCACCGGGGTCAAGGCCGGCGTCGCCACCATCAAGATGGGGACCGACACCTTCACGGTGGATACCTCGAAGCTCGCCGTCCAGAACGGCGCGGCGACCATCAACGCTACACAGGCCGACCTGAAGAAGATGCTGCCGAAGAAGTAGCCTCCACACCTGGCGGAGCCGAGGGGCGGGCCTGTGCTCGCCTCTCGGCTTTCCGGAAAGGCTCCCACGTGGGACGCCTTGACTCATCAGTTAGTCATGACTTACGGTAAGCCATGACTAACGCAAAAGCCTTCGCCGCACTTGCCGATCCAACCCGACGCGAGGTGTTCGAACGCCTGGCGCGCGGGCCGTCGGCCGTGGGCGAACTGGCGCACGGGCTGCCGGTGAGCCGGCCGGCAGTCTCCCAACATCTGAAGGTCTTGAAGGAGGCCGGCTTGGTCACCGATCGGCCGGACGGGACGCGGCGCGTCTATCAGATCGATCCGAAGGGGCTCGGGCAGATCCGCGCCTGGCTCGACCAGTTCTGGGATGCCGCCCTCGAGGCCTTCAAGGCCGAGGTCGAACGCCGCGACGAAAGCGAAGATTCCGACAACGGGAAGGAAGAGCCGTGAGCCAGACCATCACCCCCGCCGCGATCAGGAAGACCCTGACGGTCCGCGCAACTCCGGAAAAAGCGTTCCAGGTGTTCACCGACGGCCTCGACCGCTGGTGGCCGAAGAGCCACCACATCGGAGACTCGCCGCTCAAGAAGGCCATCCTTGAGCCTGGGGTGGGCGGGCGCTGGTACGGCCTCGGCGAGGACGGGACCGACGAGCTGTGGGGCGACGTTCTGGCCTGGGATCCACCTGCCCGTCTGGTGCTGGCGTGGCGGATCACCGGGCAGTGGAAATACGATCCCAGCCTGCTGACCGAAGTCGAGGTGCGCTTCACGGCAGTCGGACCGGACGAAACCCGCGTCGATTTCGAGCACCGCGCCCTTGAGCGCCTCGGCGACAGCGAGGCCGCCATTCAGGCCCGGACCTCCATGGACGGCGGCTGGGGCGGGATCCTCGAAAGCTTCAGGGCCACTGTCGACGGCTAGAGCATCACTTTGTTCAGGGAGACCAAAAATGTCTGAGATCATCGTCCACGGCATTCCGGGCAGCCCTTACGTCCGCATGCCCCTGCTGGCCTGCGAGGAAAAGGGCGCTCCTTACCGGCTCGCCGCCATGGAGTTCGGCAAGACCAGGACTCCTGAGCATCTGGAACACCACCCGTTCGGCCGGGTGCCGTTCATCGAGCATGACGGCTTCTGGCTCTACGAGGCCCAGGCCATCATCCGCTACATCGACCAGGTGTTCGATGGGCCAAGCCTGACGCCCGTCGATCCGCGCGCCCAGGCCCGCATGAACCAGGTGATGAACATCGTCGACTGGTACGTCATGCCGTCGATAAGCGCCGGCATAGGCTTCAATCGTGTCATCAAGCCGATCTTCGGCCTGCCGGTCGACGAACAGGCCGTAGCCGCGGCGGTCCCACAGGCCAAGGTCTGCGTTAAGGCGCTCGAGGACATCCTGCAGGACAAGCCCTACTTCGCCGGCGACGAGGTCACCCTGGCCGACCTGATGGCCGTGGCCCATCTCGACTTTCTGCCCCAGTCGCCTGAGGGAGCCGCTATGACGGCGGGTTCGCCCCTCCTGGCCTGGCTGGAACGCATGGCCAAGCGTCCCAGCGTGTCGGCGACCACCATGTCCAAGATGATGAAGCGGCCGGAGTCGGCCGCCGCCTGAGCTTTGTCGTTGACCCGGCGGGCGGCCTCGCGAGACTAACGCCTCGCTTGCACGCCCGCCGGAGTGACGCCGCTGCCCCAGAACCCGATCAAGATCGCAGTCGCCGGCGCGCTCGGCCGAATGGGGAGGGCGATGTGCGAAGCGGTCCTCGCCGAGCCCGGCATGACGCTCGTGGCGCGCTTCGACCGGCCGGGGGAATCCGGCGATGGCCTGGTGGGCCAGGACGCGGCGCTGGCATCGGCCGACGTCGTCGTCGACTTCAGCACCCCCGCAGCATCGACCGCCCTGGCGGAGGTCTGCGCCGGTCGCGGCGGCCCCGCCCTGCTGCTCGGCGCGACGGGTTTCGACGCAGCCCAGATCGCCGCCATCGAGTCCGCCGCGCTCAAGATCCCGATCGTGCGGGCCGGCAACTTCTCGCTCGGCCTCAACCTGATGCTCGGCTTCGTCGAGCAGACCGCCCACCAACTCCGACCCGAGGCCTACGACATCGAAGTCTTCGAGGCTCACCATCGCCGCAAGGTCGATGCGCCCTCCGGCGCCGCGCTGATGCTCGGCGAAGCCGCCGCCAGGGGGCGCAGTGTGTCGCTTTCGAAGGTCGCGAACCGGGGCCGCGACGGTATCACCGGGCCGCGGAAGCAGGGCGAGATCGGATTTTCGGTCGTTCGCGGCGGCGGCATCGTCGGCGAGCACAGCGTCAGCTTCATCGCCGAGGACGAGATCTTCACCCTGTCTCACTCGGCCCGCGACCGGGGCCTCTTCGCCCGGGGCGCGATCGCCGCGGTTCGCTGGGTCGCCGGACGCCCGGCCGGTCAGTACGACATGCGCGACGTCTTAGGCTTTTCCGGGCGGGGCTAGATGGACCTCCTCAGGCGCGACGCCACCGACCAGATCGCCGCGCTGAACGCCAAGCGGGTTTCGGCGGTGGAGCTTCTGGAAGCATCCCTTGCCCGACACGAGCAGACCCATGATCAGCTGAACGCCGTCGTGGCGGTAGATCTGGAGCGGGCGTTCGAACAGGCGCGGGCCATCGACGACCTAAGGGCGAGAGGCGAAACACCCGGCCCGCTTGCCGGCCTTCCGATCACGGTGAAGGACACGCTCGACGTTGTCGGCCTGCCGGCCTCGTCAGGCCTCAAGCACCTTCGACTGCGCCAGGCCGAGGACGCTTCGGCGGTACGGTTCGCGCGGCGCGCGGGCGCCGTCATCTGGGGCAAGACCAACACCCCGGTGATGGCCGGCGACTGGCAGACCTTCAACGCCCTCTATGGGACCACAAACAACCCGTGGGACGGGGACCGGACCACCGGCGGCTCATCCGGCGGCGCGGCGGCGGCGCTGGCGGCCGGGGTCACAGCGCTGGAGATCGGCTCCGACATCGGCGGCAGCTTGCGTGTCCCGGCGAGCTTCTGCGGCGTCTACAGCCACAAGCCGACCTGGGGCGTCGTGGACCAGCACGGCCATGTACCGCCGTCCCCGGGCTCGTGGAGCGAACGCGACCTAAACGTCGTCGGCCCGATGGCGCGCTCGGCCCGAGACCTGCGCCTGCTGCTTTCGGTCATCCAGGGCGGCCTGATGGCGGCCAAGGCGCCGCCCGCCGAGTTGAAGGAGGTCAAGATCGGGCTCTGGCTCGACGAGCCGAGCTTCACCTTGGATCCAGAAGTGCGCGGGGCGATCGAACGCTTCGCGGCCGACCTGACTGCGGCCGGGGCCATCGTCACGCCCATCCCCTCGCCCGTACACATGCCGGTCCTGATGGGCGCCTACCAGGTCCTGCTCGGGGCCGTGCTCGGCGAGGACATGCCGCCGGCCACCGTCCGCGGCCTGGAGCGCATGCGCGGCTGGGCCCGCTGGCAGATGAGCCGTGGCGCTCCGCCGACGTCCAACGCCGCTATGACGCTCGCCTACACCGCCACCCACCGCGAGTGGATGGCCGCCGACGCTGTGCGGAGGCGTCTGCGCCATGAGATCGGGGCCATGTTCAGCCGCTTCGACGCCATCCTTGCGCCGATTACGCCGGTGACCGCCTTCCCGCACGACCACAGCCCGTTCGGCCGGCGCAAGCTGACGACCTCGGACGGCCAGGTCATGCCCTATCCTTCGATGCTGAATTGGATCTCTCTGGCCACGGCGCTCCACCTGCCGGCGACAGCCATCCCCGCGGGGTTCTCGGCCTCGGGCCTGCCGGTCGGCACGCAGCTCATCGGTCCCCTGAACGGTGACGGGCGCCTGCTCGCCCTCGCCCAGGCCATCGAGGAAAACGTCCGCGGTTTCACGGCCCCGGATATCGCTCAGGCGTCAGCGAGCCGAGCGTAGAGCCACTGATCCCAGTAGCGCCCCTTCCAGAAGGCGTAGTCCTTGAGGACGCCCTCAAGCCGAAACCCGAAGCGGTCCAGCAGGGCCGCCGACGCGACGTTGCCGGGCGTGACCAGGGCCTCGATGCGATGAAGGCCCAAGGTGTCGAAGCCGTACTTCAGAACCACCGGCAATACCTCGGCCATCACGCCCTGCCGCCATCGCGCCCGGACCACGTCGTAGGCCACTGCGCCCCGTGAGCCACGCTCGCGCACCAGGCTGTTGAAGCCAGCCGTCCCGACAAAGGCCCCGTCTCGATCGCGGATCGCCCAGCGGACGCCCTCACCGGAAGCCGCAAGGCCGGTCGCCCAGGCGATCACCGCGTCCGCCCCGGCCAGGTCGGTGAGCGGCTCGATGTCCATGAACTCGACCGTCGACGCGTCGGAGATATGGCCGAAGAGATCAGACCGATCTCCGCCGCTGAGCGGGGTGAGCTGATAGTTGGCCGAGGCGAGCCCAGCCCCCATCACGGCTTGTCGGGTGCAGGCGCCTGCCGCGCCCAAAGGTTGTCGACCGCGGCCTGAACGTCCTCGCCGACGCCGCGGCGAACTAGGGACAGCCCTTCCATCTCGACCTTGTCGCTGCGCAGCACGCGCGGATGCAGGCTGTAACCGACCATGTAGAGGGCGCGGTCGGTCTTGGTCTGCCCGTCCTCGATGAACACACTGACGATGCCGACCGGCAGGCGGCCCTGCCGCTGCCTGGCGCCGCGTTCGTGCAGCGCCTTGTCGAGGCCGCCCTCGAACCATCCCGCCTCGATGCGCGGATTGCCGGTGGTCTGCACCGCGTCGCCGCGCACCTCGCTCGGGAAGCTGATCGACTGGGTTTGGATCACCTGCTCGGAGTGGACGCTGGCCAGCCGCAGCCGCTCCCCTGAGCCCTCTGGCGTGCCGGTCATCAGGAACGACAGCTTCAGAATGCCGGCCTGGGCCTCGGCCTTCCGCTCACGCTCGGCGGCGGCGCGTTCGCGGTCGGTCTGCGCGCGCTCTCGGTGCGTATCCCAGTAGCCCAGCGCGGCGATCGAAACAGCCAGGATGCCGACGATCTCCGCCAGCGAGAGCCAGCGGAACGGCAGGCGCTTCTTGCGGGGCGTCTCGCTCATCGGCGCGTCAACGTCCCGTAGAGCCGAAGCCGCCGGCGCCACGGGCCGTCTCGTCGAGGCTCGCCACCTCGGACCAGGCAGCCTGGACCACCGGCGCGATGATCAGCTGGGCGATCCGCTCGCCGCGGCGAATGACGAAGTCCTCTTCGCCCAGGTTGATCAGGATGACCTTCACCTCGCCCCGATAGTCGGCGTCGACTGTGCCGGGGGTGTTCAGGCAGGTAACGCCGTGCTTGGCCGCCAGCCCGGAGCGCGGCCGCACCTGCCCCTCGAAACCCGGCGGCAAGGCGAAGGCGAGGCCGGTGGGCGTCGCGAACCGCGAGCCGGGGCGCAGGGTCACCGGCTCCTCCTCCGGCACAGCGGCGCGCAGGTCCATTCCGGCGGCCTGAGCCGTCTCGTAGGCGGGCAGCGGCAGGCCTTCGCCGTGAGGGAGGCGGACGATCGGAACGGTCGGGTTCACTGGGTTTTCCCCATAAGGGTTCTCAGGCGAATTGGGCGGCGATGCGGTCGGCCAGGCGGCGCGCCACTGCGTCCTTGGCCATCCGCTCCCATCGCTCGATTCCGCCGGCGCTGACGAGGGCCACCGCATTCTCGTCGCCGCCCATGGTTCCGGCCACGCTGACGTCATTGGCGACGATCCAGTCACAGCCCTTCTTGGCGAGCTTGGCCTTGGCGTGCGCCTCGAGATCGTTGGTCTCGGCGGCGAAGCCGACCACCAGCCGCGGCCGGCGGGCATGCTTCGACAGGCTGGCAAGTATGTCGGGGTTCTCGACAAGCGCGATGGCCTCGGGCGGGCCGGACCCTTTCTTCAGCTTGCGGCCACTAGCATCGGCGGGCCGCCAGTCGGCGACGGCGGCCACGCAAACCGCGATGTCGGCCGGCAGCGCGGCCTCGCAGGCGGCCAGCATCTCACGCGCGCTCTCGACGTCGACGCGAGCGATGCCAGCAGGGGCGGCAAGCGCGGTCGGCCCGCTCACTAGCGTCACTTCTGCGCCTAGAGCTGCGAGGGCGCCGGCGATGGCGTACCCCTGCTTGCCCGAAGAGCGGTTGGTCAGCATTCGGACGGGATCGATCGCCTCGGCGGTGGGCCCCGCCGTGACCAGCGCCCGCTTGCCGGCCAGCGGCCGGGCGCCCGACCCGAGAGCCGCCATGATCGCCTCGAAGATCGCCGCCGGCTCGGCCATCCGGCCGGGGCCAAATTCCCCGCAGGCCATGGCGCCGTCGTCGGGGCCGACGAAGGTCATGCCGTCAGCCTTTAGGGTAGCGAGGTTCCGCTGCGTGGCCGGGTGCAGCCACATCCGCACGTTCATAGCCGGCGCCATCAGCACGGGCTTGTCGGTCGCCAGCAGGGTCGTGGAGGCGAGGTCGTTAGCAATTCCGCCCGCCGCCTTGGCCATCAGGTCCGCCGTAGCCGGCGCCACGACCACCAGATCGGCGGAGCGGGAGAGCTCTATGTGCCCCATCTCCGCCTCGTCGGTCAGCGAGAAGAGCTCGGCGTAGACCTTGTCCTCGGCCAGGGCCGCGAGCGACAGCGGGGTGACGAATTCGGCGCCCGCCTGGGTGAGGATCGGGCGCACCGCAACGCCCGCCTTGCGCAGAAGGCGGGTGAGTTCGAGGCTCTTGTAGGCCGCGATCCCGCCGCCGACGATCAAGAGAATCCGCTTTTCAGCCCAAGTACTTGGCAAGGCCCTCGCCCCTCATGCGACGCGCGTCAGGCATAGGCCAGATGGGGCCGCGGGACAAATCCAGCAAATTGGACCCGACGATTGTTTCAAGTTGTTCCTTATTTGTTCCAGCGCTCTGCTATTTTCAGGCAGGTTGCTGGGTCAAGACGCCGCTGTCCCTGGCGCCAGCAATATCGGCGCTTGCCTTGCTCGGCGCCTGCGATAACGGCCCTTCGGCCGATCAGGCTTGAGGACCCGGCCGCGGCGAGCGACCATCCTCGCCGCGATTGGAGGCAAAGCCATGCCTGATCTCAAGCATATCGTGCGCACCGGCCAGGTGGATTGGTCGCAGGTCTGGCGGGGGCGCCATCCGTTCAATCCGGCCTCGGAGATGCGGATGGTGCCGCTGGGCGACGCGGCCGGCATGAAGCAACTCGGCGTCCATCTGATCCGCATCCCGCCCGGCAAGGAGAGCTTTATCCCGCACGCCCACTCGGTGTCGGAGGAGTTCGTTTTCATCCTGGAAGGCGTGGGAGAGATGGTCCTGGACGGCGTTGGACATCCGGTAGGGCCCGGGGATTTCGTGGGCTTTCCCATCGATGGGGTCGTCCACTCGCTGAGATCCAAGGGCCCGGGCGATCTCGTCTACCTGACAGCCGGACGGCGGGACCCCATCGAGGTCGCCGACATGCCGACCATCGGCAAGACCACCGTCTTCCGCGACGGCCGCATGGAACTGTTCGGCGACGACGGGGCGGATCGGCTGACGCAAGCCGAATGGATGGCCCGGACGAAGATCGAGGACTGAGGCCTCCTACATTCGCGGGGCAGGAACCGGCGTCAGTAGAGGTAGACCGCCGCCAGGAACGCCGCGCCGGCGGCCAGTGCGCCCATTGCGAACCACAGTAGGGGCGAGCCCCTCTGCTCGGTCCGAACCTCGACCTGCGCGGGCCCCGGCGGATTCTCGGCCAGCCTGGCGATATTGCGCACCGCCGTGGCGGCTTCCTCGGCGAAGCGTTTGATCCTAGCGGCGGGCGACAGCTCACGGGCCATCCAGCGGCGGACCACCGGGTCAGCGGCCGACCAGATGTCGTGGTCCGGCTGGATGCGGCGCGCGACGCCTTCAACCGTCATCATCGTCTTCTGCAGCAGCACCAGTTCAGGCCGCAGGTGCATGTCGTAGAGAGCGGTGATCTCGAAGAGCTGGGTTAGCACCCGGCTCATCGGCACCTCGCTGGCCCTGCGGCCGAAAACCGGCTCGCCCACTGCCCGCAGCGCCTGCGCGAAGGCCGCGACGCTGTGATGCGCCGGCACATAGCCCGCATCGAAGTGGGTGCGCGCGACGCCCTCGTAGTCTCGATTGAGGAAGCCCCAGAGGATCTCGGCCAGGTAGCGCCGCTCGGGCGGGCCGATGCGACCGATGATCCCGAAGTCCACGGCGGTGAGCTGGGCCGGGGCGGCGGCGAACAGGTTGCCCTCGTGCAGGTCGGCGTGGAAGACCCCGTGGTCGAGCGCCTGGGACAGGAAGGCGCGGATCAGGTTGTCGGCCATCGCCTGATTGTCGAGGCCGGGCTGGGTTAAGGCGGCCGCGTCGGACAACGGCCACCCACGCGCCCACTCCATCGTCAGGACACGCTTGCCAACGCCCTCCCATACGATCGGCGGAACGGCCATGTAGCCGTCCTTGGCCATCACTTCGCGCAGCTCGTCGGCGCCGGCCGCTTCCAGGCGCAGGTCGAGCTCGAGGATCGTCGCCCGGATCACCGTTTCGGCGAAGGCCTTGGGCTCCAGGCGCCGGGCCGGCGGAATCCAGCGATCGATCAGTGAAGCGGCCAGCGCCAGGCTCTCCGCGTCATTGGCGACCCGCCGCTCGATGCCCGGCCGCAGCACCTTCACCGCAACCTTGCGCCCGTCCTTGAGCTTCGCCTCGTGCGCCTGGGCAAGGGAGGCTGCGGCCATCGGCTCGCCGAACTCCGCGTAAAGGCTTTCGATCGAGCGGCCCAGTTCTCGCTCGACCTCGACCCGAGCCACGGCCGTTGGAAACGGCGGCAGGCGATCCTTTAGCCGCGAAAGGTCCTCGGCGAACTCACGCCCGAAGAAATCACCTCGCGTCGAAAGCAGCTGGCCGAGCTTGATCGCTACAGGCCCCATGCCTTCCAGCGAGCGCGCCAGGCGCTCGCCCGGCCGCCCGCTGCGCGCGCCGGACCCCGCGAAGATGCGTAGGGTCTTGGCCACCGCCCCAACGGAGGAGGGATAGAACGCATCGAGCTCGCGCGGCAGCAGGGCGTCGTTGCGCACCAGCGCCCAGACCGCAGCGGTCATGCGGCCAAACGCGGCCAGGGCTACCAAGGGGCGCCGCTCATGCCGCTAGACGGCCCGGCCCGTGTGCAGGGCTGCGACCCCGCCGGTGAAATTGGTGTAGTCGACTCGGCCGAAGCCGGCCTCGCCGATCATCGCGGCGAACCGGCGCTGATCCGGGAACCGGCGGATGCTCTCCACCAGGTACTGGTAGGCCTCACGATCGCCGCCGACCCGCGCCCCGATCTCCGGGATCACCTTGAACGAATAGGCGTCGTAGGCCTTCTGTAGCGGCTCGGTGATCGGCCGCGAGAACTCCAGGCAGAGAAACCGGCCGCCGGGCTTCAGCACGCGCCGCGCCTCGCGCAAGGCCACGGTGATGTCGGTGACGTTGCGGATGCCAAAGGCGATCACATAGGCCTCGGCGCTGGCGTCGGGCAGCGGCAGGCGCTGGGCATCGCCGACGGCCCAGCAGATCTCAGGCTCCGAGCCCTTCTCGCGGCCTGCGGCGATCATCTCGGCGTTGTAGTCGACCACGATCACCTGGGCGTCAGCGCCGCCGCGGCGCAACTGGGCCCGCCGGGCCATCCTGGCGAAGCGCCGCGCCATGTCGCCGGTGCCGCCGGCGCAGTCGATGATGGTTTCGCCAGGCTGCGGATTCAGCCGCGCGGCGACGGCGTCCTTCCAGAGCCGGTGCACACCGCCACTCATCAGGTCGTTCATCAGGTCGTAGCGCCGCGCCACGCGGTCGAACACGCCCCGCACTAGGCCGGGCTTGTCGTTCGGGTCCACGTCGCGGAAGCCGAAGGTGGCGGCAGGTCCGGTCATGGCGTGCGTCTTAGCCCTACGCCTGCGGCGCTCCAAGGCCCTTGGCGCGCGGGCCGGAGCGTGCCAAGCCGTTGGCCATGCCTGAGCTTCCCGAGGTCGAGACGGTGCGCGGCGGTCTGGCGCCGGTGCTGGAAGGCCACCGCCTGGCCCGCGTCGAGGCCCGACGACCCGACCTGCGCTTCCCGCTCCCGGAAAACTTCGTCCAGCTCCTGACCGGCGCCACGATCACCCGCCTGACCCGCCGCGCCAAGTACCTGTTGGCAAGCCTGGATCGTGAGGACACGCTGGTCATGCACTTGGGCATGAGCGGCCGGTTCGAAATCGCCAAGCCCCAACAGGAAGGGCCCAATGGCGTCGCAAGGCCTGGGCAGTTCCACTACGCCCCGGATCGGGATCCCAAGCACGCCCACATCGTTTTCGAGACCGACGCCGGGGCGCGGGTGACTTACTACGACCCCCGCCGCTTCGGCTACATGGCGCTGGTGAACACCGCGACGCTCGAGCTGCATCCCTGGTTCGCCGGGCTCGGTCCGGAGCCGTTGTCGAACGCCTTCGACGCCGACCACCTGAAGGCCGCCTTCAGCGGTCGCAAGCAGGGCCCCAAAACCCTGCTCCTCGACCAGCGGATCGTCGCAGGCCTGGGCAACATCTATGTGTGCGAGGCCCTCAACCGCGCCCGCATCTCCCCCTTCAAGGCCGCCGCCGGCATCTCGAAGGCCCGCCTCACGAACCTGGTGGCGGATATCCGAGCGGTCTTGACCGAGGCGATCGCGGCCGGCGGCTCGACCCTGCGCGACTATGCCCAGACCGACGGCGCTCTCGGCTACTTCCAGCATCGCTTCCGGGTCTACGACCGCGAGGGCGAGCCCTGCCTCAACGACCCCTGCGTCGGCATAATCGCGCGGAAGGTCCAGGCCGGCCGCTCGACCTTCTATTGCCCGGTCTGTCAAACGTGAGCCGGTTCTTTCTAAGGTCCATCGCCGCGACCCTGGCGGCCCTGACGGTCGCCGGGACCGCCGCGGCCGAACCGCCGGTCTGGGTAGTCAAGGACAAGAACTCCGAGGTCGTGCTGTTCGGCTCGGTGCACATCCTGCCGCGCGGCCTCGACTGGACCCCGCCGGCGCTGAATCGCGCGCTGAAGGCCGCCGACGACATCTGGTTCGAGCTGCCCATCGACGCCAAGACCGAGGCCACGACCGCCGCGCTGGCGACGCAGGTCGGCGTGCTGCCACCCGACCAATCACTGTTCAAACTCCTGCCGCCCAAGGACGCCGAGCTGATGAGCAAGGTGGCGGAGGCCTACGACGTGTCGCCGGTGCTGCTCGATCGGCTGCAGCCCTGGCTGGCCGAGATCGCGCTCGCCGGGGGCGCCTACCGGAAGATGGGCGCAGACGCGGCTTCCGGCGTCGAGAAGACCATCGCCGCCATGGCCACCCCCAAGGCCAAGCGCCGCGCCTTCGAAACCCCCGAGGAGCAGGTGGCCCTGCTCTCCGGCGGCGCCTGGGACGAGCAAGTCACCTCCCTGCGTGAGACCCTGCACGATATGGACGAACGGCCCGACGAGTTTGCGGTGCTGGTAAAGGCCTGGACCGACGGCGACATCCAGGGCCTCGACCGCGAGGCGCTGGCGCCGATCCGCGACAAGACGCCGGGCCTCTACCGCCGCCTGGTCACCGAGCGGAACGCCCGCTGGACCAAGGTGCTGGACGCACGCCTGAAGGGCCATGGCCGCACGGTCGTGGTGGTCGGCGTCGGGCACCTGCTGGGCCCCGACGGAGTGCCCGCGAAGCTGCGGGCGCTTGGCTATTCGGTCACGGGGCCTTAAGGCGGCGGTTGCACGTCCAAGGAGCGTAGTTCGATGAGTCTCAAGACCCTGATCGTTGAGCGGCACGAGGCCGTAACCCTCATCCGGCTCAACCGTCCCGAGGCGCTCAACGCCCTGAACGGCCAGCTGATGGACGAAATGACCGCCGTCCTCGACGAGGCCGAGGCCGACGCCGCTGTCCGCTGTGTGGTGATCACCGGCTCGGAGCGCGCCTTCGCGGCCGGCGCGGACATCAAGGAAATGGCGTCCAAGAGCTACGCCGACGTGTTCACCGAGGACTTCATCACCCGCAACTGGGAGCGCGTGACGCGTTGCCGCAAGCCAGTGATCGCCGCGGTCGCCGGCTACGCCCTCGGCGGCGGCTGCGAGCTGGCGATGATGTGCGACTTCATCATCGCCGCTGACAACGCCCGCTTCGGCCAGCCGGAGATCAATCTTGGCGTCATTCCGGGCGCGGGCGGCACGCAGCGGCTCACCCGCTTCGCCGGCAAGTCCAAGGCTATGGACATGGTGCTGACCGCCCGGATGATGGACGCCGCTGAAGCCGAGCGCTGCGGCCTGGTGAGCCGCGTTGTTCCGCTTGCGGAGCTTATTTCGACGGCCATGGAAGCAGCTCAGAAGATCGCGGCCCTGTCGCCCAGCTCGGTGATGATCGCCAAGGAGCTGGTCAACGCCGCCTACGAGACGCCGCTCAGCCAGGGCGTGAAGATGGAGCGCCGCCTTTTCCACTCGCTCTTCGCCTTCGACGACCAGAAAGAAGGCATGGCGGCGTTCGTCGAGAAGCGGCCGGCGAGATTCACCGGCAAATAGCGGCATCTGGACCCGGGGGCGAAATTGCCCCCTCCGTCCATTGACCCGCCGCTCCGCCTCCCGTATATCCGCGCCTCCGATTTTCCCCGCCCCGGCTCGCCGGGCGCTTGCGTTTGAAGAGCTCTCCAGAATGGCCAACACGCCCGGCTCCAAGAAAGCGGTCCGCAAGATCGCCCGCCGCACCGAAGTCAACACCGCGCGCCGCTCGCGCGTGCGCACCTTCCTGCGCAAGTTCGACGAAGCGCTGGCCGGCGGCGACGCCGCGGCGGCCAAGGCGGCTTTCGTGAAGGCGCAGTCGGAACTGATGCGCGCCGTCACCAAGGGCGTGGTTCACAAGAACACCGGCTCGCGCAAGGTTTCGCGCCTGGCGGCTCAGCTGAAGAAGATGTCCGCAGCCTGACAGGTGCAAGGCGCGGGAAACCCCGCCTCTCCCATCGGAATTCGATCGGCCAAACGGCGCCCCTCTGGGGCGCCGTTTTCGCGTCTGGCGAGAAAGTTTCCTGGGCACAAACGCGACAAATGTGCTCAGCGCACGGAACGCCGATCGGGAATTTCCTTGGCCCTAAAAGGGGTCAGCGTGAGTCAATTAAAATATCAACTTGAGCGCTGAAGAATCACCGTTGACCGGCCTTGGCCCCCGACTAGTGTCAGCTTCCTTACAGGCGTCTTACATCTGATCCCGGATCAAACTGGGGCGCCGGCGGAGTGCATGCGCTCGCCGGATAAGAGCCTGTTTGTGTTGAGAAAAGGCGCGGTCCCTTGCGTGGGGCTGGGACCGTGACGCGGGCAGGACGGGGTTAGCGGAATGATGAGTGGGGGGGTTGCGGGAGCTATGGCGAGCGCACCGGCCGGAGTCGTGTGGACGAAGACCTGTCAGGTCTTGAAGCGCGAGCTGGGCGAGGCGACGTTTGGCTCTTGGCTTGGCCAGGCGGCGCTGCGGGAGACCGGTGACGAGGTCTGCCTAGTCGCCGCCACCGGTGTGGCCCGCGACTGGATCGCCCGCCACGCTTGGCGACGGATCGGCGAGCTTTGGGCTCAGAACGATCCCCTTGGCCGCCGGCTGGATCTCAAGTCA
>DASXKT010000253.1:0-8817 GCA_036496685.1 Phenylobacterium sp.
TCTCTTTCAACGACACGTCGAGACCAATATACTCGTCCATGGTTGTTCTCCGTTCGATGCTTGGGCCCGGCTTCCAGTCGTGAGCCCGTACTTCCATCCTATCGGGGAACAACCACCCTCCAACGCGTGACCCAGAGGGTCTCAGGGCGCCTCGCTCCCGCGATTACCCCATGTGTAAAAACTCGGCCGACGGAGTTTTCCGCGCAATGATCTTGCTTCCGGCAAATACTTGCGGGCCGGTCGGCGCAAAAGCCATCCATTTTCCTGCGTCTGCGCGGTGGGATGTTGCGCGGGAATTTGGTCGGAGTTTTACACAGCCTCGACCCTAAGCTGACGACTCCTGAAGGGGCGTTCGAACTCGGCTGTGGCAAGCCGTCGCTTCGGCAGCCCCAGCCAGCCACGCACCAAGCGGTCGCCTAGACATCCGCCAGCGCAATTCCGTCCAAGAAGAGTTTGCGGTGGTCGGAATCAAGAATGAAAGACCGAGCGAAGGCGTCGATCGGTTGGGGTGCGAGGGCGCGGTAGCGGCCGAGCGCCTCCTTTGCTGCCTCGATCTCACCCAGATGCCCGTAACTAGCGGCCAGGAAGGCGTAGCCGCGGGGGTGGTCCTTCTGTCGAACGAACTCTTTCGCGAGGGTGATCGACTCATTGAATCGCCTTTGCTGGAAACGAGCCCAGGCCATAAATCCGATTTGGTTCGGCAGGTCGGGTCCGATCGGATCCAAGCGCATGGCGGTCTCGAGATGGGCAATGGCGAGGTCGATATTGCCGACTCGCAGTCGGACCAGGCCGCTCATGAACCAGACCGCGGAACACCCCGGGTTCAAGGCGATGGCGCGCTCCAGGAGCTCGACAGCCGCCCCGTCATCTCGCTCAAGATGTGCTACGGCGAAGGCGGCGTGGGCGAGCACGCTGGCGTCGTCTCCCGCCGCCACCAGAGCCCGACGCGCCATCTCCAGGCCGCGCCGGCGATTGGCTTCTGCATCATCCGACCAGCCGTAGAGGTCGATCAGATTGTGGCAAACGGCCGCGAGGACGAGGGCCGAGCCATATTCGGGGTCCAGTTCGATCGCTCGGTTGACGAGGTTGAGCGCCTGCAATGTGTCGGCCTTGGTGTATTTCCGATGCAGTGGCCATGCGCGGAGATAGAGGTCGTAGCTCCCCATGTTTTCTGTGGGGCGTTTTGTTGCGCGCCTTATCTCAGTGGTCTGCACAGTAGGTTCGATCGAACCCGCAGCGCGGAGCGCTACCCGGTCCTGCAGAGCGAAGACGTCCTCCAGGGTGTCCTCGAACCTCTCGGTCCAGATAAGTGATCCGTCGCCGGTGCCGATAAGCGCGATAATGATGCGAACCCGACCGGCGGCTTTGCGGACGCTGCCCTCCAGCACATAGCGAACGCCGAGTTGCCGAGCGACTTCCTGCGGGCTGACCGCCTTGCCCTTGAAAGTCAGCGTTGAGCCGCTGCCGATGACGAACAGCGACCTGAACCGCGATAAGGCGTTGACGACTTCCTCCACCATGCCATCGGCGAAGTATTGTTGTTCCGGGTCGCCGGACAGGTTCGCGAAGGGCATGACGGCGATCGAGGGCTTGCTGGGCAGCGGGAGCGGGATGTCAGCCACCGGCGGAGCGACGCTCGGCGCACCGGTCACATCCGCGAGGCTGGCGACGACTTTGCGCCACTCGTGCGCGTCCGCCTCGCCCGCCCAACCCGTCAGGTCAGCGCACTGAATTTGCTCGAACGGCATCGGCAGTCGGCTATCGTCGATGGCCAGTTGGACCAGCTTGTGGAGTTCGCGGGCGCGGTTGGCCTCCGACATCACCCACTCGGACTTCACCGCTTCGGCTGACCAGATGACCAGCGCCGCCTTGGCCGAGGCCAGCTCCTCCTCGATCACGCGGGTGTAAGCTCGATGCGCCGGGAGCTCGTCATCCAGCCAGACGCTGTAGCCCAGCGCTCGCAGTGCTTCGGCGACCGCCTGAGCCTGCTTCGCAGTGGACCGCGGGTAGGAGATGAAGACGTCCGACATGCCTACCCCGGGCCGCCGTCGGAACCTTATCGACGCTGGGAAGCGAGGGGCAAGGGAAAGCTGGCGGAGGGCACAAAGGCGCCCCGGCACGCGATGACCGCTTTCCCCCCATTTCAGACGTTTGGAACGTCCTCTTCCAGTCTACCGGAGTTCGCTATCGGCTCTTCGCGCGTGCGCGAGGGATAGCCTGATGGGGACCAGCCACGAGGCGCCACGGATCGCCACTGCAAAATTGGTGGGTGCATTAGGGGATGACGGCTAGAATTGCCGAAATTCCCAATAACTTCAAGAAAGTGTGGCGGTGACGGAGGGATTCGAACCCTCGATACCCTTTCAGGTATGACGATTTAGCAAACCGTTGCCTTCAGCCACTCGGCCACGTCACCTTGAAACGTCGAGATTTGCGCTCGGCGCCCCGATCCAGCGGCAGGCGGCTTTGCGGCCGGCTTTGGCTGGGAGCGGGTTTCTAGCTGACGCGCGCGGCTCTGCCTAGACGGCTGTGCGCCTCAGCCGCAAACGGAAGCCTGTCGGGCCCGGTCAGCCCTGGGCCAGCCACTCGCGGGCCTGACGCTGCGCCTCGGCGACGTCTTCGGAACCCATCTCTTCGGAGAGCTCCTTGCGGTAGACCTTGGCTTCGACCGAGCCGCGCATGGCGGCCAGGTTGAACAGCATGTGTGCCGAAACGTAGTCCAGCGGAGCCCCGCCCTGGCCGGTCGAATAGAGCAGACCCAGGCGGAAGAGCTCGTCTCCGGACGCTTGGGCATCCGGCAACGGCAGACCCTCGGTGGCGACTTGCGGTTGCGCAAGCATGACCTTTGTCCCTGTTGCGGCCGGCGGACTCCCGTTCTGGGAACCCCGTTCCGGCCCTATCGCAGCCTCAGGAAACAGGCATGGCGCTGAACACATGGTTAAAGCCGTCGTTGTCTGGCCTTCATCTTGTCGGTTCGCCGTACATCACAGGCAGCGTCTTCGGGACGCGCGCTAGTGGCGCGCCCGCTGCCCGAACAGCAGCTTCCGCGCCTCCTCGGCCTCCTTGCCTGAGGTCTGGAGGCCGGGGCCGCGGCGGATTTCGTGGCCGAGTTCCATGGCCTTGGCGACGGCCGGCCGGCCCTCCATTCGAGCGAACCAGGCCTTCAGGTGCGGGAACTCATCAATATCGATGCCCTGTAGCTTCCAAGGCACGGTCCAGGGCCAGGTGGCCATGTCGGCGATGGAATAGTCGCCGCAGATGTACTCGCGTCCCTCAAGGCGGGTGTCGAGCACGCCATAGAGGCGGTTGACCTCGTTGGTATAGCGGATCGCGCCATAGGCCACCTGGCGCTGGTCGGAGATCATCGCCGGAGCGTAGCCGCGGAAGTGGTGCGCCTGGCCGGCGTTGGGGCCCAGATTGGCCATCTGCCAATAGAGCCACTCCTCGATCGCGACTCGGCTGCGCTCGTCGGAGCCATAGAACCGGCCGGCCTTGCGCCCGAGATACTGCAGGATCGCGCCAGACTCGAAGACCGAGATCGGGTTCCCGTCCGGCCCCTCGGGATCCACGATGGCCGGCATGCGGTTGTTGGGGCTGATCGCCAGGAAAGCCGGTGTAAACTGCTCGCCGCGGCCGATGTTCACCGGTTTGATCTCGTAGGCGAGGCCCATTTCCTCCAGCGCGATGGTGATCTTGTGCCCGTTGGGCGTCGGCCAGTAGTAGACCTCGATCGGTTGATCCATTCGTCTTCCCCTCTGGTGCGTGTTCTTGCTGGGATAGATGGCCAAGCCTTCGGCCGAGGCAAGCCGCTAAGCGCTTGGCGGACCGCCGGCTTTCGTTCAGGCACAGTTCAGGCGTGCCTGACATTGTAAACGCTGAAGAGGGGCATCTTGAGGACGATTGGCGAATGCGACGCCTGATCTCCTTCCTTGCGGCCGTTGCGCTCGTAGCCGGACCCCTGGCGACGACTGGCGTGGCCCTAGCGAAGGATCATCACGACGGTGGTGGCGGCCGTCCGGCGCAGCAGCGTGCGCCCGGGGGCGATGGCCGCATGCCGGGTGGTGCGCGCGGCGTCCCGCCCCAGGTGTGGCATGGCGGCGGCGAGTATCGCGGCGGCCGAGACTACCCTGGCGGCATGGAATATCGCGGCGGCGGCCAGCGCTGGGAGCGGCAGGAAGCCCCGCGCGAAGTGCGCCCCGATCCCCGTTACTACGGGGGCCGCGCCGAACCGCGCGCGGAGCCACGTTTCGATCCGCGATCCTATCCCCCCATGCCCTATCAGTCCGCGCCGCGCCGGGGCGGCTATCTCGGCCCGCAAGGCGGCGAGGTGATCCCCGATCCCGGCCGCTATCGCCTGCGCCCGCCGCCGCGCGGCTACGACTGGGTGCGCACACCCTCCGGCATGGCGCTGGTGTCCCGCTCGACCGGTCAGGTGTTCGACGTAGTGCCCTACTAGGGCTCAGCCGACGCCGAGCTTGCTGCGCAGCAGTTGGTTGATGACGCCGGGGTTCGCCTTGCCGCCGGTCTCCTTCATCACCTGACCGACGAACCAGCCGATGGCCTGCGGCTTGTCCTTCACCTGGGCGGCCTGGCCCGGGTTGCCGGCGATCAGCCGATCGATAATGGCGTCGAGCGCGCCGGTGTCGGAGACCTGCTGCAGCCCTTGCTTTTCGACCACCTGACGCGCGCGCCCCTCGCCGGCCCACATGCGCTCGAAGACATCCTTGGCGATCTTGGAAGAGATCAAGCCCTCCTCGATCAGCTGCACCAGCTCGGCGATTCCGTCCGGTCCGATCGGCGAATCGGCGATGTCGTGGCCGCCTGCCGTGAGCCGGGCGGCCAGGTCGTTGGTCACCCAGTTGGCGGTCAGCTTAGCGTCGCGGCCCTTGGCGGCGGCCTCGTAGAAGTCGGCCCGCGCTTGCTCGGTGATCAGCACACCGGCGTCATAGGCCGAGAGGCCGTACTGGGACTGAAGGCGGGCCTTCTTGGCGTCTGGCAGCTCCGGCAGGGTCGCTTCGATGGCCTTGACCCAGGCCGGATCGAGGTCGAGCGGCAGTAGGTCTGGGTCGGGGAAGTAGCGATAGTCGTGCGCCTCTTCCTTGGAGCGCATCGACCGCGTCTCGCCCTTGCCGGGGTCGAATAGACGGGTCTCCTGGTCGATCTTGCCACCGTCCTCGAGGATTTCGATCTGGCGGCGCGCCTCGTATTCGATGGCCTGCTGGATATAGCGGTAGGAGTTGACGTTCTTGATCTCGCAGCGCGTGCCGAGGTGGCTGAAGCTGCCGGTCTCGCGGAACCTCTCGTAATCGCCCGGGCGGCAAACCGAGACGTTCACGTCGGCGCGCAGGTTGCCTTTCTCCATGTCCCCGTCGCAGGTGCCGAGGTAGACCAGGATGGTCCTGAGCTTCTTGACGTAGGCCGCGGCCTCCTCCGAGGAGCGCATGTCCGGCATGGAGACGATCTCCATCAGCGCCGTGCCCGCGCGGTTCAGGTCGACATAGGTCGCGCCCGGGTCCTGGTCGTGTAGGCTCTTGCCGGCGTCCTGTTCCAGGTGCAGCCGCTCGATGCGCACCGTGAAGGTCGAGCCGTCGTCATGCTCGACGATGACCTCGCCCTCGCCGACGATCGGGTGCTTGTACTGGCTGATCTGATAGCCCTGCGGCAGGTCGGGGTAGAAATAGTTCTTCCGATCGAAGTGGCTCTTCAGGTTGATCTGGGCCTTGAGGCCGAGCCCGGTCTTCACCGCCTGCTCGACGCAGTGGCGATTGATCACCGGCAGCATGCCAGGCATCGCGGCGTCAACCAGCGAGACCTGCTCGTTGGGTCCAGCGCCGAATCCCACCGCCGCCCCGCTGAACAGCTTGGCGTTTGAGGCTACCTGGGCGTGGACCTCCAGCCCCAGGACCATTTCCCATGGGCCTGTGCGGCCCTCGATCTGCTTGCTCTTCTCAGTCATTCCGCCTCACTAGCGCCCCGAAAGGCGCAGAGAAAGCGTGACGCGCGCGTCAGCTTGCGCAAGGCTACGAAAGCAGGCTCAAAGGACGCCGCTATTGGAACCTCGGGGAAGGAACCCATGAAGACCACCACCATCGCGGCAATAGCCGCCCTCGCCTCGCTCGCCGCCGTTCCGGCGTTCGCCCAGCCGGCCGCCGCGCCGGCCCCGGCGGCCGCGGCGGCTGCGGGTCCTCTGAGCGTCGACAAGACCCCGATCGGAACCCTGTGGGCCAACCCGGCCTCCAAGGCGGTTCTGTTGAAGGAGTTGCCGACCCTCGAGCAGTACATGGACCAGATCAAGGACATGACCCTGGCCCAAGTCGCCCCGATGAGCCAAGGCGCCATCGACGACGCCAAGCTGAAGGCGATTCAGGCCGAGCTCGACAAGATCAAATAGGCCCATTGCGCGTGCGGCCGTCCCCGTTCGCGGGGACGGCCGTTCGCCAGGGCTAATGACGGATCAACAGCGCCGCGTTTCAAGCATCCAGCTTGCGCCGCACCCCGCACTTGCGCTCATGCTCTGCGGGTAAATCCACCCGGGGAAGGAACCCACCTGATGACCATCAAGCTCGCCGCGGGCCTCGCCGCCCTCGCGACCCTCGCCGCCGTTCCGGCGTTCGCCCAGCCGGCCGCTGCTCCGGCCGCCGCGGCGCCTGCCGCCGCCGGCCCGCTGTCGGTCGACAAGACCACCATCGGCGCGCTGTGGGCCAACCCCGCCGCCAAGGCGGTCCTCGAAAAGGACGTGCCCGGCATCGACCAGTACATGGACCAGATCAAGGACATGACGCTGGCCCAGGTCGCCCCGATGAGCCAAGGCGCCATCGACGACGCCAAGCTGAAGCAAATCCAGGCCGACCTCGACAAGGCCGGCAAGTAACGACGATGCGATCCCTCCCCTTCGCGGGGAGGGATTTCTTTTCAGGTCACCACCACTTTTGAGGCTTGGCCCGGAAGTCGGCGGCCTTTTCCAGAGCCCCGCCCAGCGAGAACAACGTGCCTTCGTCGAGGGCGCGGCCGATGAGCTGCAGGCCGAGCGGCAGGCCCGAGGCGTCGAGGCCGGCCGGAACGCTCATGCCCGGCAGGCCAGCCAGGTTCACCGTCACCGTGAAGATGTCGTTCAGGTACATCGCGACCGGGTCGTCGGACTTCTCGCCGAGGCTGAAGGCGGCCGAGGGCGCGGTCGGCGTCAGCAGCGCGTCGACCTTCTCGAAGGCTTGGTCGAAGTCGTCGGCGATGCGGCGGCGGACCTTTAGGGCCTTGAGGTAGTAGGCGTCATAGTAGCCGGCCGAGAGCACATAGGTGCCGATCAGGATCCGGCGCTTGACCTCGGCGCCGAAGCCCTCGCCGCGCGACTTCTCGTAGGTGTCGGTGAGGTTGCTGCCCTCGACGCGCAGGCCGTAGCGCATGCCGTCATAGCGCGCGAGGTTCGACGAGGCCTCGGCCGGGGCCACGATGTAGTAGGCCGGGAGCGCGTACTTGGTGTGCGGCAGGGAGACCTCGACGATCTCGCAGCCGGCGTCCTTCAGCCAGGCGATCCCCTGCTCCCACAGGGCGTCGATTTCGGCCGGCATGCCGTCGACGCGGTACTCGCGCGGTACGCCGACCCGCAGGCCCTTCACCGACTTGCCGACGAAGGAAGCGAAGTCGGGCGTCTCGACGGCCAGGCTGGTGGAGTCCTTCGGATCGTGACCCGCCATCGAGCTGAGCAGGATGGCGGCGTCCTCGACGGTGCGCGCCATGGGCCCCGCCTGGTCCAGCGACGAGGCGAAGGCCACTACGCCCCAGCGCGAGCAGCGGCCATAGGTGGGCTTGATCCCGACCGTGCCGGTGAACGAGGCAGGCTGGCGGATCGAGCCGCCGGTGTCGGTCGCCGTCGCGCCCAGGCAGAGCTCCGCGGCCACCGCGGAGGCCGAACCACCCGACGAGCCGCCGGGCGTCAGCTGGGCGTTGCCGCCGGTCGTGCGCCAGGGATTGACCACCGGCCCCCAGGCCGAGGTCTCGTTGGACGAGCCCATGGCGAACTCGTCCATGTTGAGCTTGCCTAGCATTACCGCCCCGTCGCGCCAGAGGTTGGCGGTGACGGTCGATTCGTAGGTCGGCTTGAACTCGCCGATGATCTTCGAGCCGGCGGTCGAGCGGACGCCCTTGGTGCAGAAGAGGTCCTTAATGCCCAGCGGCGCGCCGTCCAGGGGGCCGGCCGTTCCGGCGGCGCGGCGGGCGTCGGACGCTTTGGCCATCTCCAGCGCCTGTTCCGGGGTTTCCAGAACGTAGGCGTTGAGCGCACGCGCGGCCTCGACGGCCTCCACATGCGCCTGGGTCAGCTCGACCGAGGAGAATTCCTTCGCCTTCAGGCCGTCCAGCGCGGCCTTGAGGGTGAGCGAGGTGAGCGCGGCCATCTACTCGACCACCTTCGGCACGACGAAGAAGTTGCCCGAGCGCCTGGGGGCGTTGGAAAGCACCACCTCCGGATCGCCGCCCTCGGTGACCACGTCGTCACGCATCGGCGCCGGCATGTGCACCGCGGACGCCATCGGCTCGACACCGTTGGTGTCGACCTCGTTCAGCTGCTCGATCCAGTTGAGGATGCCCGAGAGCTCCTTGGCCAGGCCCTCCAGCTTGTCCTCAGGCTCGGCGATCCTCGCCAGCCTGGCGACCTTGCGCACGGTCGCCGCGTCGATGGCCATCGGCCCCTCCTAAGTCTGAGGGCGTGGGTTAGCCGTCCCGGACTGTCCTTGACAAGGGATCGCTGGGCGGAGAGCCCGGTTATCGGCAGATGACGCCCCGCCTGGCGAGCTTTGGCGCCGCTTTCGGCATCAATCCGTG
>DASXKT010000254.1:0-4341 GCA_036496685.1 Phenylobacterium sp.
CACCTGGGCGACCGCAACGAGCACCTGCCCACCGTCCACGGCTTCGACGAGTTCTTCGGCAACCTCTACCACCTGAATGCCGAGGAGGAGCCGGAGAACCCCGACTATCCGAAGGACCCCAACTTCCGGAAGCAGTTCGGACCGCGCGGCGTGCTGAAGTGCAAGGCCACCGACAAGGACGACGCAACCGAGGACCCGGCTTTCGGCCGCGTGGGCAAGCAGGTGATCGAGAACACCGGCCCGCTGGACCGCAAGCGGATGGAGACCGTCGACGAGGAATTCCTCGCCTCCGCGCTCGATTTCATGGATCGCAAGACCAAGGAGGGCGGCCCCTGGTTCTGCTACTTCAACACCACCCGGATGCACGTCTGGACCCACCTGAAGCCGTCGTCGGAGGGCAAGACGGGCCTCGGCGTCTATCCGGACGGGATGGTCGAGCTCGACGGCTACGTCGGCCAACTCCTGGACAAGCTGGAACAGCTAGGGGTCGCCGACGACACCATCGTGGTCTTCACCACGGACAACGGCGCTGAGGTGATGTCGTGGCCCGACGGCGGCTCGACGCCCTTCCGCGGTGAGAAGGACACCAACTGGGAAGGCGGCTGGCGCGTGCCCTGCGTCATGCGTTGGCCCGGCGTGATCGAGCCCGGCCGGGTGATCAACGACATCTGCTCGCTGCAGGACTTCATCCCGACCTTCGCAGCTGCGGCCGGCGAGCCGGACCTCGTGGCCAAGGTCAAGAAGGGCTACGCGATCGACGGCAAGACCTTCAAGGTCCACCTGGACGGCTACAACCTGATGCCGTTCCTCTCCGGCAAGGAGAAGGAGTCCCCGCGTGAGGGCTTCCTCTACTGGAGTGACGACGGGGACCTGATGTCGCTCCGCGTGAGACAGTGGAAGATCAACTTCATGGAGCAGCGCGCCAAGGGCGTCGCGGTCTGGTACGAGCCGCTCCACCCGCTGCGTGCGCCGCAACTACTGAACCTGTGCACCGATCCGTTCGAGCGCGGGGCCGAAAGCATCTTCTACAACAAGTGGTTCATGGACCGGGCTTTCCTGCTGGTGCCCGCTCAGGCAATCGTTGCCAAGTGGTTGGAAAGTTTCAAGGAGTTCCCACCACGCGCCAAGTCGGCCAGCTTCAGCATCGACCAGGTGGTCGAATCCATGATGCCGAAGAGTTAGATCAGCGGCGCATCGCCGAGCGCATCCCGACTTCGTCGAGTTCGGCGGTCTCGCGCCGAGCGGTTTCCTTGACGGCGGCGAGGCGGAGGCTCTCGGCGACCTGCTCGTACTTCTTCTGCTCTTCGAAGGCCTGGGCCAGCGCGTCGCGGGCGCCGCGTTCCTCGGCCAGGATCGCGTCGAGTTCGGCCTGGACGCTCGTCTTGCGCAGGCGCAGGCCCTCGGCGTAGCCCACGTGGTACCAGCCGGCCTCGGCGTCCTGGCTAGCCCGCAGGGCCTCCGCCTCGCCCTCGGCGTGGAGGATCGCCATCCGCATCTGGGCGTTCGCCAGCCGCTGGGCGATCTCGGCCAGGCGCTGCTGGCGGCTCTCCACCTCGTAGGCGGCCAGCTTGACGAGGGATGCTGACCAACTCATGCGGGTACGCTTTCAAGGATGCTGTTCAGACGATCGAAGCCGGCGTCGAGGCTGGTCACCTCGTCCTTGTCCTGGGCGAGGAAGGACTCCAGGGCGGGATTGAGGGCGATGGCCCGGTCGACCTGCGGATCGGCGCCGGCGCGGTAAGCGCCGATGCGGATCAGCTCTTCCATGTTGGCGTAGGCCGACAGCGTCTGACGCGCCGCCTTGACGATTTCCCGTTCATGCGGCGCGTGACAGCCGGGCATGGTCCGGCTGATCGACTTCAACACATTGATCGCGGGGAAGCGGCCGCGCTCGGCGATGGCGCGCTCCATGACGATGTGGCCGTCCAGGATGCCGCGCACCGCGTCGGCGATCGGCTCATTGTGGTCGTCGCCGTCCACCAGCACGGTGAAGATGCCGGTGATCGGGCCGGCCCGCGTGCCATCCGGGCGGATCGGCCCGGGCCCGGCGCGCTCCAGAAGCTTCGGCAGCTCGGTGAAGACGGTGGGCGTATAGCCCTTGGTGGTCGGCGGCTCACCCGCCGCCAGGCCGATCTCGCGCTGGGCCATGGCGAAGCGGGTGACGCTGTCCATAAGGCAGAGGACTTCCATGTCCTGGTCGCGCAGGTATTCGGCGATGGCCATGGTCATGTAGGCGGCCTGGCGCCGCTTCAACGCCGGCTCATCGGACGTGGCGACAACCACGATGGCCCGCTTCAGCCCCTCTTCGCCGAGCGTCTCCTCGATGAACTCGCGAACCTCGCGGCCCCGCTCGCCGATCAACCCCACGACAACGGCGTCGCAGTCGGCGTTCTTGGCCAGCATGGAAAGCAGCACCGACTTGCCGACACCCGACCCAGCGAACACGCCCAGGCGCTGTCCGCGGCAGCAGGTGGCGAAGACGTTCATGGCGCGCACGCCCAGGTCCAGCCGCTCGCCGACCCGGGCCCGCGCATGGGCCGACGGCGGCGCGGCGCGCAAGGGATAGGCCGCCGCCCCCTGCCCCAGGGGCCCTTTGCCGTCGATGGGGTTTCCGAATGCGTCGACCACGCGGCCGAGCCAGGCCTTGGTCGGGCGCACCGCCGAACCCAGCGGCTCGATCCGGATCTCCGCTCCCGGCGCCACGCCTTCGACCGGACCGAACGGCATGAGCAGCGCGCGGGTGTCGCGGAAGCCCACCACCTCGGCCGACAGCGGCTTTTCGCCGAAGCGCACGATCTCGGCGCGCGCACCCACCGCCAGGCGGGTCAGGCCGCCTCTGGCCTCGATCAGGAGGCCGTTCACGGCGGCCACGCGGCCGACCACGGTCAGGGGATCGAGCCGCTCGACCGCGGCCACAAGACTCTTCAAGAACAGCCCTCGGATTCGAGGCCGCAGAATCCTGTGGTCAGGCTTAAGGGGTTGTGAAGATCAGCGGAGAACCCGGGCCAACTTCAGGGCTTCCTTCGGGTGCTTGGCCGCCAGCTTCGCCGCCTGCAGCGGCCGGCGCTTCACCGCGCCCACCACTGCCGGCCGGACGGCCCGCGCGAGCTTCGGGCGAACGGCGACGGCCGCCTTGGCGATCTGGTCGCGGCCCAGCCAGGCCGCAACGCCGGCCAGCGCGATGACACCCACGCCCACCATGACGCCCGGATGCTTGCGGACCTCGGTCGCGGTCGTCAGGCGCTCGCCATGAGCCGCCACCGCCATCTCGCCCATCGGCTTCGTGATGGCGTGCAGCGCCGCCTGGGCCGCAGGCTCAGCCGGGCTGTCATTCCTCCAGTCCCTCGGAAGCTTGATCAGGGTGGCGGCGACCTTACCCCGCGCTCGGCGGAGCTCTATCCGCGCAGTCCGGCCTAGGCTTCGGCCAAATCCTGCGAGGGCGCCTGGCCCCTGGCGCTCGCCCGCATAGCGGACCAGGGCCTGGGCCGCGTAGGCCAGGCCCGCCTCGCGGCCGCTGGCCTCGACCCAGCTGTCGATGCGCCCGAACCGCGCTGCGCCGGCGCGCGCGATCCGATCGCAGCCCTGCGCCTGCGCCACGTCCCCCGCCACCGGATGGACCCGGCCGCCGGCCTTGGCGATCTCTTCGCAGGCCTGCCGCACCGCCGGCTCGTCGAGGCCCGCCAGCACCACAGCCGCCCCGGCCTTCGCCGCCAGCCGGGCGACCTCCAGGCCGAGCCCGGTGTCGGCGCCGGTGACGACGACCACCTGTCCCGCGAGGGGCTTGAACCGTCCGCGCATAGAAATTCCTCCCAACGTCCCGGATCCTGGCCCGACAGAAAAACCTCGGGCGCTATAGAAACCTGGGGATGAAACGAGGCGGCTCCAAGGCCTGTTCCGCCCCAGCCCGTTCGCCCAGGTTGTCCAATCACAAAAGATTCAACGGCCCGGCGAGTCCGGGCGGGTCCGGCGACGCTTGAAGGGGAATCCGCATCAGATTAACGATTCGAAGCAGACGGACACTTCCAATTAACCAGTCCTAAATTAACTCGGCGGCAGGTTAACGGCGAGGTCCGGGGCGGATTCACTGAATTCGCGGGGCATGCGGGAACGCGGTAGGAGAGGCTGATGCGGGTACTGTTGATCGAGGACGACAGCGCCACCGCCCAAAGCATCGAGCTGATGCTGAAGTCGGAGGGGTTCAACGTCTATACAACCGATCTGGGCGAAGAAGGCGTCGATCTGGGCAAGATCTACGACTACGACCTGATCCTTCTCGACCTGAACCTGCCTGACATGAGCGGCATGGACGTGCTGCGCACCCTGCGGGTCGGCAAGATCAAC
>DASXKT010000255.1:0-3620 GCA_036496685.1 Phenylobacterium sp.
CGGGCCTTATGGCGGCCTGCCTGGACAAGCAGGGCGGCGAACTCGTCCGCAAGGCCGGAGTCATGGCCGTCGTCCTGACCGGCGGCGAGGTGAAGGCGGGCGATCCGATCGTTGTCGAGGCGCCTCTGGGGCCGTCGGAACCGCTGAAAGCCGTCTAGCCCAGCGCATCCGCCTTCAGCTGCGGAAATACCTTCGCGACCTTGCCAAGCAGGTAGTCCCCGTAGGTTCCCTCAAACTCGTGGACGCTGGCGGCATCCCAACGCTCGGCGCGATCGGCGGCGGCCCGGGAAGCGTCGGTCGCAACTGAGGGCAGGGGGCGCATCGGCGCATTGAAGTCGGGGTCGAAGAACAGGGGGAAAGAAAGGCGGTCGTGGCCGCTCACATTCTTCACCCGGTGCGGCGTCGACTTGTAGCGGCCACCGGTCAGGCGTTCGAGCATGTCGCCGATATTGCACACCAGGGCGCCTGCAATCGGAGGAGCCTCGATCCAGCCACCAGGTGTCCGGACCTGCAGCCCACCGTAGCGGTCCTGGGCGAGCAAGGTCAGGAGACCATAGTCGGTGTGCTCGCCGACGCCCCAGGACTGACCCCAGTCGACACCGGCAGCGTCCGTCGCCGGGTAGTGGAAGATGCGGAAGAGCACGGTCGGCTCTCCGGTGTAGGCGCGCTCGAAGTACTTGGCCTCGAGGCCAAGGCTGAGTGAGACGCCCTCCATCAGGTACGCAGCCGCTCGCGTCGTGGCGACCATGTAGGCGCCGGCGGCGGCTTTCAGTCCGGGAAGCTCGGCGGGCCAGAGGTTGGCGCCGTGCATCGGCACGCCGGTTCGCACGCGCGGGTGTTCGGGGCCAAGGTCTGTCCCCAGGTAGAGTCCTTCCTTCAGGTCGGGCCTCCCGGAGGTCAGTTCGCCGCCGACCGGGAAATAGCCGCGCCAGGCCCGGCCGCCGTGGGCCATGGAGATCGGCATCTTGGCTTCGAGCGGCAGCGCGAAGAACCGGCGGCTTTCGGCTTCCAACGCACCCAGCACATCCGGCTCGATTCCGTGACCGACCAGGTAGAAGAACCCGTGCGCCCTACAGGCCCGCGCGATCCTGCCTGCCACCCTTGCCCGGTCATCGGCGTCCGTGCCGAACAGGGGCGCCATGTCGATGACCGGCAGGCCTTGCGGCATTTCAGGCGGCCGGCGCGGGGCGGGCGCGTTGGTTGTAGAGCAGCTTGCGGCGGCGCTCCTGCTCTTCAGGCGGCAGTGTCGCGGGGTCCTCGGCCGGCAGGCCGGTCGTCGCCGCCATCCCCTTCTGCAGAGCCGGGCGCGCGGAGAGCTCCTGGAACCAGCGCTTGAAGTATTTGAATTCGTCGAGGTCGATGCCCTGGAGCTCCCAGCTCGCGGTCCACGGATAGGAAATCATGTCGGCGATCGTGTACTCGCCGCCCGCCAGATAGGGCCGATCGTAGAGGCGGTTGTTCATGACGCCATAGAGCCGGTGCGTTTCGTCGGCGAAGCGACGCTGGGCGTAGGACTGGTCGCCGTACTCCGGCGGCACCCGGCTGAAATGGCCGCGCTCGCCGGTTTTGGGACCCTGATTGGCCATCTGCCACATCACCCACTGGGTGACCTCGTACTTGGCGCGGGTCTCCTGCGGAAAAAAGCGCCCCTCCTTCTCAGCGAGATACATCATGATCGCGCCGGATTCGAAGATACTGATGGGCTCGCCGCCGCCTTTTGGCTCGGTGTCGACGATGGCAGGCATGCGGTTGTTGGGGCTGATCTTCAGAAAGCCCTCTTCGAACTGGTCGCCGCGGCCGATGTGAACCGGAACGATCCGGTAGGGTATCCCCAGCTCTTCGAGGAGGATGGTGACCTTCTTGCCGTTGGGGGTTGGCCAATAGTGCACGTCGATCATCGCTAAGCGCCTCGTTCTCATGCCACTCGGGACACAGACCCTAGCCGGCCGGCTGGACGCAGCAAGCCGACAACTCCTGGCGCCGGCGCCAGCGGGGCTAAGGCCGGCGGCTGCGGGACGGACAGGTGGCGCCGCCCGGGCGGGCAGCGTGGCGACTTAGAAGACACGGCAGGGTGGTGCCGCGCGCGCTCGGCTTCTTCGAGTTATTGATTATAAATACGAATTCGCTCGCCAGGGGAATGTCCTGGAGACCACTTTGCGTTGTGTTATAGCTAAGGCCTGTTGGCTGTTAAGGGGCGCTCGCTATGAAGAGATCAGTTCTCCTAACCTGCGCGGCTATGGCGGTCGCGGCCGCAACCGGCGCGAAGGCCGCGGTCTTCGACTTCTCCACGCCGACCGGGGACCAGGGCACAAGTCACATCTACACGTCCGGCGTCCTCACCACGACCTTGACCGCCGTCGGCACACCAGCCGCTCACTTGTTCGGAAAGGCGGATGGCGCCGACGAAAACGGCGTCGGCATGACCAATGACCCGTCGGGCGACCACGAGATCTTCTTCGGCAAGGGCTTCATCCAGGTCGACACGACCGGCCTGAACCAGATTCAATTCGCCTTCAACAGCACAACGGAAGGCGAGGAGTGGAGCGTCTTTGGAAGCAACACCTCAGGCGTTCTTGGCTCGTTTATCGTCAGCGGAACAGGTGAGGGAGGCAATACTGCGATCCTCCCAACCTTCACCTTCTATGATATCGAGTCGACGAAGGCATTGGGCGGTCAGAACATTCTCCTGAAGAGCATGACGGCGTTCCCGGGTGGTGTTCAACAGAATGGCGGGGTCCCTGAGCCTGCCACCTGGGCGATGATGCTCCTCGGTTTCGGCGGCCTTGGCGCGGTCCTGCGTCGTCGGCGCGCCCTGGCGGCGGTGCCCGCCATCTAAGCTCCAGACGAGCCCACCGGCCAAGAAGGCCGTTCGTCGCCAAAGGGCCCCAGCGCCAGCCGGGGCCCTTTCGGTGTCTGGGCGCCACCGAGACGCGGTCACACAGGTAGAGCCTTTGCGCCACCCCTGCTAAACACCGCCTCCCGGACGGGTGGCCGAGTGGTTTAAGGCAGCGGTCTTGAAAACCGCCGTAGGTGCAAGCCTACCGTGAGTTCGAATCTCACCCCGTCCGCCATAACACCTTGAAACGGCGGCCCTTTCTAGGGTCGCCGTTTTGTTCTTTTGGGTCCGAGAGGCGACGCGATCCCACGGCGATCCCACATCAAATCGCCGGGTATGTTCGCTGGTCGTTCGCGAACGCAAGAGCCGGGCGCGATAACCCGTCGCACGGTCAAGCCGAGGGCCTGCAGGTGAAATGCCAAGAAAGGAGGCAATAAGCTTCCGATCAACAAGCGGAGCCTTGGGCGTGCCGGAGTACAAGCTCTACCTCGTGGACGAGGACGGCCACTTCGTCGGGGCGTTCGACCTGACCTGCCCCGACGACGACGCCGCTATCGCCATCGTGAAAAAGCGCGCCGACCCTTGCGCCACAGAGCTTTGGCAGCTTGGCCGATTGGTCAGGCGCTTCCCGGCCGCCGACAGCCGCGCCTAGCCTCGGCTAGCGGACGTTCCCGTTGTCGGCGTTGGGTGGATGGCGGACGTTGGCGCGCACCCTAGACAATGACGCTGGCTTTCCGGAGTGTCCTCGCCGTCAAGCGCGGCATCGCCACTTTAAATTGCATTT
>DASXKT010000256.1:0-6781 GCA_036496685.1 Phenylobacterium sp.
CCAACAAGAAGGTCTCTGAGCTGCCCCTGGTGCTCAAGGCCGACGTTCAGGGCTCGGCCGAGGCCATTGTCGGGGCCCTCGACAAGATGGGCACCGACGAGGTGCGCGCCCGCATCATCCTGTCCGGCGCCGGCGGCATCAACGAGAGCGATGTCATGCTGGCCAAGGGCGCCGGCGCGCCGATCCTCGGCTTCAACGTCCGCGCTTCGCGCCAGGCCCGCGACCTGGCCGAGCACGAAGGCGTCGAAATCCGCTACTACGCGGTCATCTACGACCTCCTGGACGACATCAAGGGCGTGCTCTCCGGCCTCCTGGCCCCTATCCAGCGCGAGACCTTCCTGGGCTCCGCCGAGGTGCTTCAGGCCTTCGACATCTCCAAGGTCGGCCGCATCGCCGGTTGCCGCGTGCGCGAGGGCGTGGTCCGCCGCGGCGCCCGCGTGCGCATCATCCGCGACGATGTGGTCGTGCTGGAGCTTGGCACCCTGCAGACCCTCAAGCGCTTCAAGGACGAGGTGACCGAGGTTCAGGCCGGCCAGGAATGCGGCATGGCCTTCGCCGGCTTCCAGGACATCAAGCCCGGCGACACGATCGAGTGCTTCAGCCTCGAAGAGGTCAGGCGCTCGCTCTAGGCGACACGCAGAACTGAACCACGGAGCCCCGGAGCGACCCTCCGGGGCTTTTCGTTATCGTACCCACCGACGGCGACCTTTGCCCCGCGCCCAATTCCGTGGTTCGTTCAACCTGAACCGGGGGAGATAGCCATGGTTTCCATCGTAGCCGACACCCGCCCGCGTCGCCGGGTGCTGACCGCCATCGCGGTCGGTGGCCTGACCGCAGGCGTCCTCGACTTCTCCATCGCGTGCCTGGAATCCGGCGCGCCGCCGCTGACCATCGGCAAGGCGGTCGCGCGCGGGTGGTTCGGCAAGGCCGCGATGCACGGGGGAACCGACGTCGCCCTGATCGGCATCGTCTCGCACTTCGCGATCATGCTGGCGTTCGCCGCGACGTTCGTCCTGATATCGCTCCGGGCGCCGATCCTGCGCAGGCTGTTCTTCGTGACCGGTCCGCTCTACGGCGCGGCGATCTTCTTCTTCATGCGTTTCGTGGTCCTGCCCGTCTCAGCGGCGGGGTTCTCGATGCCCAAGCCGCCGGTGCTCTACATCGAATTCGCGGGCCACCTGTTCCTGGTGGGCCTGGTCATCGCAGGCGTGGCGCGGGGATTCCTCGGCAGGGATTGAGATCGATCAGGAACGTCGTGATCTCGCCCTCATGGCAGGCTACCCTCGCTACGCACAGAGGGAGACCTGCATGCGCCGCGTCCTGATCGGCCTCATGGCCCTCACCCTGGCGGGCTGCGCCTCGGCCGAGCGCCTGGGCGCGGCCAACGACGTGCATTCGCTCCTGGTCGCCATCCGGGACGATGACAACGCGACCTTCGACGCGCACGTTGATCACGAGGCCCTGAAGCAGGAGTTGCAGGCCAAGCTCGCCGAGCGCGTTGGGAAGAATGACAAGCTGAAGGGCCTGACTGCCCTGCTAGGCCCCTCGGTCATCGACTTTGCCGATCAGGCTCTCGTCCAGCCCAGGACGTTCAAGCTTGTCGCCGAGCAGTATGGCTACAAGCCCGACACCAAGATCCCGAACCCGGTCGTTATCGCCCAGGCGCTTAAGACCCTGCCCGACGGCCGTGTCTGCGCCACCAAGAAGAAGGACGGCCCCTGCGTCCTGACCTTCACCAAGGAAAGCGGCAGCTGGAAGCTGACCAGCTTCGACGGCGATTTTTCCACCCTGCGCATCAAGCTCTGATCAGCTTAAGCTCCGCCGGAACGGTCGGAGGGGTCATGGGCTACGAAGCGGTTCTGTCCGAGTACGAGAAGTTCGAGTTCACCGACGGCCCTTGGACCCGGCCGGTCTATCGCAGGGGCGCTGGCCCCGCGGTGATCGTCATCCACGAGATGCCCGGCCTGCATCCGCTGGTCGTGCGCTTCGCCGACCGGGTGGCCGCCGCCGGCATGACCGTCTACCTGCCCAAGCTGTTCGGCGAGGCCGGGCGCCCCGCCAGCCATCCCGCAGGGGTGCTGACGATGTTGGGCGGCGTTTGCATCCGCCGGGAGTTCAACGTCTGGGCCACCGACAAGTCGAGCCCGATCGTCGACTGGCTGCGCGCACTCGCCCGCAAAGCCCACGCCGAGTGCGGCGGCAAGGGTGTGGGCGCGGTCGGCATGTGCTTCACCGGCGGCTTTGCGCTGGCGATGATGACCGAGCCGGCTGTCGTGGCCCCGGTGCTCTCGCAGCCTTCCCTGCCGCTGGGCTCGAGCAACCCCAAGCGTGCGGCCGGCATCGGAGTCTCGCCCGCCGAAGTCGCCTGCGCAAAACGCCGCTTCGCCGACGAAGACCTCTCGATGATCGGTCTTCGGTTCTACGACGACCCGTTCGTCCCCGACGCCCGGTTCGACGCGCTGAAGCGCGAGTTCGGGGACAAGTTCGAAGCCATAGAACTCGATCCCAAGGACGCCCGGCCTGGCCCGATGAAGCACGCGCACTCCGTCCTGACCATCAACCTCGCCAACGACGGCCCGACCAAGGCCGCTGAGCAGCGGGTGATCGAGTTCTTCCGGGAGCGGACCGGGGCCTAAGGTTCAGAGCGCCAGGAGCAGGACGGGCGCCGCCGTCCCGGCGACTAGGATCACCCACAAGATCGCTTTGCGTTTGCTGTAGGCCAGCGCCATCCAGAGGCCGAACAGGGTCGTGACGGCGATGCCGACCGAGGCCAGTGAGAAGAACCACTTAAGCGCCTCGGTCGAAGGCTTGGGCTGCGGCTTGGCCGGCGGCCCGGCGTCAGGGCCATGCCGCTCGCCTCCATTGGCGCCTCCGCCCGCGTTTGCGCCCTCGGGCCGTTTCGGCCGAGGCGGCTTGACTGCGAAGACGGTGTCCTTGTGCAGGCGGGCCAGCTTCACCAGCGTCACCGAGGCGCCCTTCTGGTCTGGAATGCGGAAGGTCTGCAAAGCTCCGGTGATCGCAAAGAAGATGAGCGTCGGGGCTACGAACACGCTGAGGTAGATGTGCAACTGTCGGATCAATCCGAGCCGCAGGGCAGGATTGCTCCGCGCCGTCTTCGATTTCGCCAAGGCAACGCCCCTCACTGGCGCAGAGGTTTCTGCGATTAAGTCGCAACTGCAGTAGCGGGTGAGGCTGAGCGCCTCAAGCGGAAAAAGCGTGGCGGGGGACTAGGCCGGGGCGGCGGATCGCGAAGCCTGCGCGGCTCGGTGGAGGCCGACCATCACGGCAAGGCCGACAAGCAGCAGGGCGGCCGACAGCACGAGCACCCCGTGCGTTTCCCGCTCCCCGACCACCATCGCGGCCAGCAAGGGCCCGAACGCGCCGGCCAGCAGTTGCACGGCCCCGCTCTGCATGGCCGTCCGCCGGGTCGGATCGACTTCGATGGTCATGGGCACCAAGAAGGGGCCGCCCAAGCCGCCGCACAGGCCGCCGAGACCCGCCATACCGACGAACAGCGCCGCTGGGGCGCTGACGGCATAGGTGGCCCAGGTCGCCAACAACGCGGCGGCGCAGAACCAGAAAATGGTGATGTAACGCACGCGCCCCGCCAGCACCGTCGCCAGCGCGCCGCCGAGGATCTGGCAGGCCAGGCCGACGGAGATCGCCGTGCGTCCGACGCCCGTGCTCAGGCCGGCCTCATGGGCGAGCGGCACGACATAGACCGCCACGGCGGCGATCGGCGCGGCGTAGCAGAGGGTGGCGAAGAGGGCGATCCAGCCCTTGGGTGGCGGCGCGCCGCTGCCGCCCTCGGCGCGTGGCAGGTCGGCCAGGGCGCGTGGGATCAAGGCGGTGAGCGGCAGGCCAAGGGCTGCGGCGCCGGCCAGCATCACGTAGCCGCCGTTGGCCCCGAAGCGGGGCAGGATGTAGGCTGTGAGCAGGGTCGCAGCGCCGAGTTGGGTGATGCCCATGCCGGTGAACAGCACAGCGGCCCATCGCTCCGGTGTCTGCGTCCGCGCAATGAAGCCGATGGCGATCCAGAGCAGGAGACCCTCCGGGAGGCCTGCGAGCGCCCGGATGGCGAGAACACCGCCGCCGCTGGTCCTGAGCGTGGCGAGGTTGATGGCGATCAGCGCCACGGACGCCACCGCGGCGACCAGTCGCAACCGCCTCGGCTTCAGCACGGCCCCCGCCAGGCCGGTCACCAACCCGGTGCTGAGGGCCTCCAGCATGGCCGCAAGACCGATGCCCGACGCCGCCAGCCGATGCTCGTCCGCCAGCGTGCTGAGCAGAAGGCCCAGCAAGCCGGAGATCAGCAGCGAGAGGATCCCCAAGAGGACCGTGCTGCCCGTCTCCAATGGCGTATAGGCGGCGCCGCCGACCTCATGGACGACCTCGTCCGACGACGAGGCGGGGACGGCGGGAGTGGAGACGCTCATGCGGGTACCGATCCAAGGGGCGTGCTTCGCACCATCCGATGGGCTGTGGCGCCTGCCTAGGCGAAATCGGAGGTCAGGCGCCGCTCGGCTGGACTCACGTCGCCCACGCGACTAGAAGCCCGCCCTTCCCCTGCGTCGGTTGCGTCCGATCCGCACCCCAGGCCCCAAGCGAGCGACCGCTATGAAACGCCCATCCCACCCCGGCCGTGAGGCCCCGCGCGGCCCCTCGCAGCGCCAACTTCGCGCCGGAGAGCTGACCCGTCACGCCCTCGTCGAGATCCTGCGCGAGGAAGAGATCAACGACCCCGAACTCGCCGGCGTCTCGGTGACCATTACCGAAGTCCGGATGAGCCCGGACCTGCGCCACGCCACGGTCTTCGTCGAGCCGCTAGGTGGAGGCGAGCAGGCGGACGTGGTGGTCAAGGCATTGAACCGCCACCACAAATTCCTGCGCGGACGCCTCGGGCACGCGATCGATATGAAGTTCACGCCGGCGCTCAAGTTCCTGCACGATGAGACCTTCGATGAAGCAGCCCGGATGAGCCGTTTGTTCGCTGATCCGCGCGTCGCTCAGGACCTCGCCCCGCCGGCGCCGTCCGAGTCCTGGAAGGATGAGGAATAGTGGGCCGCCGCCGCAAGGGAGACGCGGTCTCAGGCTGGATCTGCCTGGACAAGCCCTATGACCTGACCTCGACCCACGCCGTCTCCCGCGTCCGCCGCGCCTTCAACGCCCAGAAAGCCGGCCATGCCGGCACGCTGGATCCGCTCGCCACCGGGATCCTGCCGATTGCGCTGGGGGAGGCGACCAAGACCGTCCCGTTCCTGGTGGACGCCGACAAGGCCTACCGCTTCACCATCGCCTGGGGCCGCACGACCGCGACCTATGACCGTGAAGGCGAGACGACCGCTGAATCCGACGTGCGGCCGAGCGTCGCCGACGTCGAGGCCATGCTGCCGCGCTTCGTGGGTGAGATCAGCCAGGTCCCGCCGGCCTATTCCGCGATCAAGGTGGACGGCGAGCGCGCCTATGATCTGGCCCGCGCCGGCGAAACGGTCGAGCTCGCGCCCCGCCAGGTGACCATCCATTCGGCCCGTGTGGCTGAGGCGCCGGACGCCGATCACGTCACCTTGGAGATCGAGTGCGGCAAGGGAACCTACGTCCGCGCTATCGCCCGGGACCTGGCCGATCTGCTCGGCGCCTGCGGCCACGTGAGCGCGCTTCGACGGACGCGGGTGGGCAGCTTCACCGAGCAATCCGCGGTGACGCTGGAAATGCTTGAGGATTTAGGGCATAAGGCCCGCCAGTCGGAGGTATTGCTTCCGGTCGAGACCGCCCTGGACGACATCCCGGAGCTGGCCGTGACCACAGAAGACGCCTTCAGACTGAAGCAGGGACGGCCGATCGTTCTCGTTCCCCGACAGGTAGAAGCGGTGAAAGCCAGGCTCAAGCCCGGCTCGCGCACCGTTTCAGCCATGGCGGGCGGGATGATGGTCGCGCTCTGCGAGATGCGTGCGGGTCGGCTCGAACCTTCGCGTGTTTTTCATCTGGAAAAGAGCGGAGACTGACCCGATGTCGATTACGGCTCAGCGTAAGGCTGAAGTGATCAAGACCCATGCCCGCGGCGAAGCGGACACGGGAAGTGCTGAAGTCCAGGTTGCGATCATGTCCGAACGCATCGCCAACCTGACCGAGCACTTCAAGACGCACAAGAAGGACAATCATTCGCGCCGCGGCCTGCTCAAGCTGGTTTCCGCCCGCCGCTCGCTCCTCGACCACCTGAAGAAGTCCGATGCGGACCGCTATCAGAAGCTGATCGAGACCCTGGGCCTGCGCCGCTAGGGTTTCTACGGAAGGTCCTGTGGGGCGGGTTGGCATAACCTGCTCCCGGGACTGGATGGATTTTCACCGCCGCTCCTCCGCAACAGGCCGGGGGACCCCATGCGGCACAGGCCGTCTCGTAGAGTTCGGGATCGCCACACACGCCGAGGGCTCCGACGAAGTCCTCATCGCCTGTTCAATTGGAGAGGATTTCGGAAGACCGATCCCTGTCCGCCCCCGCCGGGAATACGCCCGCGGGACAGAAAGAAGCGAAAATGTTCGACATCAAAAGAAAGACACTCGAGTGGGGCGGCAAGACGCTGACGCTCGAAACCGGTCGCATGGCCCGTCAAGCTGACGGCGCGGTGCTGGCCACCTACGGCGAGACCATGGTCCTGGCGACCGCCGTCTTCGCCAAGAGCGCGAAGCCCGGTCAGGACTTCTTCCCGCTAACCGTGAACTACCAGGAGAAGTTCTACGCCGCGGGCAAGATCCCGGGCTCCTTCCCCCGCCGCGAGGGCGCGCC
>DASXKT010000257.1:0-2317 GCA_036496685.1 Phenylobacterium sp.
CGTGTCCCGCAAGAACGCCCTGCGCGCCATCGGCCTGCCCGCCTCCGCCGCCCCTCCCGGCCACGGCCAGCAGTTCCAGGCCGGCCCCTACCGCCCGTTCTCCAGCTATCACTGCTCGCGCCTCAACACGAACACCGGCCGCCTGACGCCAGCCATGTTCGAGGCGGTGTTCGCACGCGCACGGGCGTTGCTGGACGGCTAGGAGCCTGTCCGAGTAATCGCCTCGACGCGGGAGTCGAAGGCTGATTCACTTCGGTGCATGAGCAAGACCTTCCGTTCGTGGGATGTGGACCAGAGCTGGCTCTTGCCGCCCTCGGTGCACGAGTTTGTGCCCGTGGGTCACCCGGCGCACTTTGTACGGGACACGGTTCGCGAGGTGCTGGACCTGTCGGCGATCACCGGGAGCTACGACGTCGATCGCGGTCAGCCGCCGTATCATCCCGGGATGATGGTGGCGCTGCTGCTGTATGGCTACAGCCGCGGGGTCTACGCGTCGCGCCGGTTGGCGCAGGCCTGCGAGGAGCGGGTCGACTTCATGGCGGTGACGGGGCTCAACCGGCCGGACTTCCGCACGATCAGCGACTTTCGCCTGCGGCATCTGGCGGCGCTGTCGGACCTGTTCGTGCAGGTTCTTCAGCTGTGCCAGTCGGCGGGACTGGTTAAGCTGGGGCATGTGGCGGTGGACGGGACCAAGCTGAAGGCCAACGCTAGCCGGCACAAGGCGATGAGCTATGGGCGGATGAAGCAGAGCGAGCCGAAACTGGCGGCCGAGGTGGAGGCCTGGCTGAAGGCGGCCGAGGCCCAGGACGCGGCCGAGGACGCCGAGTACGGCGCGGACCTGCGCGGCGATGAGACCCCGGACTGGATGGCCGACAAGCAGAAGCGCTTGGCGCGGATCCGCCAGGCCATGGCGGAGCTTAAGGCCGAGGCGGCCAGCGATCCGGACGACCCGGATCCGCAAGGGCCGGGTCCGTCGTCGGGCATGCAGGACCATGGGCGGCGCAAGAAGACCCCGGACGGCGGACCGCCGGACAAGGCGCAGCGCAACTTCACCGATCCCGACAGCCGCATCCAGCCGACCCGCGACGGCTTCATCGCCGGCTACAACGGCCAGATCGCCGTCGATCAAGCCCATCAAATCATCGTCGCCCAACGGCTGGCGACCAGCCCCGCCGACTACGCAGCCCTGGTCCCGCTGGTCGACCAGGCCAAGGCCAATCTGGGTCGCAAGCTCAAGGAAGTCTCCGGTGATAGCGGCTTCGCCACCGAGGAAAATCTGGCCGCCATGGCCGAGCGGAACATCCGCGCCTATCTGCCGCCGGCCCGCAGCCAGCGTGACCCAGCCGATACCGCCAGTCCGCGAGCCGTCGCCAAGCGACCGAGGATGACCGCCATGGCCGCGACCCTGAAGCGGGCCGGCCACCGCTCGCGCTATCGACTGCGAAAACAGGTCGTCGAGCCGGTCTTCGGTCAGATCAAGCAGGCCAGAGGCTTCCGACAACACCTTCTGAGAGGCCTCGATAAGGTCAGGGCGGAATGGGCGATGATCTGCACCGTCCACAACCTCCTCAAGCTGGCGAAGGCCACCGGATGAGGCCACTCATCCCACGATCAACCCGATCGCTGCCACGCGCCATCGACCGCGCGGCGATTAATCGGACGGGCTCCTAGTCGCAGGACTCCGTTTCGCCGCTCGCCAGGTCGACGCGGAAGCACTGCCGCTCGCCAGTGGCGCAGTCCTCGACGATCAGCGAGACCTCGTCGCCCACCGCGTCGATGTGGCGATCCTGAGGGCGGGGAACTGATGCAGCTTGGCACGCCAAATGAGATCTACGAGAACCCCGCTGACCCTTTCATCTACGACTTCCTGGGCGCGGCCTGCCGCCTGCCGGGCGTGGTTGCGGGCTCCAGGCTGACGGTCGCCGACTGGGAGACCAAGGCCCCGAAGAACTCGCCGCAAGGGCCGGTCGAGGTGTTCTTCCGACCCGACGAGGTGAGCTTCGCGCCGTCTGACGGCGCTGGCCTCGCGGGCGAGGTCAAGGCCGTGGCGCCGCGCGGGCCGGACGTCAGGATCGAATGCCTGATCGAGGGCCGCCTCTTCGAACTGGAGGCTCGCGGCCCAGGCGTGCCCGCCGGCGTCGCGCCGGGCCTTGCCCTGCGGATCAAGCCGATGCGGCCGAAGGTCTACGCGGCGCAGACAGCTTAGTACGAGGGGACTGACACGCCCTTGGCGTCGAAACGGCGAACCGGCCGATCGTGGGTCCAGAGCTCCATGGGTCGCCCATCACTGTGCGACCTGGCGTAGGCCGCGGCTTCT
>DASXKT010000258.1:0-10706 GCA_036496685.1 Phenylobacterium sp.
GCGACTTCATGTTCATGAACGACCGCTCGACCACCGCGGTCGCGCCGTCCGGGCTCTTCCAGGGAAGCGGTCCGTCTCCGAACGGCGGCTTCCTGGTGAACTGCAACAATCCGCTGCTCAGCGCCCAGCAAGCCCTGACGCTCTGTTCCCCGGCCGATGTCGCCAGCGGGGCCAACGCCGACCTGGTGATCGGACGCCGCAACATCGAGGGCGGTCCACGACAAAGTGTCTACGAGCACCAGAATTATCGCGCGGTCGTAGGCGCCCGCGGAGAATTGCCGGAACTAGAGGGGTGGAAATACGACGCCTATGCTTCGTATTACTACACCTCTCTCTTCCAATCGAACCAGAATTTCCTCAGCAACTCGCACATCCAGAACGCGTTGCAGGTGGTCAACGTCAATGGCGTGCCCACCTGCATCGGCTCGGTCACCGGGACGGCGCCGGGTTGCGTGCCCTACAACATCTTCAGCCAGGGGGGCGTCACCCCGGCGCAGGTGGCCTATCTGAATTCCTACGGCACCTCCTACGGTACGGTTGAGGAGGGCATCGTGGAAGCCGACGTCACCGGCGAGCTCGGCCGCTACGGGATCAAATCGCCGTGGGCGGACGATGGGGTCGCCGTCAACGCCGGCGTGCAGATTCGCCACCAGGAGTACAATTTCACGCCTGATCAGAACGAGCTTTCGAATGACCTCTCGGGCTTCGGCGGGGCGTCAAACCCGATCCACGCCAGCCTGGGGCTCACGGAGGGCTATGCTGAATTCCGGGCGCCGCTGGCCCAGCACCGGGAATATCTCGAGGATCTCGTCCTCGACGCCGGCTACCGCTATTCGCACTACTCGAACAGCGTGAGCGCCGACACCTATAAGGTCGGCCTGCAGTGGGCTCCAGTTTCCGACATCCGCTTCCGGGCTTCGTTCCAGCGGGCCATCCGCGCGCCGAATATCGTCGACCTGTTCAATCCGGCCACGGTCACCAACACCAGCTTGGTGGGGGTCGACCCCTGCGCCCCACTGAACGGCGCGCCCGCAACCGCCACCGCGGCCCAATGCGCCAACACCGGCGTGACCGCCGCCCAGTACGGGAATGGCGGCACCACGAACCGGATCATCCAATGCCCAGCCGGCCAATGCGCCGTTCTCAACAGCGGCAATCCCGACCTGCAACCGGAACGCGCCAACACCTATTCCGTGGGCTTCACCGTCACGCCCAGGTTCGCCCCGGGCTTCACCGGAAGCCTGGACTACTATGACATCAGGCTGAACAACACGATCGCCCAGATCCCGTTGGCGTTCACCCTGAACCAGTGCTTGAACACCGGGAACCCGGTCTACTGCAACAACGTGGTGCGAGCGCCCAACGGGGGATTGTTTGGCACCTCCGTCGCCGGCGGTGGCTTCATCAATGGCACCCTGTTCAACACGGCGTCGGGCGAAACCAGCGGCATCGACATCCAGGCGACCTACAATATGCCGCTTGGCCAGGTCGGCCTGTCCGACGCCTACGGGAGCGTGCAGTTCAACTTCATCGGCTCTGAACTCCTGAAAGTCACCGCGACGCCGGCTCAAGGCACCCACACCTACGATTGCGTAGGTCTCTTCGGCCCGACCTGCGGCACCTTGAACCCGAAGTGGCGGCACACGTTGCGAGTGTCGTGGAAGACGCCGTGGGATCTGCTGCTCTCTGGCCAGTGGCGCTATATCGGCAGCGTTGACCTAGAGACTAACTCGTCCGACCCGACCCTTACCAACGGGGTCCACGACAACTTCAACGGGACGCTCGACGCGGTAAGCTACTTCGACCTGTCGCTGATCTGGAAGGTGAACCCTGCGTTCTCGGTCCGCGCCGGGATCAACAATATCTTCGACAAGGACCCGCAGATCATCGACTCCGCGATCGTCGGCGTGGGCTTGCCGAACGCCTATCCGACCTACGACTTTGTCGGCCGCGCGATGTTCCTGGGCTTCACGGCCAACTTCTGAACTGACGAGGGGCGGCGGACCGACGCGCCGCCCTTCCCCGCGGGCTCAGCGCTCGTCGTACAGGCGGCGCAGGACAGCCGGGGCCAGTCCCGGCAGATCCTCGGAGATCAGGCCAGGTCCGTGCAGATCGGCCGCCTCGGCATGGATCCAGGCGCCGGCGCAGGCCGCTTCGAAGCTTTCCATGCCCTGGGCGACTAGGCCGCCAATGAAGCCGGCCAACACGTCGCCGGATCCGGCGGTGGCCAGCCAAGGAGAGCCGTTTGCGTTGACGGCGCAGCGTCCGTCGGGCGCAGCGATGACGGTGTCGGACCCCTTCAGCAAGACCACGGCGCCGGCCTTTTCCGCCGCCCGTCGCGCCGCGGTGATCCGCTCCGGCGAACCGGCCAGCAGCCCCGGGAACAGCCGCTCGAACTCGCCGGGATGCGGGGTCAGCACGTCATCGCGATCGAGGAGCGAGAACAGCTCCTCTGGATCCTCGCGGAACACGGTGATGGCGTCCGCATCGAGCACCAACGCCGCCCCGGTGCGCGCCAGAGCCAGGACGTTGAGCAGGGTTGGCTCGCCGACGCCGGCCGCCGGACCAATCACCGCAGCGTCCACGTCCTTGGCGGCCTGCTCCAGTTCGAGATCGGTCTCGAACGGCCGCAGCATCACCGCTTCGAGGTGGCCGGCGTTGATCGGCAGGGCTTCCGGCGGTGACAGCACGGTGACCAGCCCCGCCCCGATACGCAGGCCGCCCCGCGCGGCAAGCCGGGCGGCGCCTGTGCTCCATGCCTCTCCGCTCACCACCACGAGCCGGCCTCGGGCGTGCTTGTGAGAGGCAGCCGTCGGCCAGGGGAAGCGCGCCAGCCAGAACTCCGGACTGTTCTCCACGGTCTGGCTGGTCGTCGCAGCCAGGCCGATGTCGGCGACCACAACCTCGCCGCAGCGACTGCGCCCCGGCTCCAGCAAATGCGCCGGCTTCTTGGCGTGGAAGGTGACCGTCAGCGCCGCGCGCGCCGCAGGACCCTTGGGCTTGCCCGTATCGCCGGGGACGCCGCTCGGTGTGTCGACCGCCACCACCCGCGCGGGCGCTTCGGCCATACGCAGCGCCGCCGCCGCCGCGGGGCCATCCAACGGCCGTGACAGCCCCGCGCCGAACAGGGCGTCGATCCAGAGAGCGGGGTCCAGCGACCCGTTCAGCGGTTTCGTGGTTCCAAACCAGCGGGCGCCGGCGGCCTGCGCGTCCTGGGTGGCCGGCTCACCGAATGCGCGCACCTCCACCGGCCAGCCACGCTCTTTCAGCAGCCGGGCCGCCACATATCCATCGCCGCCGTTGTTGCCGGGTCCGCAGAGCACAATGGCCGCCTGGCGTGGGAACCTGGCGCAGACCGCATCGGCCACGGCCGCCCCGGCGCGTTCCATCAGAGTCAGGCCAGGCGTCCCTGCAGCGATCGCCGCCGCGTCGGCGCGCGCCATTTCGGCGACGGTGAGAACTTGGCGGATCAACCCTTAGCGCCCCATCCTAAAGTACGCCCGTCGTCGCCTCGCGGCCCTTTTCCACCAGGACCAGGCGCGCGCCGTCCGTCTCCAGCACGGTGATCGAGGCGTGATCGGGCCGGAACGCCAAAACCCGCGGGTCGCCCCAGAGTTCAGAGACCACCGCGTTGGTAGCCACATAGTGCGAGAACACGGCCGTTCCTGCCCGCGCCATGAGCGAGGCGGTGATCTCCCGACGCCAAGCTTCGTAGTCGAGGTCTCCCTCGATCTCGGCCCAGGTCCCGGCAAATGACTTTCGCAGCCACAGTCCACGATCCTCCGGTGCCAGGGCCGCCGGCGTGGGGATCTCCCCCACCCGCTCGTCGATCTCCACAGCAACGCCCAGGGCTTGCGCCGTTGGCTCGGCGGTCTCGCGACAGCGACGGAGCGGCGAACTCACGACCTTCGTCGGCCGCTCGGCGGCCGGAAGCGCCATCAGCCAGTCGCGCGCCGCACGCGCCTGCGCCTGGCCCGTTTCGTCCAATCCCGGATCGTCGTCGCCACCGCCCCAGGCGGCGGCAGGCTTGCCGTGGCGGATCAGGTATAGGCGGCTCATGCGGATCAATCCGGCACGAAGAGGTTGGTGTGGCCGCCGGCGTCAGGGCCTGGCCCAACACGGCCGGTCCGCCCGACCTGTTCGCCGCGCTCAAGACCCGCCAGGGTTTCGGGGTCGCCTGGCGTGTGGGCCACGAAGCGGCGGTCAGCCTCGTCGCGACCGATGACTATCCCCATGAACGGCCCCTCGCGGCGATGGACGACGGTGTAGGTCTCGATCCTGGCAGCGCCTTGCGGCGCTTCGGTGACGGCCGGATGCGCCAGGGCGTCGATCTGGCGCTGCAGGACCGCCGGATCCTGCCGCTCGAAGGGCTGGTTCGGGCGCGTCGTCGAATAGACGCCGGTCGATTGCTTTGTCAGGTACCAGCCGTTGGCGGTGACGAGGCCATACGCGCCGGGCTTGGCGCGCAGCTTGGCCGCCATGGTGGCGATCGAGTGCATGGCGTAGTTGTTGCCCGGCCCGCCGGCGTAGGGTAGCCCGCCCGTCACCGTGAACCCGCGCGGATCGTCCAGCGCCAGGCCCAGCTCTTCGGCGCCGATCTCCACCGCCACCGGGAAGCAGGAATAGAGGTCGATGAAGTCGATCTTCTCCAAGCCGACCTCAGCCATTTCCAGCGCCAGCTGGCCGGTCAGTCGCATCGCCGGGCTCGAATGGAAGTTCTGGCGGTCGAGGGGGAACCACAGGTCGGCGGCGTCGGCGCAGCCGTGTAGATAGACCCACTTGTCCTCCGGCACGCCCAACTCGCGCGCCTTGCGCTCGCTGGCGATCAGCACGCCGGCTGACTGGTCGACCTCCATGATCGCGTTGAGCAGCTTCGGGTAGGGAAAGCCCACCATCCGGTTCTTGTCGGAGACCGCCACCAGCTCCTCGGCGGTCCGCTCGACCGGGAACCAGGCCTCGGGATTTGCAGCTGCGACCTTTGTGAAGGGCGCGAACAGCCGCCCCAACCGCGCCTGATGGTCGGAGAGAGAGCGGCCGTCGCGGGCCCTCAGCGCATTCTCGAACAACGGATAGGTGTTGATCGGCCGGTTGAGGCCGTGCCGCGCCTCGTAGTCGGTGACGCCGGATCGCGGGTCGCCGATCCGCTGCGGTTCCGGAAGATCCTGGTCCTCGTGCCAGTCGTCGAAACCGAGTCCCTTCGTCAGCCGCTTGACCGCTGAGCCCAGGAACTCGCAGCCCACGGCCAGCGCCAGCTCGGTCTCGCCCTTGGCGATCCGCTCACAGATCACATTGACCAGCTGCTGGGAGGTGTTGCCGCCCATATGCGAATAGACGGACCAGCCCGGTGTCGCCCCGATCTGCTTGGCGAGGCTGGCCGGCGGATTGGACGAGTGCGGGATCGTGCTGCGCGTCGAGCCCGGCGCATCGATGGTGAAGCCTGCCACTGCGAGGCCGTCGAGGGCCGCCAGCCCCTTGGCCCCGATCCCTGCATCCGCTGCGGCGCGTTCCGCCGCAATCTTCAGCAGCGCGACCGGAGACGGCGAAGCGGCCGGATCGCCACGATAGGTGAATTGGCCCGCTCCGATGAGAACTGGGGTGCTTCCGTCCATGCTTCTCCCGCCTTCCGAGTACTGTGCCGAGCGATCCTAGGCGCCGGAACCGCGCTCTTGAAGGCATTTCGGCGATGACCAGTTTTTGATCTCTTGGCGCCTTGTTTTTGGGCGCCTACTGCTTTGCCATGCGCCCTTCCGCGCCTCTCCCACCAGGGCGCTTGTGAGGCCCCGGCCAGCTATGCTCCGTCGCGCCGACCGCGCGAGTCCTATAGACGGGGGCGGCGCGTTCGAGGACCCATGAAAAAGATCGAAGCCATCATCAAGCCGTTCAAGCTGGACGAAGTGAAGGAGGCCCTGCAGGAGCTGGGCGTCCAGGGCATGACCGTCATCGAGGCCAAAGGCTACGGACGCCAAAAGGGCCAGACCGAGCTCTACCGAGGCGCAGAGTACGTCGTGGACTTCCTGCCCAAGATCAAGATCGAGGTGGTGATCGCAGATGACCAGCTCGACCGCGCGCTCGAAGCTATCGCTACCGCCGCCCGAACCGGCCGCATCGGCGACGGCAAAATCTTTGTTTCCGACGTCCTCGACGTCATGCGCATCCGGACCGGAGAGACCGGGGCCGACGCCGTCTAACCTTCCACTCCATCGAGACCACTAAAGGGGATAACCACCATGGCCACCGCCCAAGACATCCTGGCCCAGATCAAGGAAAAGGACGTCAAGTACGTCGACGTGCGCTTCACCGACATCCGCGGTCAAATGCAGCACGTGACCTTTGATATCGACCTCGTCGACGACGAGTTCCTGACCGACGGCACCATGTTCGACGGCTCGTCGATCGCCGGCTGGAAGGCGATCAACGAAAGCGACATGAAGCTGCGGCCGGACCTGGCGTCTGCCCACATCGACCCGTTCTACCAGCAGACGACGCTGGTGCTCTTCTGCGACGTGGTGAACCCTGACACCAACACACCCTACAATCGCGACCCCCGCTCGATCGCCAAGGGCGCCTTGAACTACGTGAAGTCGGCCGGCATCGGCGACACCGTGTTCTTCGGCCCGGAAGCAGAGTTCTTCATCTTCGACGATATCCGCTGGGGCACCTCGCCCGAGAACACCTTCTACGCCTACGACTCGACGGAGCTGCCGCTCAGCGCCACCAAGTCCTATCCGGAAGGCAACATGGGTCACCGCCCGGGGCCCAAGGGCGGCTACTTCCCGGTCAACCCGACCGACAGCTCCCAGGACCTGCGCGGCGAGATGCTGGCGGTCATGGGCGAGCTCGGCATGATGCCCGAGAAGCACCACCACGAAGTAGCGCCCGCCCAGCACGAGCTCGGCCTGAAGTTCTCCGACCTGCTGACCATGGCAGACCGGCTGCAGCTCTATAAGTACGTGATCAAGAACGTCGCCCACGCCTACGGCAAGACCGCGACCTTCATGGCCAAGCCGATGTTCGCCGACAACGGCTCGGGCATGCACGTGCACCAGTCGATCTGGAAGGATGGCAAGCCGCTGTTCGCCGGCGACAAGTACGCGGGTCTGTCGGACATGTGCCTCTGGTACATCGGCGGCGTGATCAAGCACGCCAAGGCGATCAACGCCTTCGCGAACTCGACCACCAACTCCTACAAGCGCCTGGTGCCCGGCTACGAAGCCCCGGTGAAGCTGGCCTACTCGGCCCGCAACCGTTCGGCCTCGATCCGCATCCCGCACGTCGACAGCCCCAAGGGCAAGCGCATCGAAGTCCGCTTCCCGGACCCGATGGGCAACCCCTACCTGACCTTCGTCGCTCTGCTGATGGCCGGCCTCGACGGCATCGAGAACAAGATCGATCCGGGCCAGGCGCTGGACAAAAACCTCTACGACCTGCCGCCGCGCGAGCAGAAGAAGGTTCCCGAGGTCTGCGGCTCGCTCAAGGAAGCGCTCGACAACCTCGACAAGGACCGCGCCTTCCTCAAGAAGGGCGGCGTCATGGATGACGACTTCATCGACAGCTACATCGAGCTGAAGATGGAAGAGGTCATGCGCCTGGCGCTGCACCCGCACCCGGTCGAATTCGACATGTATTACAAGTGCTAGTCGGCGAAAGCTGAGTAGCGACGAGGGCCGTGGAGCGATCCGCGGCCCTTTTCTTTTCGGGCCCCCTCACCACCTTGGCCTCATGCCTGCCTGGCTCGGCCCCCTCCTGGCGCTCGCCGCCCTGATCGTCCTAGCGCCACTGGCGGCGTGGCTTGGCCAGCGGCATGGGCGCAGCGTCAAGGGCGGGATAGCGCTGGCCTCGATCATGTTGGGCTTCGGGGTCCCGATGGATCCGCCAACGAAGCATCTCATCGAGGCCAAGGAGGGCCAGGTGAAGGGCGAGAACGAGAGCGGCGAACCGCCAGACCCGGCCGGCTGACCCTGCGTCGTATCGAACGGTTGAGCTTGCCGGCGAAGACGCCCTACAACGGGAAATCCTGTCTCCTCTAGGTGATGTTCCGTTGAAGCTTGCCCTGTTCGCCTGCGCCGCTGTTCTTTGCCTTGCCGGTCCTGCCGGCGCCCAGACCTCGCCGGGCCCGCAGCCCTACCCCATGCCGCCCAAGACCGAGGCGCCGCAGGACGTGGCCTATCCCGGACTCTTGAAGGTGCAGGTCGACGCCACCGACACCGACCGGCACATCTTCCGCGTCCACGAGACGATCCCGGTCGCCAAGCCCGGCCCGTTCACGGTGCTCTATCCGCAATGGCTGCCGGGCAACCACGCCGCCAACGGGCCGATGAAGAACATCGCCGGCATCACCTTCCGCGCCAACGGGCAACCGATTCCTTGGATGCGCGACCCGGTCGACGTCTACGCCTTCCGCCTGGACGTCCCGCAAGGCGCCACGAGCATCGACGTCGATTTTGATTTCGTCTCCGCGACCACCGGCGACCAGGGGCGGATCGTCATGACGCCGGAGATGCTCAGCCTGCAGTGGATCTCGCTGGCCATGTACCCCGCGGGCCACTTCACGCGCCGCATCCAGATCGAACCCAGCGTCCGGTTCCCGGAAGGCTGGACGAACTTCTCGGCGCTGGAGACGAGCGTCAGCGAAGGCGGCGTCACCCATTTCAAGGCGGTCGACTTCGAGACCCTGGCCGACTCGCCGATGATCGCCGGCCGCTACGCGCGCCAGATCCAACTCGATCCCAGCGGCCCGGCGCCTGTTCGCCTCGATGTCATCGCCGACCGGCCCGAGTTACTCGACGCCTCCAGCGACCAGATCGACAAGCACAAGGCGCTCGTGCAGCAGGCCTACAAGCTCTACGGCTCGCACCACTACGACCACTACGATTTCCTGTTCTCGCTCTCCGACCGGATGGGTGGGTCGGGCCTGGAGCACCACCGTTCCAGCGAGGACGGGACGATCCCGGACTATTTCACCGGCTGGTCGAAGTCGCCGGCGGTCCGCGACCTGCTGGCCCACGAATACACTCACTCCTGGAACGGCAAGTTCCGCCGGCCGGCCGACCTGTGGACGCCGAACCTTAACGTACCGATGCGCGGGTCGCTGCTCTGGGTCTACGAGGGCCAGACGCAATACTGGGGCTTCGTACTCTCAGGCCGCTCCGGCCTGCTCAGCAAGCAGGAGGCGCTCGATGCGCTCGCCGCCACGGCGGCGACCTATGCTAACCGCGTCGGCCGTGAATGGCGCCCGGTCGAGGACACCACCGACGACCCGGTGATCGCTTCGCGCCGGCCGATCCCCTGGACCAGCTTCCAGCGCAGCGAGGACTACTACTCGGAAGGCCAGCTGGTCTGGCTCGACGCCGACACCCTGATCCGCGAGAAGTCCGGCGGCAAACGCTCCCTGGACGACTTCGCCAAGGCGTTCTTCGGCGTCGAGAACGGTAGCTGGACGCCGGTGACCTACACCTTCGAAGACGTGGTCGCCGCGCTGAACAAGGTCGAGCCCTACGACTGGGCCAAGTTCCTCAACGAGCGGATCAATCAGGTCGCGCCCAAGCCACCGCTCGACGGCCTGGCCCGCGGCGGCTGGAAACTGGTCTACTCCGAAACGCCCACCGACTATTTCAAGTCGGCCGAAGCGCGACGCAAGTCCACGGACCTCACCTATTCGCTGGGCCTGATGCTGGGCCGCGAGGCGGACATCACCGCGGTCCAATGGGAGGGTCCAGCCTTCAAGGCGGGCCTTGCGGTGGGCGGCAAGCTCCTCGCCGTCAACGGCATCGCCTACGACGCCGACCGGCTGAAGGAAGCCATCACCGAGGCCAAGAAGGGCGGTCCGCCGCTCAGCCTACTGATCAAGACCGGCGACCATTACCGCACCGTCGCTATCGATTACCGCGGTGGCCTGCGCTATCCGCGCCTGGAACGCATCGAGGGAACGCCGGACCTGCTCTCGGCGATCTACGCGCCGAAGAAGTAGCCCGGGTGCGACAGCGACCGGCGATGGCGCCGGTCGCGCACTGCCAGCGGCTCGGCGCCTACGACTTTGCCGGAGCCGGAGCGTCAGGCGCGAGGCCGAAACGTCGCCATTCTTCGACAATTCCCGGCGATAGCGTCTTGGCTGCGGCCAAGTCGGCGTCGCCTGCGTCTCTCGCGCCCTTTTTCAACTCCGCCAGGCCGCGACCATAGAGAGCGGCTGCGGAGCGAGGCTGCAATTTCACCGCGGCCCCGTACTGCAAGATTGCCTCATCCAGCCGCCCCATCCGGTAGAGCACCAGGCCACGAAATTCCATGACCCTGGAGTTGTGATCGCGCCGAAGGGCGGCGTCGCAGTCAGCCAAAGCCGCATCGAGTTCCTTGCCCCAGCTTGCCCGCGCCCAGCACCGGGCCGCATAGGCTTGGCCAAGGTTCTCGTCCTTGGGATGGGCGGTGATCCAACCGTCGAGCTGACGGACGCCAGCCTCGTAGAAGCCGGCGCCCACGTAGGCCAGGCCGATTTCCACCGGGAGCTCGGCGTTGGCCGAGGACGACTTTAGCGCCGCATCGAAGTCCGCCTGGGCCAGTTTGACGTCCTTGCGCCGCAGATAGAGTTCGCCGCGCAGGCGCAGGGCGCTTGCGTCGTCAGGCTGAAGGTTCAGAGCCTGATCCAGGTCGGCCTTGGCAAGCAGGGGCTGCGCATTCTGAAGCCGGACCAAGGCGCGCGCTCGATAGTACGCCCC
>DASXKT010000259.1:0-25247 GCA_036496685.1 Phenylobacterium sp.
CCAGATCGAGCACGATCTGTCGGACCGCCTGATCGCCAGCGTCGTACTGAACACCGCCAGCGGCCGGACCATTCGTCAGGACACGGACGTCACGCTGGTGATTCCACAACTTGCAAGTCTGCAGAAGCAGATGGCTGTCGCCCGGACCGCGGCTTCTTTGACGAGCGCTGCGGGCTTCGCGCTCCGCGGGTCGGGACCATAACGATTATTTTGGGGCACGGGGCATGACCGAGTCGTTCCAAGATCTGATCCTTGCTGAAATGCCGCGCCTGCGTAGTCTCGCGCGCGGCCTGACGGGTTCGTCCACCGAGGCCGACGACCTGGTGCAGGACGCCGTCCTGCGGGCCTGGCGTTTCCGAGAGAGCTTCCTCAGCGGCACCAATTTCCAGGGCTGGATCTCCCGCATCCTGCGCAACGTCTATCTCAGCCAAAAGACCGAACGGGCCTCCTGGATCGAGGATGTGGAGGGGCAGTATTCCGGCCAGGTCCTGGCTGCGCCCGACCAGGAGTGGCACCTGCGCTGCGCCGAGGTGCTGGAGGCGCTACCGCAACTCCCCAGCGACAATCGCGACGCCCTGATGCTCGTCGCCGCCGTCGGCCTTTCCTACCAGCAGGCCGCGGACGTGGCGGGATGCGACGTGGACGTCCTGCGCGGGCGCGTCCGGCGCGCCAGGGTGCAGTTGGCCGACCTGACCGGCGCGATCGACCCGAAGCCTCTGCGCGCGAGGCGTCCACCCGAAATCTCGCAGATTCAGTAGCGGCTGGGCAAAGCGTCGTGGAGACCGCCGGATGCTAAACCGCTCCCTCTCAGCCAAGGCGAACGGCCAATTCTTCGTGGCCCTAACCCTGGCGGCCTCGATCGGCGGCGCGGCCCACGCCCAGACGGTCAGTCCCGAGGAATTCGCCAAGGTGCAGCGGGAGTTGGCTCGGCAGGCTCGGGTCATCGAGGCCCAGCAGCGCGAGATCGACGCCTTGAAGATGGAGCGCCTCGCGGGCCTGCACCCTTCGCCCGAGGCGCCCGCCGCTCCCGCGGCGCCGGCCGTCGTGGCGCAAGTCGCGCCGAACCAGCAAAATGCTCCGGCGCCGAACGCGCCGGTCGGCGAGCGCCCGGCCGAGCCGGCGCCCCAGGTGGTGGCGGCGATTCCGCCGGAGATCGGCGTCCTGACGCCCAAGGGCCACCTCGTCATCGACCCCTCCATCGAATACGACCGCTTCTCGACCAATCGGCTGGTGTTCCGCGGCGTCGAGATCGTGCCGGGCATCCAGTTGGGGGTGATCGAGGCTAGCGATGCCGCGCAGGATACCGGCGTGGCCACCTTGGCGGCGCGGTACGGGGTGACCAGCCGGCTGGAGATCGAGGCCAGGGTTCCGTACATCTGGCGCAGCGCCCGGATCACCAGCCTGGCCCAACGGGACCAGACGATCTCGCGTACGAGCAACCTCTATGGCGCAGACATCGGCGATGTGGAGTTCGATGCACGCTACCAGCTGAATTCCGGCGCTGACGGACGGCCGATCTTCGTGGCGACCTCGCGTCTGAAGCCCCCCACCGGCACGGGCCCATACGACGTCAACTACGACGACAACGGCATCGCAACTTCGCTCGCCACCGGCTCCGGGTTCTGGGGCCTGGAGGGCGGCATGACGGCCCTCTATCTCACGGACCCGGCGATCATCTATGGATCGCTCACCTACCTTCACAACTTCAGCCGCGACATCAACAAGACCATCGGGTCAGGGGACTCGGCTGTCCACGTCGGGAACGTCGAACCCGGCGATTCAATCGGCATGTCGGTGGGGTTTGGGCTCGCGCTGAACCCGCGGTTCTCGTTCTCGCTGGGCTACGCCCACAACTACATCTTCAGGACCACCAGCGAGTTCGGCCAGACCACGCAGAGGTCGCTGGCCTTGAACGTCGGCAGGCTGCTGATGGGATGGTCCTATGTGCTGAACGACCACCTGACGTTGAACAACTCCTTCGAGTTCGGCGTGACGTCGGACGCCCCGGACGTGCGGATCATCTTCCGGGTTCCCTATCGCTTCTAGTGTGTCGCCAAGCGCCGTCTGCCCGCGAAGGTTGCGCGTGGGATACCGCTGTTGTCTAATGGGGCTACGGCCAACCGGCGGCGCAAGCTCCGATCGCGCGCACAACGTGATCCACGCATGTGTCCGCGGTCACAGAGGCCGGCGGCCGGCGGTGCTCTATCCCAGGCGCCGGTCGACCGACCCGGCTTGTGGGGAGAAATCATCGGTGTGACTACTTAGCCGTGCAGTCGCCGGCTCGGTGAACGGTTTGGACGTCGCTATGCGCAAATGGCGCCAGTCATGAGAGACTCGGAAGTCCCGTCGGAGCGCTCGATCATCACGGTGCTTGCGGCCGATATCGTGGGCTCGACGCGTCACATCGCGGCCTGCGATCCGGACGACGCACAGACATTCTATGACCATTGGTTCGAGTACGTGCGCGACGCCGTCGAGAACGCCGGGGGGACCTTGGTCCACTATGCCGGCGATGGCGGTATCGCGGTGTTCGGCTGGCCGAGCCCGCTGGAGGATCACGCCGACCGCGCCTGCGCGGCCGCCTGGGAGATCCAGCGCGCCAACAACGGCCCCCCGGGGCCCGATGGCCGGGCGGTGCAGTTTCGCGTGGGCGTCCACTCCGGCCTGGCGGCCCTTCGACAGATCAATCGCGGCGGCATATCGCGCTTCGACACCGTCGGGGCGACGGTCAACATCGCCGCAAAGCTGCAGCAGTGCGCCCCCAGCGGCGGGGTGTTGGTAAGCGCTCAGGCCGCCAGGCTCTGCCGCTCCTCCGAGCTGAGCCTTACGCCGCACAGCCCATCTCCGACCTTCGGGGCGGTGCAGATCGATGCGTTCGAGCTCGACGCTCGTCCCGATCGCCTGGGCGATAGCGACGTGGCGCACAGATACAGCTCGCCCATGGTTGGGCGGGATGACGAATTCGCGACCCTGCGCGACATGCTCCCGAAGCCGGGCGGTGAGAGCAGCTCCGTGGCGCTGATCGGTGAGGCCGGCATCGGCAAGAGCCGCCTGGCGGCCGCGGCTATCAGCGAGGCCTTGGCGCGCGATGTGAATATCCGGGTCTTCTTCGGGGATGCGCAGAAGCGCACAACGCCCTTCGCGGCCGCACGCGGCTTGATAGAGGATCTGCTGCGCCAGTCCGGGGCGGTCTCCCGCGAGGACATGCGGGCCGCGTTGGCCGTCGCCGCGCTCAAGGAGGACGAGCTCACGGCCCTCGAGGCGCTCTTCGCTCTCCCGGTGGCCGGCCTGCGGGACAAGGGCGGCAAGCTCACCGAAACCCAGTTGGCGCGCGTCCTGGTCAACAGCTTTTGCGCCTTGGCCCTGGACCGGCCCACTATCGTTTTGATCGAAGACCTGCACCTGATCGACCCCGAGAGCCGCCAGTTCCTCCGGCTGCTCATCGACGCCAAGACGCCCTCGCCATTTCTGCTTGTGCTCACCGGCCGTCCCGAAGCCCTGGATGAGGCGCGTGGACTGGCTGGGACCGTCATCCAGCTCGAAGCCCTCCGGACAGACGCGATGCAGGATCTCGTCCGTCAGCTATGGCCCAAGGGCGAGCCGCCCGGGCCGATCCTGGATCGCCTCGTGCATCGGGCCGATGGTATCCCGTTCGTCCTGGAAGAGTTGGTCCGCTCGATGGAAAGCTCGGACCTCCCGGGGTTCGAAGTCCTGCCGCACAGCGTCGAGTCGGTGATCCACGCCCGCCTTCAGCGGCTGTCGCCCAGCGCCAAGGCGCTCGCCCAGGCGCTCAGCCTGTTGGGCGAGGACGTCGATATCGAATTCGTCGGAGCGGTGCTGGGCGCAGCGCCTGGCGCGATCGCGGACGACCTGGCGGAGCTCGAGCGGTTCGCCTTCATCCATCCGGTCACGGGCCATGCGACACACATGCGCCACCAGATCATCACCGAAGCCTGCGCCGACACCATCCCGCACGAGCGCCGCCGCGAGCTGCACAGGACCGCCGTTGAGGCGATCACCTCCCGGTACGAGAGCCTCAGCGGGCGCTATGAGAAGCTGGCGTTTCACGCCGAGAGCTCGGGCGACGACAACGGCGCGCTCGGCTACCTGTGGGAGGCGGGCCTGGAAGCCCGGCGCAATTCCGCCGCCGCCTCGCTCAACCTGATCTTCGATCGCGCGCTGGAGCTGATCGACCGGATCGGCGAAGCGGCTGAGGAGAAGTATGTCGACTTCGTCCTGATGGCCTTCGCCCTGGTGGTCCAGCTCGGCGAGTTCGACAAGATGAAGATCCACCTGCCTCGGGTGGTCGATCTGGCTCGGCGTCATGGCCGGCCCAAGATGGTCTGCAACAGCCTGTCGCAACTTGGGATGATCTGCTGGTTCGAGGGCCGGTACGCCGCTGGCCTGCGGGCGGCCGAGGAGGGCCTGGCGATGGCCCGTGAGTTGAGATCGCCGGTGCTCACCTTCTCTAACCAGATCATGCTCGCGAACCTGCTGCACAGCATGGGGCGTCTGGACCGCGCGATCGCCGAGGTGCGCGAGCTTTGCGAGATGCTGACCGGAGAACTCGAACTCGCGCGGCTCGGCGCGCCGGCGATCCCGCGATCCATGGCGCTCGCCTTCCTGAGCTGGTTCATGATGGACAAGGGCCAGTATTCCGAAGGCTTGGTGTTCGCCGAGGACGGGCTGGCGATCGCCGTGCGCGAGCAGGAGCCTTATTCGGAGGTGCTGGCGCGCCTCGCCCTGGGCCGAAACCTCATCATGCTCAATCGCAACACCGACGCGGTCGAGTGCCTCGCGGTGGCCCGCTACCTCAGCGAACGCAACGGCTACGACGCCATCAAGGCCAATCTCGCCGGCAGGATTGCCATCGCGCTCTCGCGCACGGGGCGGATGCACGAGGCGATCGAGATCATCGAGGACTGCCTGCGCAAGGGCCTTCACCTGCGCACCGGCCAGCACGAGGTCTATTGCCTCCACGCCGGATACGCCGAGGCCCTGGTGCGAAGCGGTGAAACCGACCGGGGCCTTTATCGCCTGGCCGAGGCGCTTTCGATCGCCCGGCGGGTCAACAATCCCTGCCTGATCGTCGATGGCCTGGGCCTGCGGGCGCGCATGCTGTCGCTGGTCTCCCCCAAAGATCCCCGGATCGAGGCGGACCTCGCCGAGCGCGACGAGGTCTGCAAACACTATGGCGTGGCGGCCTGGCCCCCGACCAAGCCCACGTCGGCGCAGCCGTTGCCGATCGCGTGAAGCGGTAGCCGCGTCTCAACCGGCGCCGCCCTACGAGAACTCGACCCACAGCTGGTCGGCGAGGAATCCCCGCTTCGTGAGACGCCCCCGGCTTCCGGGTGCGCGGCGCAGCTTGTCGCGCTGCAGAAGCGCCTTGAGCATTAGGGGGAGTAGAGCCCTGTTGATGTGCTGCGCGAAGCAGGTGTGCAGGCCCTCTCCGAAATGCAGGTAGGCGCGCCAGGCCCGCGTTGCGTCGAAGGCCTCGGGGTCGGCCACCCTGCGCGGATCCCTCATCGCGGAGCCGAGGGCGACCAGGACCTTTTTCTCCGGCTCGATTTTCTTGGCCCTGGGCGTGCCCGGGGCGATCACCCGGGCATGCCCGGTGTGGCGGAACAGCATGGGCGCCAAGGGATCGAAGCGCAGGGCTTCGAACACGTAACCGGCGAGGGCGGCATCGTCGCCCGTTCTTGCCGCCGCCTGGGCGCCGCCGAAGGCGGCAGGCCGCCGTAACAGCTGCTCCAATGCGTGGGGCGCGGCCATCGGCGGCTGCGGTAAGCCGCCGTACAGCATGCCAACCAGGAATGAGCGGACCTGGATGTCGCTGAAGCCGTCACGGCCTTCAGCCTGGAGGGCGAGGCAGCGACCGAGGACATCATCCCCACCCGCGCTGCCGGGCGCGGCCTTGCGGGTCGCGATCAATCCGTCGAGGTGATCACGCAGGGCCTTGGCCATCGGCTCGACCTCGGCGAGCAGGGCCTTGTCGCCGGACGGATCCAGGAACTGGTATTCGAAGAGCCGTGTGGCGATGACCCGCAGATCGTAGCCCGGAGGCGCCGTCGTGACGCCGAGGTAGTCGCAGAAGACGCCGAACGTCACCTGACGGATGAAGTCGACGACCTCGAGACTTCCCCCGGCCGTGGCCACGAGCTCGGTGGCGCGCGCCGTCGTGGCTTTGCAAAGAGCCGGAAGGTCTTCGGGGCGCACGGCCATCCGCAGCGCGGCGACATCGCGCCGGTAGGTCTCGGTGTTCCCCATGCCCAGGAAGAACGGGTGGTGATCCATGATGGTCTTGAGCTTTTCCGCGTAGGCCACCGGGAAGTAGCTGTCCTCCAGGAAGACCTGGCGCACGTCGTCATCGCGGGTGACCACGCAATAGTCGCCCACCACCAAGATCGGCGCGACGCGCCGAAGAACGCTGAAGGCGAAGGCCGCATGCTCCAGGGCGAAGGCCGTCACGGCCTCGCGCAAACCGCCCTTCCTGGGACGCAGGACGTCGACGCGAGGCGCCTCGGCGCTCATCGGAGCTTCGCCAGGTAGGCCAGGGCGGGAAGGCTCGGGAGGAAGAAATAGTCGCCGCCGACCAGCCGCACGTAGGTCTCGACTCCGACACGTGTCCTCAACGGTTGGCCCGGCAGCGTGAATGGGCCCCTCGGGCCCATCAGCGGATCGGTCTCATCGTAGAGGGTCGCGAAGTTGGAATTGAACATCCAGCTTTGCTGGATGAACTCGAACTGCCGCGCGATGTCGGTGTTGATGGCCATGAACAGCAGGCCGCGCTCGGCTTCGGGCTTCTCGCTGTGGAGCGGCCCGTACTTGCGACCGCGCCGTAGGATGCGGTGATTGTTGCTGGCCTGCAGGAAGCCCTTCCTGTCGGCCGGCGTGGGCGCAAGGCCGTCGCGCGGGTTGGCGCGGCGCATGTGGGATCCCAAAGGGCAGCCGAGCCCCTTGTGGTCTCTGGCGTAGCCGAACGCGTTGGCCGGGTTTCCGCCCTCCCGCTCGAGCGTCCCGTCAGGGCAAAGCGGGTCGCCGTCGAGCGTTCGGCCTATGACCCGCGCCGCCACCCATTTTTCGTCGCGTTCAGGATGACCCAGCGCCGCGGCGGCCGCCTTCATCGAGTCCCAGAAGGCGGCCACGTTCTGCCGCAGCTCCCGCAACACGAGGTAGGTCCCGTCGAGACCCAGGTCACGGTAGCCCGGGGCGGCGGGATTGTTGGGAAGGACAGCCGCGGCTGGCTGGTCGGGCGTCAGCGGGCCGGGGACGGGCTCACCGTTCCCGTCCGGGTGCCCGAGCAGGATGTCGCCTGCCGGAATCCCATGCCGCGGATCGACCTTCGGACTGCCTGGAACGGTGACGATCGTGGAGCCGTAGGGCACGGGCTGGGAAACACCGTCGACGAAGCCGAAGTGCTCGCGGGGCTGCTGGTTCTGCAGCATCAACGACAGACCGATGCGCCGGACGATCTTCACCCCGTGCGGCTTCAGGATCTCTTCCGCCGCCGCCGTCAGCCCCTCCAGCGACTTTCCGTCGGTGTGGTAGAGCAGCAGGGCTGCGTGGACTGTGGTGGCCGTCGGCTCCGCGACCGTCGCGCCGGGCGGGGCGTAGGCGTCCGGTGCGTTGCCGCTCCACAACGGGCCCCCCTCGACGATCGTGGCCTCGTCGTCGCCGAGCCGCCGCTGACGATCGATCTGCCGCATGCCCTCGATGAATGGCTGCGAGAAACTCGTCAGGCTTTCCTCGTCCAGGCCGCTCGCCTCCAGACCGGTCCAGGTAAAGGCCAGCGCCGCCGAAGGGGTCGACCTCCCGGTGGCGTCGGTGATCGGAATCTTGGCCAGCAAGGCGTCCAGCCATGCGCCGCCGCCTGAAAGCGGCAGCTGCAACAGCAAGGCCTCCCCGGATTCCAGATGGCGGAACGGGCTGACGACCAGGCCCTGTACGTTGGCGTCGTGCGGGGCGGACAGCTTCCAGCTGTCCGACACGGCTAGAGATCCATCGCCCATTTTTCAGCCTTTTTCGACGTGAGGACTGACTGGCGCAAGCCTTCGGCGAGGCGTGCGTCACGCTCGATCTGTTCGACCGACAGGTGGCGATAGGCGCTGAACCAAAAAAGGCTCGGCGCCATGGAGTGGCGCTTCCAGGCCTTGAACAGGCGGCCTCGGCTGGCGCCATCCAGGATCAGGAAGCGAGTGGGAGGGAAGCCCACGCCGTTGGTCCACACCAGCGTCACGGCGAGATGGACCTTCTCGGTGAAGTCGTTGAGGTAATTTTCCCAGCTGCCGTCGAAGTTGGTCAGGAACATCAGCCGGCCGCCGTTGCTCACGGGCGCCACCTGCGCGAAGTGGATCGTCCGGACGCCGGCCAGGAATCCCCTCCGGGCTTCCGGTTGCGCCCGCATGAAGAAGCCCAGGCCCATCAGGCCGGCGCGCATCAGGATGGCGCGCAGCAGGCCCGGCTTGACCTGCACGAGGCTGCTCATGTGGTTCTGCGAGATCTTGTCCTCGAGGGCCATGATCTCCCTGACTTTTCGGCTGTCGGGCGGGGGGAATTCCTGCGTGGGATCCAGTTGCTCGAGTTGACGCAGCCTCGCCAGGATAAGCGTCACCAGGACAATGGCCCCGGCCAGACCGAGTCCTGCGATGATGAGCGCCGCCTGGAAGTCGCCGTGCCAATGCAGCGACCCGCCAATGAGCCAGATGGCCAGGGCCACCAGCAACTCGAAGATCAGCAAGACCCCGACAGCGATAAGCAGGTTCTTGGTCGTGCCGGAAGCCATGCGGGTTTTCGGCTTGTGGGCGTTCGCCGCGCCAGCGGGATTGTCGTGGGGCGCTTCCAGCCCGTTCTTCAGCATGATGGCGGCCGGCGCGCCCGCCAGCAGGATCACCGCCAACGCCGGCCAGGGCGGGACGACCCAGGCCAGCAGCATGCCCGGTAGGTGGAGGATGATTACGATCGCGAGCACGAGCCCGATCATCTTCACCCAGTCCCCGATGTTTTCGAGCAACGGGAGCCGCGGTGGCGGTTCCTCCCGCAGGCACGCGTGCTTGGGCAGGAGTTGGTTGCGCAGGGCCGAGTGGATCTGCGCCGGCGACTTTTCGTGGAACGGCCGCGGATCCTTCAGCGCCTCGCGCAAGTCGAGGAACAGCGCCGCTTCCTGTTCGATGCGCGCCCGGCTCATCCCCCGGGCGCCTTCGTAGCCAACCGTCGGGACGAGGGCCTGGGCTTCGAGGAAGGGCGCCAAGGACATCTTTGCGCCGTGCACGGTCACCGCGTCGAACATCAGTCCGACGGGTCCGGGCGGTCGCTTGCAGCACCGGAACATCTCGCGCAGTTCGGTCCCGATCGCGGCATCCAGGTCCGCCCAGAACGGCCCGGCCGGCGGATCGAAATTGGCCTCGATCACGAAGATCGGATCGTACCTCGCGTCGGCGAAGACGGTCATCGACAGGAAGTGAAGGCTCTTGATCGCCTGCAGCGCCGGATAGGGAGGATCCAGCGCCGCCTGGCTGGTGCGCAGTTGACTGATCAGCGTGCGGAGCTGGTCTACGCCCTGGGGCTGCACTTCGACGACAACGCTGACGATGCATCGCGCCATGGCGTTCAATGCCCCCGCGGCCGCACGTCGCGCGGCCCGCCGGCCATGGCCTCGCCGATCACCAGTAGCGCCAGTAACATTCAGGTCCCCAGACGACGGACGCGTGAACTCAGGCACCCGCTCACACCTGTCGCCTACGCCGGAGGAGGGAGCGTACTGATGACAATCGCGGTTGCTTATAGATGTTGGGTTGCACCGGGTCGAGCTTCGCACCTTTGCCGATAGCGACGTGTGACGTGGGGCACAGCGCGGGCGTAGGACACTCCGCGCGCGCAACGAAGCGACGTTGCGAGGCCACCCTCGAGCGCGTTCGCGGCGCATTGTAGCGCTGGGTTGCATGAACTATGCGCCGCCGCCGCGCCCACCCGAATGTTTGCGAAGAACATGCGCCGGGGGCGGAGTAGTCTTGCCGGCCTGGACCCTCTACGGGGACGGTTTTGGGGGGCGATATGGCGATGGGTTTGGGCGTGCTTGCGGCGTTGTCGATCGCCACGGCGCCACTTGGCGCGCCCCCACTGCTGGTTCCCGGCGACGAGCCGGTCATCGTCACCCAGCACAAGATCACCACCCCGCGCGGCGTGCTCGCCTATGAGGCCCGGGCCGGGCGGCTGCCGATCCGCAACGCCGAGACAGGGGAGGTGCGGGGCCACATCTTCTTCACAGCCTATGTCGTCAAGCAGCCGCCGGGCGCGAAGCCCCGTCCCCTGACCTTCGCCTGGAACGGCGGGCCGACGGCGCCCGCCGTCCTGGTGCAGACCGAGCTCCTGGGACCCCGGCGGATCGAAGGCGCCAGGTTCGTCGATAACGCCGAGAGCCTGCTTTACGCCTCGGACCTGGTGTTCATGGACCCGGTGGAGACCGGCTTCAGCCGTCCGGCCCGGCCGGAGTTCGACAAGGAGTTCCTCTCGACGCTCGGCGACTTCGCCGCCACTGCCGAATTCATCCGCGCCTGGCGCGTCCGCTTCGACGCTGAGCAGCAACCGCTGTTCCTGTTCGGCGAAAGCTACGGCACCTGGCGGGTGAACGGCACGACGGAGATCCTGGAAAAGCGCGGGATCAAGGTTTCGGGCGCCATCCTGCTCTCCGGCGGCGTGCCGGGTTCGTTGATGCCGTTTGAGTTCCAGGACGCCTACTACATCCCCGCCCGCACCGCGGCGGCCTTCTATCACAAGCGCCTGGCGCCCGAGCTGATGGCCGACCGCGCCGCGACGCTCAAGGCGGTCGACGCCTGGGTCACCGGAACCTACATGCCGGCGCTGCAGCGGGTGGGCGAGCTCTCCGACGCCGAACGGGAGAAGGTCGCGGGCGACCTCGCCCGCTTCACCGGGGTGCCGGCGAGCAGCATCGACCGCAAGACCCTGGTGATGAGCAATCGCGCCTACCTCCAGGGCTTCTTCGGCGGCGACAAGGCCAAGACCCTGAACACCTACGACATGCGCATCTTCGGGCCGGAGCATGAGGCGCCGGGCTACAAGGCCGCGATCATGGACTACCTGCGCGGCGAGCTCGGCTATCGCACCGACCTCAACTACGTGGACCTCGAAGAGGGCTACATGCCGACGCCGGGGCCCGCACGGCGCTCGACGGGCAACCGCTGGGACTACAACCACACCGCCATCACGCCAGAGATGATGGCGCACATGAACGCCGGGGGCGGGCCGCCGGCCTCGCAGCCCTGGCTGCAGAACGCGATGCGCCAGGACCCGGCGCTGAAGGTGTTCGTGGCCGCCGGCCGCTACGACAGCCTGAACATGTGCGAGGGCAACCTGAAGATGACCGGCAAGGTGGAGCCGGCGCTCTCGGGCCGCTTCGCCGACCACTGCTACGAGGGCGGGCACATGATGTACCGCGTCCAGTCCACGCGGCTGCAGTTGGCCAAAGACCTGGAAGCTTTCGTCGCGGGCGGCAGCGCGCCGTGACGAGCGGGATGCTCAAGTTCGCCGCCGGCCTGTTGCTGGCCCTGAGCGCCGCCGGCGCGCGAGCCGCCGAGCCCCCGAAGCTGGGCGTCGTCATGACGCCGCACGTCTCGGATGGCGGCGCGGGGTATGTCGGCGTCCAGATGACCATGGAGCGGCCGAACCTCGCGGCTGGCGCCCCCCTCGTCCATCTGCCCCTGAAGCTGGTGGGGATCCCTAGCATTCGCCTGGACGGCGATGCGCTGAGCGCCCGCGACGACCAGGGCCCGCTCGCGCTCACCCAATCCGAGGAGCCGCCGACGCCGCAGGGGGTCTATCGGCGCTGGAGCGTCGCGCGCGCCACGGTCGGCGACGTCGTGGTGAACTACAAGGCGCCGCCGCGCCCGGTGACGGCAGCCACCAATAACGGCCCGCTGTTCGACCTGCGCCTTCAGCCTGGCGGGTTTGCCGGCGCGGGGGTCGGCTTTGTCGCCACGCCGGTGGCGCCCGGCCCGTGGCGCGTCCATCTGCACTGGGATCTCAGCGAGGCGCCGGCCGGATCCCGGGGCGTCTGGTCGCTGGGGGAGGGCGATGTGGACACTGTCGCCCCGTCCGACCTCCTGGCGTTCAGCTACTACGCCGCCGGCGCCTATCGGACCTATCCCGCGCAAACGCACGAGAAGTTCGGCGTCTATTGGTTCGGCGAGCCGCCGTTCGATGTGGCCGAGTTCGCCGGACGGATCCAGAAGCTCTACGCGGGCATGGCCGACTTCTTCGGCGACGCCGACGCGAGCTATCGGGTGTTCATACGCCAGAACCCCTATTCGGGGACCGGCGGCACCTCGCTCGCCCACTCCTTCATGTTCGGCTACGAGTCCGCGGCCAAGCCGACCCTCGACAGCCTGCAGGGGCTGGTCGCCCACGAGATGACCCACAACTGGCCCGCGATGCAGGGCGAGCACGGCGACACCGCCTGGTATTCCGAGGGGACGGCCGAATACTATTCACTGCTGCTGTCCTATCGCGGCGGAGCGCTCACGACGGACCGGTTCCTGAAGTCGCTGAACGAGAAGGCGGCGGCCTACTACACCAACCCCTACCGGGGGCTGAGCAACCCGGCGGCGGCCAAGATCTTCTGGACCGATCCGGTGGCCCAGACCGTGCCCTACGGACGCGGCATCCTCTACCTGGCGCGCACCGACGCGGCGATCCGAGCCAAGTCTGGCGGGCGCCGCAGCCTCGACGACATCGTCAAGGAGATCCGTCGCCGGCAGGTGAAGGACCAGCCCTACGGCATTCCAGAATGGCTGGCTCTGGTGGGCGCCGAAATCGGACCCGCTCAGGCGAAAGCCGAGTACGACGCCATGGTGGCCGGCGACCTGCTGGTGCTCCCGGAGAGCCGTTTCGCCCCGTGCTTCTCAGTGGTGAAAGGCAGCGCCCTGCCGTTCCAGCTGGGCTTCGCGCGCGCCTCACTGAACGACGACCGCATCGTCCGCGACCTCGAGCCGGGCTCCGCCGCGGCCAAGGCCGGCGTGCGCAACGGCGACGTGATCGTCAGCGCTAGCGACGTCAACAAGGTCCGCAACGACGAGACCCAGACCATGACCCTGACACTTCGCCGCGGCGCGACGGAGACCTCGGTGACCTACCTGCCGCGTGGCGCCCCGGTTCCGGCGTACCACTGGGTGCGCAATCCGAAGGTCCCCGACACCGCCTGCCGTTTCTGAGCCTGGAGATCCCCTTGCCGTCGATGAAGCCGTTCGCCGCCGGGCTTGCGCCGTTGGCGCTTTTCGCTGCGACCGCGCCTGCGATCGCGCAGACCGCGACGCCTGCGCCGCGCGTCGCGGTGACCCAGCACGTCGGCCACTTCAACGGCCAGACGGTGAACTACACGGCCACCGTCGCCGAGCACTTCCTGCACGATGCGAGCGGCAAGCCCGCCGCCTCGGTGATCACCATCGCCTACACGCGTGACGGCGTTGCGGATCCCTCGAAGCGGCCGGTGATGTTCGTGTTCAACGGCGGCCCGGGCGCATCTTCCTCGCCGACCCACACCCAGGCGCTGGGGCCGATGCTGCGCAACGACGACAAGTCAGCGACCAGCGGCTTCCACGAGAACGCCACCAGTCCGCTGGACGCCGTCGACCTGGTGTTCATCGACCCCGTCGGAACCGGCTTCAGCCGACCTCTGCCGGGCGTAGACGCCAAGCCGTACTACAGCGTCACCGGTGATGCGCTGGAGGTGAAGGGGATCATCGCCGACTGGCTCAAGGAACATCACCGTGAGGCCTCGCCGCGCTACATGCTGGGCGAGAGCTACGGCACCAACCGGGCCGCCGCGATCGTCAAGAACGGCGCGGACCTCCCCTTCGACGGCGTCCTGTTGGTGGCCTTGGCGGCGAACGTGCCGGGTCGCGAGATGCCGTTCGTCTCGTCCCTTCCGACCATGGCGGCGGGCGCCTGGTATCACCAGAAGATCGATCGCAAGGGACGCAGCGTCGAGCAGGTGTTCAACGAGGCCCTGGACTTCGCGCGCACCGACTACGTCACCGCGCTGATCAAGGGCGCAAGCCTGCCGGCCGCGGAGAAACACCGGGTCGCCCAGCGGATGTCGTCCCTGATCGGCCTGCCGGTCGAACTGATCGAGAAGGACGACCTGCGGGTCTCCAAGAACGAGTACATGTTCAACCTGCTCAAGGACCAGACCCTGCGGACGGGGCTCCTGGACGTCACCGTCACCGGGCCGTTGGAGCCCGGCCAGGACGGCGGCATCGACGATCCGGCGCTGGGCGTCGTGCCCAAGCGTGCGCCAGGCGCGCCGGCCGCCCCACCGCCAACCCCCGACAAGCTGGGTCCCGTGCCGAGCCCCGCGGTCGGCGCCTACATCGCAGGCGACCTGAAGTTCCCGACGACCGACACCTATATCGGCGTGAACTTCTCGGTGAACGCCCAGTGGAACTACGAGAGCCGCTCGAACGACTTCGAGGCCCTGGCGAAGGCCATGCGCGAGAACCCGAGGCTCAGGCTTTTCTGGGCGGGCGGGTACTACGACCTGACGACCCCGGCCTACGCCGCCCGCTACACGCTCGACCAGGTGGGCGTGCCGCCCGCGCAACTCACCGCCAACTACTTCCCGGGCCCGCATGGCGTCTATGCCGGGGAAGCCAACCTGAAGCGGTTCAACGAGGCCGTGCGGGCTTTCGTGCTGGCGGGGTCGAAGCGCTAGGGGCTGCGGTGCTCACCGGGGGCGAGGCCTGCCGGATCAGGGTCCTGACGTCGTTCGCAAAGGCCTGGGCCGTGTCGCCCAGGTAGAGCATGTGGCCGGACTCGTAGCGGCGCAGCATCAGCCTGTCGGCCGGCAGCTTCGCCTGCTGCACCGAGGCTTCCGCGGGCGCCGAATGGGTGGTCAGGTCGTAGTAGCCTGAGGCCACCATCACCCGCAGTTTCTCGTTGCGGCGCATGGCGACGGCCAGGTCGGTGGCGAAGCTCTGGCCCGGCGGGACGGCCTTGCGGTCCCAGTTCCAGGACGGCAGCAGGTCTTTCCAGACGATGGCCCCATAGGGCCGATCCATCTGCACCTGCAGGTCGTCGCTGAGCATCTGGTGGAAGGCGGCCACGAAGCCCGGGACATAACGGCCCATGGCCGGGTCATCGCCCACGGGGTCATTGCCGCTGTTCGCCAGGGGCAGGGTGTAGCGGCCGTCGTAGGCGCCGATCTGCAGGCCCTTGTCGGCCAGCAAGCGCCGCTCAAATTCACCGTCCTGCACCCTCAGGTTCTTCTCGAACGCCGAGGCGGGCAGGCCGGTGTAGCCCGCCAGCCGCGCAACCATCTGCGTCCGGTCCGCCGCGCTGAGCGTCCCGGCCTTGGCGGCGCGCAGGGCCTCGGCGTAATCGCCCTTGGCGAACGCCAGAACCTCCTGGTGGAAGGCTTCGATGGACCGGCCCTTGCGCTCGATGCGGTTGTGATACCAGGCGGTGTCGGCCATCGCCGGCAGGCTGAGCGCCTGGCGAAGCTGCGCGTCCTCGCCGGCCTCGCCGCCGTCGTGGGCGCCCAGGGTCGTGCCAAGCAGGATCACCCCGTTGACGGTGATCCCGCGCATGACGCCCATGTAGAGCGGTCCGCCCATCAGCGCGCGCGGCAGCACCGCGGCGCGGACCGAGCCGTAGCTCTCGCCCATGATGAACTTGGGCGCATTCCAGCGGCGGTGCTCGGTGAGCCACAACTCGATGAACTGCGAGACCGTGTCGGCGTCCTCGTCGACGCCCCAGAAGTCGGCGTTCGCGCCCTTGCCGATCACCCGCGACCAGCCGGTCCCCACCGGATCGATGAACACCAAGTCGGCCACGTCGATCAGGCTGTAGGGATTGTCGGCGACGCCGAAGGGCGGGGTGTTGGAGGGATTGACCTCGTGGTCCAGCACCACCCGGCGGGGGCCGATGACGCCCATGTGCAGCCAGAGCGACGAGGAGCCCGGCCCGCCATTGAACACGAACAGCACCGGTCGGTTCGGGTCGACCGGGCTGTCCTTCAGATAGCTGAATGAGAAGATCGAGCCGATCGGCTCGGCCGCCCGGTTGAAGAGGTAGGTCTCGCCGGCGATGGCGGTGTAGGCGATCTTCTGGCCGCCCACGGTGACCGAGTGGTGGCTGACGAACCGCTTGGGCGCCGGCAGGGGCTCGACCGGGCCCGGCGCTGTGGGACGCGACATGGGGATCGAGAAGGCGCCGGAATTGGCCGGTGGCGCTGGCGCCGTCTGAGGCGTCGATTGGGCGAGCGCGGGCGAGGCCGCCAGGGTGGCGGCCGCGAGGAAGCTGATGAATTTCATGCGGGCGGGCTTGCCGGGAGGGCGGCCAGCAGCCGGTCGATATCATTCATATCATTGAACACTGAGATCGAGGGCCGGAAGCGGTGCTGCGAGACGGTGATCTTGACGCCCGCCTTGTCCAGCAGCGCAGGCAGCTTCTTGCGGGCGTCCTTCAGCGCGAAGGTCACCAGCGGTGTCCGCGACCCGAGCGGGGTCATCGGCTCGTAGCCGCGCCGCCGGAGCTCGGTCTGCACCGTGTCGATCAGCGGCTGGCGATGGGCCTGGATAGCGGGGACACTCAGCCCCTCGATGAACCCCAGCGAGTAGTCGAGCTGGACGACCCCGGTCCAGGACGTCGTGCCCATGCCGAATCGCCCGGTGGCGCCGGGGTCGTAGCCATAGTCCGCGGTTTCCGGCCCCGGGTCATCGTAGGGGTAGACGTGGGTCACGAACCGGCCGCCGACCTGGTGATAGCCCCACCACGGCCGCGGGAACCGGTCCTGGATCTCCTTGCGCACATAGAGGAAGCCCAAGCCGAAATCGCCCATCAGCCACTTGTAGGAAGAGGCGGCGGCGAAATCGACGCCGGCGGCGCGCAGGTCGATCGGTGTCGAGCCGGCCGCATGCACCATGTCCACGTAGACGTAGGCGCCGTGCGCGTGGGCGATCTCGCAGACCTTCTTGAGGTCGTGCTCGAACCCGTTGGCGGTGGAGACGGCGCTGATGGCGACGAGCTTGGTCTTGCCGTTCACCGCGGCCGCCATCTGGCCGTAGTCGATCTTGCCCTCGCGGGTCATCGGCAGGGTGACCACGTCGACGCCGGCCTTGGCCAGTTCGCCGTAGGTATAGAAGGAACCGAAGAAGTGCAGGGCGTCGGTGACGATCCGGCCGCCGGCTTGCGGATAGCCCAGCGCCTTCAGAACCAGGTTCTCGCCCATCGTGGTCGACTGGATGAAGCAGAGCTCCGACGGCGTCGCGCCGACCAGGGCCGCGAAGCGGCGCATCACCGCTTCTTCCTTCTTGTCCATGTCGTAGCCCGGCGTTGTGCCGTCGCGGGTCTTGTAGCGCAGGTATTCCTCAAGCGCGGCTCGCGCGCCGAGCGGCATCGGGTGGGTGGAGCCCGAGTCCAGGTAGACGTAGGGCATCTTGGCGAAGGCCGCCTTGGCCGGCAGGCTCGGCGCGGTCGTCGTGACCGCAGCCTTGGCGACGGACGCCAGGGCAGGCGCAGCGGCGGCAGCCGTGACCAGCGCGCGGCGGGTGAAGCTCATTGGTCGTCCTTCGGCAGTGCGCGCGCTCGCGCCCCCTTGCGACGATGCTAGCGCTCGCGGCTGGAATTATCCTTGCTTAGTTCTGCGGCCTATTCGCCGGCGTGGATCGAATATCCAAGCGTCCAGCCAAGCTGTGCATCAGCCATGCGCGGCTAGCGGAATTGGCGCGCCTTGAGCGGGATCGCCGTCGTGCTCTTGGATTCCGACAGCGTCACGATCGAGCGGACGTCGATCACCCCTGGCAGCTTCAGGATCACGTTGAAGATGAAGTCCTGGTACCAGGTGACGTCGGGCGCCAGCACCTTCAGCATGGCGTCCATCTCCCCAAAGACGGTCCAGCATTCGAGGATTTCGGGGATGTTGTTGATCGCCTTGTGGAAGGCCGCGCGGTCCTCTTCGCTGAGGGTGGTCATCTTCACCTGGGCGAAGATCTGCATGTGGAATCCCATCTTCAGGGGATCGACGATGGCTACCAGGGCCTTGATGTAGCCCTCCTCGCGCAGCCGCTGGATGCGACGCCAGCAGGGCGATTGCGAGAGCCCGACGCGCTCCGCTAACTCGGCCGTCGACAGCGATGCGTCGCGCTGCATGAGGTCGAGGATCTTGATGTCGATGGCGTCCAGCGAGGCCGGCATATCTTATGTCCGTGTGTCCAGCTTGCTGCATAGCGGATGCGCCATCGGACGTCGACGAGCACCACAAAGGCAAGAAAAACCATCGTCCGCGGATAGGATTGGTCTTGGGGTTTCTGCCTTTGAGGCAGGGGCGGGACGGTAGTGTTCAGTTGGGGGCGACGCCTTGAATTATCCGTGCGCGGCGGAGGGTCGCGACCCGGGCGCCGTCGATCCCGGTGACAGCTATTCGCGGTGGGTGCGCACGGCCATGAAGGCCGCCGCCAACTCGCCCGACGCCGCAGTGCTCTTCGATTCGACGATCCGCGAGCCGACCGAGCTCCTGGCAGGCGTGGTCCGTCGCGCCTTCGATGGCGGCGTCACCGACCGCTATGAGAGCGTCTTCGCCGAGGGGAACCGCTTCGTGGTCGCCGCCGTCGCTGCTCGCCACGGCGTCGCGCCCGAGCAGGTGATCGGCACGACGGGCGGGACGAGCGCCATGGCGCTGGCGCTCAAGGCCCTGGTCGCGCCCGGCGACAATGTGCTGATCGAGTGTCCGTGTTTCGACCTCTTGCCGACGCTGGCCCGCGACGCCGGCGCCACGGTCACCGACCTGCCGCGCCGAGCGCCTGACTACCGGGTGAATCCGGCCGAGGTGGCGCGCCTGATCAGGCCCAACACCAAGCTTGTCGTCCTCACGCAGCTGCACAACCCCTCCGGGGCCATCCTCGAGGAGTCGACCCTGCGCGAACTGGCCGCCGTGGCGCGCCAGGCGGGTGTGCTGATCCTGGTGGACGAGGTCTATGCCGACTTCGTGGGCGAGGGCGTTTCCGCGGCCCGCCTCGGCCCGGAGTTCATCAGCGTCGGCAGCCTGACCAAGGTGCAGGGCCTCTTTGCTCTGAAGTGCGGCTGGGCCGTGGCCGCGCCCGAGGTGATCGCCCGCATCCACGCGGCCAGCCCGCAAGGCGACCTCGGCGTCTCGAAGCTTGCGCACGCGGTCGCCGCCCTGGTTCTCGAGGACCGCGCGCCGTTCGACGCCCACTGGCGCCAGGTGCTGGCCAGCGTCCGGCCGGTGGTCCAGGCCCATGTGGACGCCATGACCCAGCAGGGACTGCTTGAGGGGGCTTTGCCCGGCAAGGGCTGCATGTACTTCCCCAAGGTCCTCGGCGTCGCCAACACCCGCGAGCTCGCGCAATGGCTGTGGTCGGAGCACGGCGTGCTGGTCGCGGCCGGCGAATTCTTCGGCCAGCCCGGCCATATCAGGATCGGTTTCGGCGGCGGCCGGCCGGAAGTCCTGGACCAGGGCCTCGGGCGACTTGCGGCCGGGCTCAAGGCCTATCCGGGTCGTCGTTGACCCCGGTGGGTCTGGGCGGCGCACCGACATATTGGCACAGCGATTCCGCCACAATTCCAGCGACCACGCATTGCCCATGCACGCCAGCTTGCGTCAGTGCATAGGTCATGTTTGACGATCCGATGACGGTTTGAAGAACGAAAAGAAAAACCGACGTACGGCGACTAGACTTTTGAAGGGTGCGGCGGCCTTGCGCGCACAAGTGTCTCTGGGGACGCCGCGGGCCGCGCAAGAACTGGGGGATGCAATGATTTCGACTTCGGCACGGCGACGGTTGCTCGCTTCGACCATGATCGGCGGCGTGACGCTGACCGCGGCCTTTGCCGCGCAGCCGGCTTTCTCCCAGACCACGGCGGCCGCCAACGCCGCGGAAGTCTCCGAGGTGGTCATCACCGGCTCACGCATCAAGCGCGCCCAGACCGACACTGCAGCCCCGGTGCTGCAGATCGACGCCCAGTCGATCACCGACCGGGGTTTCACCACGGTTGGCCAGGTGGTCAACGACCTGACGTCGAACATCCCGTCGCTCCCGCAGGCAGCCGGAAACGGCAGCGCCGCCGGCAATGGCCAGACCTTCCCCAACCTGTTCGGCCTGGGCGCCGGGCGGACGCTGACGCTGGTCAACGGCCGGCGGTTCGTCACCTCGTCCCAGGGCCTGGGCGACCGCGTGGTCGACACCAACATCATCCCGACCGGGCTCATCAAGCGCGTCGATGTGGTGCAGGCGGGCGGGGCGGCGGTCTATGGCTCCGACGCTATCGCCGGCGTGATCAACTACGTGCTGAAGGACCACTTCGAGGGGCTCGAACTCGACGCCCAGTACGGCCAGTCCTCGCGCAGCGACTACGCGACGCCGGCGCTGCGCGCCACGTTCGGCCGCAACTTCGACGGCAACCGCGGCAACATCGCCGGCAACATCGAGTGGTCCAAGACCGACCCGCTGCTCGACTACGACCGGCCGCGCTCCAACCTTGCCCGAGTGACCGTCGCAAATCCGGCCGACACCGGCCCCAACGACGGTATCCCCTCGGTGCGGGAAAACCTGAACACCCGGTTCTGGGAGTTCAACTACAACGGCCTGCTGTTCACGCCCGCGCCGGCGCCCCTGTCGCAGTTCATCTTCAAGTCGGGAGGCGTTCCGCAGCAGTTCAACGCCACCGGCTCCGGCTTCATGCCCTACAACCTCGGGGTCCCGGGCGGAATTCCGTTCAACAGCGGCGGAGATGGGCTGCCCTTTCAGGAGCTGGCTTCGCTCTACACGGGCATCGAGCGGTTCAACGGCAACCTCATCGGGCACTACGATCTGACCGATCACATGAAGCTCTCGGGCGAGCTTCTTTATGCGAACACCAAGAGCCGCGACCCCTATTCGGTGCTGCTTTCGAACACCGTGCTCAACGGGGCCGACAGCGGGTCGGGCGCGATCCCGATCTCGCGCCAGAACCCGTTCATCCCGGCCTCGGTTTCGGCCTTGCTCGGGCCGGGCGGACCGCCCCTCTTTCTCTCCAAGGCCTGGGCCGAGGGGGATCTGACCCCGACGCGGGAAGCCACGTTCGAGACCAACACCTATCGCGGCGTGATCTCGCTGGACGGTGATTTCAACGCCGCCGACCGTAACTTCTACTACAGCGCCTCCTTCAGCCACGCGGAGACAAATGGAGCTCAGCGCGCCTGGGGAACCTGGGTCACGCGGTTCAACAACGCCGTGCAAGCCGTGAAGACTCCGGCCGGCTCCATCGTTTGCGCGATCAACGCCGACGCCTCGACGGCCAACGACGACCCTGCCTGTTCGCCGATCAACCCCTTCGGCCAGGGCAACGTCAGCCAGGCTGCGCGGGCCTATATCGATCTCCAAACCGGACAGGACTTCGTCAACACCCAGGACGACTTCCTGGCCTCGCTCGGCGGTGACCTCTTCACCCTGCCGGCCGGCAAGACCAAGTTCAGTCTGGCCTACGAACATCGCGCGGAGTCCGCCAAGTTCGTGCCGCTGCCGGCCAACCAGGCGGGCCTGGTGGACACGCAGGTGCAGACCGTGGCCACCAGCGGCGACTATCACACCAACGAGTTCTCCGCCGAGCTGCTGGTCCCGATCATCGGCGGCGACTTCAGCTTCCCGTTCGCCAAGACCGTCGAGTTCGATGGCCAGTACCGGCGCGTCGACAATTCCATCGCCGGAACCGAGAACGTCTGGGGCGCCGGCGGCCGCTGGGAGATCGTCACGGGCCTCACCCTGCGCGGTTCGCGCAGCCGTAACTTCCGTGCGCCGACCCTGGACATGCTGTTCGCGCCCGCGTCGACGGGGCTGGACGCGGTCGGGAACGAGCCTTGCGACATGCGCTTCATCAACACCGGTCCTGCGCCCGCCACCCGCCTGGCCAACTGCCAGGCGCTGTTCGCAGCGCACCCGAACTGGGGGCCGCTCGCCAGCTTCCAGGACCCCGCGGTGAACTTCTCGACGGCGCTCGTCACGACGGGCGGGAACCCGGACCTGAAGAACGAGATTTCCAACACCACCACCTACGGCGTGGTGTTGCAGCCGACCTTCGCGCCGGGCCTGACCATCGTCGTCGATCGCATCGAGGTCGACCTGACCAACGGCCTGTCGCCCTTCACGCCGCAGAATTTCTCTGAGACCTGCTTCGACTCCTCGCCGCAGCCGGCCGCCATCTGCTCCACCTTCACGCGCGATCCGGCGACCGGCTTCATCACCGCCGCCAACCAGACGACGTTCAACGCCGGTCAGGTGCGCTTCCGCGGCGAGACCTACAACGTCAACTACAACTTCCCGCTCGCGCGTGTGTTCGGCGACGCGCACGACTACGGCAATCTCGAGCTGAACCTGGAGTCGACCCACACCGCGCTCTACGAACAGTCGGTGACCGGCTTCGACAAGACCCGGCTCGACGGGACGGTCACCAATCCCGACTGGGTCACGCGCTTTGACGCGCGCTATACGCGCGGGCCGCTCCGCGCGACGTACGAGCTCTACTACCTGCCGAGCGCGAAGCTGACGCCGACCGCGACCATCGAGTCGACCCCGACGCCGGTCGTCGACTCCAACATCCGCCACTCGATCTCGGCGCAATACGACTTCGGCCACTACACCGTGCGCGCTGGGGTCATCAATCTGACCGACGAGGAGCCCTCGTACCCGACCCGCAACTACGGCGACATCCTGGGCCGGCAATACTTCGTCGGGCTTCGCGCGCGGTTCTAGTTCATCGTCCGGCCGAGGGGATCACGGGCGGACTGAGGGCGGCGGCTGACCCCAAACCGGTCGCCGCCCTCGCAATTTCGGAGTGAGCGCAATGCCGAGCGCGGTGGGCGGGCTGATCGTGTTCGACGCGCCCGACGTGCGCCAGCGCCTCGACCTGGATGCCGCAAGGTCGGTCGTGCGCGAGGCGATGATTGCGCTCTCCGACGGTCGCGTGCGCCAGCTGCTCCGCAGCTTCATCGGACTCGGCGAAGGTCGGACGTTTGCGATCATGCCGGCCGCGCTCGGCGACCGCACCGCCTTCGGGGCAAAGCTGGTGAGCGTCTTTGCCGACGGCACAGGCCACAAGGCGCATGAGGGGCTGGTGGTGCTGTTCGACGGCGACAGCGGCGCTCCGGTCTGCGTGGCCGATGCCGGCGAAGTGACCGCGATCCGCACCCCCGCCGCGAGCGCTGCAGCCACGGACGCCCTTGCACGCCCCGACGCTGACAGCCTGGCCGTCCTGGGCCTTGGCCGTCAGGCCCTGGGGCACATCGCAGCCCTTGCCCGCGTGCGCCCCCTGACGTCGGTTCGAGTGTGGGGGCGCAACCCCGGGCGCGCCCAGGCCTTCGCCGAGCAGGCTGCCCGCGAGACCGGCCTGCTGGTGCAGGCCTTCGCCGACGCCGAGCGCACGGTGGCCGACGCCTCGATCATCTGCACGGTCACCGCGGCGTCCGACCCGGTCCTGAAGGGCGGCTGGGTGGCGCCGGGCACGCATGTGAACCTGGTTGGATCGAGCGGTCCGGGGCAGGCCGAGGCGGACAACGCCCTGGTCGCCAGGGGCCGCTTCATTGTCGACCATCGCGAGCACGTGCTCGTCCACGGCGGGGAGTTCCTGCGCGCCAGGATGGCGGGCCTCGTGGAGGACGCCCACATCGCCGCCGAGATCGGCGAGGTCTTCGCGGGCGCCGCGCCAGGCCGCACCTCCGCTGACGAGATCACCGTCTACAAGTCATTGGGACACGCCGTGCAGGATCTGGCGGTCACCGCATGGCTCAACGCCCAGGTCCCGCGAGGCGCGGCGTGAAGCGTCGCCTTGCGGGCTTGGCGGCCATTTTCCTGGCTATGACGGCTGCGGCTCAGTCCGCACCCCGGCCCGCGCCCCAGATGACGGTGCGCCTGGCGCCGAGCCCGATGGACGCCGCGACGGGCCGCGGCTTCGTCGACGTCACGATCACCGTCCCCGCCGTCGATGCGCAGGCCGGCGCGCCGCTCCTGACGCTGCCGGTCGTGATCGCCAACACCGACACCATCGCTGGCACGATGCAGGGGCTCAGCGCCGTCGACGCCGCCGGACCTGTGCCGCTGCTCGCCAAGGACGATCCGGTCGCCATCGAGTATTCGCGTCACTGGACCTCCAACCGGGCGGTGAGGGGAGACCTCGTGGTCCGCTATCGCGCGCCGGTGGACAACACCCCGCCGGCCCGCGGCTCAGGCCCGCCCTACAGCCTGCGCACCGAGGGCGGCGGCGTATCCGGCGTCGGCAACACCTTCATCCTGACGCCGGAGGTGGCCAGGCCCTATCGCGTGGCCCTCCGCTGGGATCTGGCGGCGCTGGGTCCTGGCGCGAACGCCATGTCGAGCTTCGGGGAGGGCGATGTCGACCTTCCGGCCGGCCCCGCCGAGCGGCTGACCTCCGCGCTCTACATGGCCGGGCCGATGCACCGGGAGCCTTCCCAGGTGAAGCCCACGGGCTTCTCCGCAGCCTGGCTCGGCGAGCCGCCGTTCGATCCGCGCCCGTTGATGGCGTGGGCCGGGCAGCTGCACGGCTGGATGAGCCGCTTCTTCAAGGACCCGGCCGAGCCGCCCTACCGGGTGATCCTGCGCTTCAACCCGATCAACGCCGGCGGCGGGGCCGCGCTCGCCAATTCATTCCTGCTGACCTGGGGCGAGACCGCCAAGGATCCAGAGAAGCTCAAGGGCACGCTCGCCCATGAGATGATCCATACGTGGACCGCCTCCGGCCTCGGCGGCCAATGGTACGGCGAGGGGATCGCCGTCCACTATCAGGCGCTGCTGCCGCTCCGGGCCGGGATGATCACGCCTGCCGACTTCCTCGAGGACCTGAACGAGACGGCCCGGCGCTACTACACCAACGCGCTCAACGACACGCCGGACCGCGAGATCGCCGCCCGCTTCTGGGAGGACACCCGCATCCGGACCCTGCCGTACGATCGGGGCGCGATGTATTTCGCCGTGCTCGATGGCCGCATCCGGCGCGCGTCGGGTGGCAAGCGCTCGTTGGACGACCTGATCGTCGAGATGGTCCGCCGCCGCGGCGCAGGCGAGTCGAGCGGCGAGGCCGCCTGGCTCGAGCTGGTGACCCGTGAACTGGGCGAGGACGGCCGCAGACTGCACGCCGAGATGCTGGCCGGCGGGCTGATGCTGCCGCAGAGCGGTGACTTCGGTCCCTGTTTCACCCGCACGACCGCGAGGTTCCGTCGCTTCGACCTGGGC
>DASXKT010000260.1:0-1866 GCA_036496685.1 Phenylobacterium sp.
AGGCCGCCTCGACCGCCGGGCTTTCGACGTAAGGCTCACTCCAGTCACGCTCGAGACGGTCGGCCGGAATATCGAACCCTCGCCGCGCGAGCAGGCGCACCGCCTCGTCGTAGAGGCTAGGCGCGAGCAGGATGGTCTCCAGGTCCGCGCGGCGCATCGTGCCGGGCTCGTGCACCTCCAGCATTCGCCGGTCCTTGGCGCCCAGCAGAAATTCCAGCTGGCGGTACTGGAACGACTGGAACCCCGAACTCGCCCCCAGGCTCTCTCGGAAGTTCGAGTAGTCGAAGGGCGTCATGGTCGCGAGGATTTCCCAGGCTTGGATCATATGGGCCTGGATGCGCGCGACCCTCGAGAGGGTCTTAAAGGCCACGCGCAGGTCATCGGCGCGGATGTGCGTGCTGGCGCTGCGGATCTCGTGGATCGACAGCTTCAGCCAGAGTTCCGTCGCCTGGTGGATGACGATGAACAGGAGCTCGTCGTGCTCCTCCGTCACCGTACTCTGCGCGCTGAGCAGAGCGTCGAGCTGCAGGTAGTCACCGTAGTCCATCGCCTGGGGCTTAAGCGGTCGGGGCGAAGATTGCCAGATGCGGCGCCGCCGCCCTCGCCTCCGCGCCCGGCTCTGCTATCACTGCTCCGCTTGCCCAACGGAGCCCTGCCGCCCATGCGCCGCCGCACCTTTCTCGCCGCCGTTCCCGCCGCCGCGCTCGCCGGGCGGGCCTTCGCCACCAGCCGGCAGGAGAACCCCAACCGCGACCGGCCCGACGTGCATGGCGGGGACCGTATCGATGGAGCGACCTGGGCCAGCCGCTCGACCGCCTGGGGGCTGCACGGGGCGGCAGCCACGGCGCATCCGCTGGCGACGCAGGCTGCGATCGAAATCCTGAAGGCCGGCGGCTCGGCGGTGGACGCGGCCATCTGCGCGAACGCCGTGCTTGGCTTCGGCGAGCCCATCTCCTGTGGGGTCGGCGGCGACTGCTTCGTGATGCTGTGGGACCCTAAGACGCGCAAGGTCGTGGGCCTGAACGGTTCGGGGCGCAGCCCCAAGGCCCTGACGCTCGCCGAACAACGCAAGCGCGCCAACGCCAAAGGGGTGATCAACACCCACGGCGCGGTCTCGGTTAGCGTGCCGGGCGCCGTGGACGCCTGGTGGAGCCTGCACCAGCGCTACGGCAAGCTACCGTGGAAGGACCTCTTCCAGCCCGCCATCCGCCACGCCGAGGAAGGTGCGCCGATCGTCCAGAACGTCGCTTTCTATGTGGGCAACTCGTACCGCATCTTCACCAACCCGGACGCCCACATCGAGGAGGTGGAGAACTTCAAGAAGGTCTGGGCGCCGGAGGGCAAGACGCCCCGCGAGGGCGACATCTTCAAGAACCCCGGCCTCGCCCGCACCTATCGCCTGATCGCCGAAGGCGGCGGCCGGGCCTTCTACGAGGGCGAGATCGCCGAGCGGATCGAGGCCTATTTCAAGCGGATCGGCGGCTGGATGACCAAGGCGGACCTGGCGGCCCACCATACCGAATGGGTCGAGCCGCGCTCGATCGACTACCGCGGGACCGACGTCTGGGGCCTGCCGCCCAACAGCCAGGGGCTGGTGACCCTGCAACTGCTCAACATGATGGCTGAGTTCGACATCAAGGCGATGGGCTTCCAGTCCGCCCAGGCCATCCACCACGAGGTCGAGGCCAAGCGCCTGGCCTTCGAGGATCGGGCCAAGTTCTACGCCGACCCTGCGTTCTACCGGCAGCCCACGGAGTGGCTGCTGTCGAAGGACTACGCCAAGGAACGCGCCAGGCTGATCCGGCCCGACCGGATCCTCAATCCGGCCTTCGCCGGCCAGGCCCCAAGCCACGGGGACACGACCTA
>DASXKT010000261.1:0-8770 GCA_036496685.1 Phenylobacterium sp.
TCCTTGGCGTACTCGTTCGGCCAGATCATGTAGACATGGCCCTTGGCCCCTACCGCCTTCGAGAAGACCTTGGTGAAGTAGCCGGACCCCGGGATCAGGTCGACGACCTTGTCCCCCGGCTTGACGCCTGCAAAGGCGATGACTTCGCCCGGATGGCGGCGCGCATCGGCGTCGCGGTCGGCGTCACGGCCCTTGTCGGCGACGGCGGCGGCGAGATAGGGCGGGATGGTGGTTGCGGCGCCGGCCGCCGCGGCGCCGAGGCTTGCCGCTACGCAGGCGGCCACGAGGAAGGATTTCATCCGTCTCATCCGATCATTGTGCAGCTGGACGCCAAGCTCCGGCGCGGCGCCGGCCCTGTCAATGAGGCTCGCCTACCGTTGGTCGCGCGTAGCGGTCAGTTGGACGCGGACGCCGACTTTCGCGGGCACCTGATCAGTAGCGGCGAACTCCCCCTGCCCGACCCCGAAGGCGACGCGGTCGAGGCTGGTCTCGCCACTCATCTGGGCCTTGTCGCCGACGATCTTCAGGCGAAACGGCAGGTCGACCGGCTTGCTCACGCCGCGCAGGTTGAGCGAGCCATGGGCGACATAGCGATCGGCGCCGGTCTTCTGGAACTTCGTCGCCGTGAACGTCGCCTTGGGATGGGTGGCGGTGTCGAACCAGTCGCCGCTGGGCAGTGAGGCGTCGCGCTGTTCGTCGCCGGTCTTGGCCGAGCCCATGTCGATGGTCACGCTCACCTTGGAGCGATCGAGCGCGTCGGGTCCGAACAGGATGTCGGCCTTCCAGCTGTCGAAGCGGCCCTGGACGGGATCGCCGCCCCAGCTGGTCGTGAACGTGAGGCTAGAGCCGGACGCGACCTTCCAGGTGACGGGGTCGGCAGATGGCGCCGCGGCCGGCGGCGCGGCCGGAGAAGCCACTGAGGCTGGCGACGTGACGGCGGCCGCTGGTGCGGCTGCGCCTGGGGCCGCGTCCGCGGTGGGGGCTGCCGCCGAGGCGATCTCCTCGACCGGGAGCGTCGTCGCAACCGCCGCGACGGGTGGAGGGCCCATCGCGGGTCGCGGCGGCTGCACGACCTTGCCGAAGGCTGCGGCGCCCACAACCGCAAGCGCGATCAGCACCAGCCTCGGCTCCCACCAGCGGCCGTCCACAGCGCCCGGCGCCATGCGCGACAGCACCGGCTCATCGCGGCTGAACAGCTGGTGCTTCAGCGCGCCGGCGACGTGGAGGACGAACAAGGCATAGAGGCCGTACGCCAGGAATTGGTGGCCATTTTCGCCGATGGCGTGCGCCAGCTTCTTAGCGTCGGGCGCCAGGCTTGCGACCCCCGGCATGTCCGGCCAGTGGACCGTCCAATAGAGCACGGTGGGGATCGCCTTGCGGCTCGCCGAGACCATCAGCCAGCCGGTCAGCGGCATGCCGATCATGATCAGGTAGAAGCCGAAGTGGACGATCTTGGAGAGCGCGACCTCCCAGGGCGCCAGCCCTGGCGGCTCCGGCGGCGGCGGATTGATCAGGCGCCATCCCAGCCGGATCAGGCTGAGGAACAGGATGGTGATCCCGATCGACTTGTGGAGCTGGATGAGCGCGAAGCTCTCCGGCGTCGGCTTGCCGCCCATCCGCCAGGCGATGCTCACCTGCAGCACGATGGCGAGCGCAATGATCCAGTGCAGAAAGATCGCCACGGTCGCGTAGCGGCTGCGGCCGGTCCTTAGCGGATCGCGGGCGATCTCGGTCATGGGAAGCCTTCCTGCTTTCGGTGCGGCGGGCGGTCTACTTCTTCTCGAATTCGCCCTCGAAGATCACGTCGACTTCGTCGCCGGTGAACTGGTTCAGGATGCTGTTGCTGAGACCGAAGTCGGATCGCTTGATCTGCGTCGTGGCCGAGAACCCCAGCCGCGTGCCGAGAGGCACCACGCCATGGCCGGCGCCGGCGAAGGTGACGTCCATCGTCACCGGCTTGGTCACCCCGTGGAGGGTCAGGTCGCCGGTCATCGTGCCCTTCCCGTCCTGTCCTTGCAGGCTGGTCGAGACGAAGGTGATCTCGGGATTCTTGTCGGTGTCGAAGTAGCCGGCGATCTGCTTGTTGAAGGCCGGGTCGTTGGTGTCGACCGACTTCGGATCGACCGTGAAGGTGACCTTGGTAGCCTGCCAGTTGGCCGGATCGAACGTGAAGTTCCCGTCCAGGCCATTGAAGCGCAGGGTGTAGTGCGAGAAGCCCATGTGCAGGATCTTCGTCGTCAGGCTCGCGTGCCGCTTGTCGAGCACATAGGTCCCAGCCGGGACCTTGGTCGGATCCTGGGTCGACGGATTGGCCAACGCCGGGCCTGAGATGCAGATGGCGAGGCTCAGGGCTGCAGCCGCAGTGCGGGTCATCGCGTCGTTCTCCCGGTGGTCATGGCTGCACATGGGTCGAGGCGAGCCTAACCGAAAGACACAGCGCACGGATTTACGCCGTATGAAGTGCGGCCTTGCAGGGCGCGAGCGCGCGACCTAACCCTCCTGCGCAGTGTTCGGGAGGGGTTGCGTGATCCGTTTGGGCCCAAGAGCCGCCGCCGTGGCGGCCTGCGTCGCCATCATCATGGCGGGAGCGGCCGGCGCCGCGGACGCCCCGACGGTCACGCTCTATCGGCATGCCCAACTGATCGATGGAACCGGCGCGCCGATGCGGTCCAGAATGTCGGTGCTGGTCGAGGGCGAGCGGATCAAGGCCGTGGCGCCCGACGCCGAGGTGACGGCGCCAGCCGGCGCCCGCATCGTCGACCTTGCCGGCAAGTACCTGCTGCCCGGTCTGATCGATTCCCACGAGCACCTCGCCACCCCTCCGAACCGTCGGCAGGCCGAGGCCAATATGCGCCGCGACCTCTATGGCGGGGTGACTGCGATCCGCGACATGGCCGACGACCTGCGCTCGGTAGCCGAACTCACCCGCGCGTCCCGCGCCGCCGAGATCCCGGGACCGGACATCTACTATGCCGCCCTCATGGCCGGGCCGAGCTTCTTCGTCGACCCACGCACCCACGCGGCGAACTTCGGGGTCGAGCCGGGTACGGCGCCTTGGATGCAGTCGATCGGCGCGACCACGGACATCCGAACCGCCGTAACCCTCGCTAGGGGCACCTCGGCGACGGCGATCAAGATCTACGCGAACCTGCCCGCCGACCTGGTCTCGAAGATCGCCGAGGAGGCGCATCGCCAGGGCCTCCTGGTCTGGGCCCACGCCGCCGTCTATCCCGCCACGCCGTCACAGGTGCTGGCGGCGCGGCCCGACGCGATCTCGCACGCCTGTAGCCTCGGGCACGAGGTCGCGGGCACGCCGCAGACCTACCAGGCTCGCACACCGATGGACGCCGCGCCCTTCCTGGCCGCGGACAACCCGACGATCGGCGCGCTCGCCGCCACCATGAAGCGCCAAGGGACGATCCTCGACGCGACGGTGAGCATCTATGGCGAGTACCGGGACCGCACCCGCGCCGCCAATCCGAAGGCCAAGCCCGCGCTTTGCAGCGGCGCGATGGCCGCCGCCCTAACCCGCCAAGCCTGGCGTTCGGGTGTGGACATCTCCACCGGCACCGACTGGATCGCGCCCTGGCAGGATCGCTGGCCCACCGTCCATCATGAGTTCGCAGCCTTGGTCGGGCTGGGCATGTCGCCCGCAGAGGTGATCCACGCCGCGACCCTCGTAGGGGCGCGGGCCGCCGGCCATGAGGCCGAAATGGGATCGATCGCGCCGGGCAAGCTCGCCAACCTGATCGTCCTGACGCGCAATCCGCTGACCGACATCGAGAACCTGAAGAGCCTCGAGACCACCGTGAAACGTGGCCGGGCCTATTCCCGCGCCGACTTCAAGCCCCTGACCAAGCAAGACCTCGAGGACTAGAGAATGAGCTTCAGCCGACGCACCGTCCTGGCCCTCTCCGCCGCCGCCGCCACGCCCGCCCTCGCCGCCGGCCCCGACCCCATCGGGAACTGGATGGTGATCAATACGCTCGGCGGCCTCATGGACCCCAATACGCCGGACCTGCCAAAAGTCGTCATGACCCCGCGGATCCTGCGCGACGCTCACGCCTCGGGCATGACAGCGGTCAACTGCACCTTCGGCTACGTCTTCGGTCCGAAAGAGCCCTTCGAGACCACTGTCGCCGACGTGGCCTACTGGGACCGGGTGGTGCGCGAGAACGGTCGCGACCTGATCAAGGTCTACACCGCGGCCGATATCGCCAAGGCCAAGGCGCAGAAGAAGATCGGGGTGATCTACGGCTTCCAGAACGCGGCCATGATGGGCCAGGACGCGAGCCGCGTGGACCTCTTCGCCGACATGGGCGTCCGGATCATCCAACTCACCTACAACAACGCCAACCAGCTGGGCGACGGCTCCACTGCGCCGGAGAACCGCGGCCTCACCAAGTTCGGCCACGAGGTCGTCGAGCGGCTCAACGCCAATCGCGTCATGGTCGACCTCAGCCATTCTGGCCAGCAGATCTGCCTGGATGCCGCGCGGGCCTCGAAGCAGCCGATCTCGATCAACCACACTGGCTGCCGCGCTTTGACCGACCTGCCCCGCAACAAGACCGATGAGGAACTGCGGTTGGTGGCTGAGAGGGGCGGCTACGTCGGCATCTACTTCATGCCGTTCCTGAAACTCTCCGGCCACGCCCGGGCCGCCGACGTGGTGGCCCACGTCGAACACGCCCTCAACGTTTGCGGCGAGGACCACGTCGGGATCGGCACCGACGGCGGCACCACCCAGATCGATGACCTGGAGGCCTACAAGGCCGCGCTCTCGAAGGAACACGATGACCGGGTGGCCAAGGGCATCGCCGCGCCAGGCGAGCGGGCCGACACCCATCCCTTCGCCGACGACCTGCGGGGCCCGGACCAGTTCCGCAAGCTCTACCGCCTGCTGTCGGCGAGGGGCCACAAGCCGGCGCGCATCGAGAAGATCCTGGGCCAGAACTTCGTGCGCTACGCCCGCGACATCTGGGGCGCCTGAGCCTAAAACACCGCCCGAAACTGACCCGGAGTCCTGCCCCATGTCCTTCCGTGCACCCGTCCGGGATCTCGCCTTCGCGCTCTCGACCGTCGGCCACGATGCGCTGATCGCGCGGGCCTATCCCGACCTCGACGCCGATACGGTGGCCGCGGTCCTGGAAGCCGCCGGCGCCTTCACCACCGACGTGCTGGCCCCGCTCAACCGCAAGGGCGACACCGAGGGCGCGCGATACGAAAACGGCAAGGTGACCGCCGCGCCTGGCTTCGCCGACGCCTACAAGGCGTTCGTGGAAGGCGGTTGGAACTCGCTGAGCGCCGACCCCGAGTACGGCGGCCAGGGCCTCTCCAAGGCCATGGAGCTGGCGGTCTTCGAGATGGTCCACGCCTCGAACATGGCCTTCGGCCTGTGCCCGATGCTGACCCAGGGCGCGATCGAGGCGCTGGCGCTGCACGGCACGGAACGCCAGAAACGCCTCGTGCTGCCGAAGCTGGTCTCCGGCGAGTGGACGGGCGCCATGTGCCTGACCGAACCGCAGGCCGGCTCCGATCTCGCCGCGCTCACGACCATGGCCAAGCCGGACGGCAACGGCGGATACTTGCTCTCGGGGCAGAAGATCCTCATCACCTGGGGCGACCACGACGCAGCCGACAACATCTGCCACATGATCATCGCCCGCACGCCGGACGCGCCGCCCGGGGTGAAGGGGATCAGCCTCTTCCTGGCGAACAAGTTCCAGGTGAAGGACGACGGCGGCCTCGGCCCGCGCAACGACTTCCGGCCGGCCTCCATCGAGCACAAGCTGGGCATCCACGGCTCGCCCACCTGCGTCATGCTGTACGAGGGCGCGCAGGCCGAACTGGTGGGTGAGCTGGGCCAGGGCCTGCCGCACATGTTCGTCATGATGAACGCCGCCCGGCTGCAGGTCGGGGTCCAGGGCGTCGCCATCGCCGAGCGGGCCTTCCAGCAGGCGTTGGCCTTCGCTCAGGAACGCAAGCAGGGCCGTACGGTCTGGGAGGCGGACGGCGCCATCTACGGCCATCCGGACGTGCGCCGGATGCTGATGCTGATGAAAGCCAAGACCGAGGCTGCCCGCGCCATCTGCTTGACCACCGGCGTGCTGGCCGACCTCGCCCGCCTGGCCGAAACCGAGGAGGAACGCGCCGCGGCCCGGGCCCGCCAGGAACTCCTGACCCCCATCGCCAAGGCGTGGTCGACCGACGTCGGCGTCGAGGTGGCTTCGCTGGGAGTGCAGGTGCACGGCGGCATGGGCTTCATCGAGGAGACCGGCGCAGCGCAGCACTATCGCGACGCCCGCATCGCCCCGATCTATGAGGGCACCAACGGCATTCAGGCCATCGACCTGGTCGGCCGCAAGGTCGGCATGGAGGATGGCGGGGTCGTGCGCGCGCTTTGCGCGGAGCTCGCCCTGACCGCAGAGAGCCTGACCGAGGTCCCCGACCTGGTCTCCGTGGGCCGCAGGCTGGCTGCGGGCGTCGCCGCTCTGGAGAGGGCCACCGACTGGTTGCTGGCCAACCGCGGCGCGCCGAGCCTGGCCGCCGCGACGCCCTATCTGAAGCTTGCGGGCGACGTGATCGGCGGCGCCATGCTGGGCCGTCAGGCGCTGGTGGCTGCGGGTTCCGAGGATCCCTGGCTCAAGAGCAAGGGGGCGCTCGCCCGCGTCTACTCGAGCCAGGTCCTGGCGCAGGCGGGGGGTCTCGCTGAGGGTCTGATGGACGGCGGCGACGAGCGGGAGGCAACACCCGCCACGGCGCTGGCGTCCTAGCGAACGGATTCTCCGAAGTTTTACCTATTTCGTCGACCCTGCCGGCTCTGGGTGGGGTGCGAGCATGAGATTCCGCAGGGTCGAAGCAGCTGCCGCCGCGCAGGCCGAACGAGCCCATGTGAGCCTCTACCAGCTCACGCTCCACGGCCTCTCGCAGCCGTTCCTGTTCCACGCCGTCTTCAACGGCCTGGGGGGTTTGAGCCTCCTGCTCCTGGGCCATCCGGTGGCCGCCGCGGTCGCCTTCGCCAGCTATTGCGTCATCGACGCCGTGCAGCAGCGGTTGGTGGCTCGGTGGCTGGAGGCCGCTCCGGCGCTTGATGACGAGACACCCGGCTTCGCGAAGCTGGCTCTCCTCTGCCTCGTCCGCTTCAGCATCTACCTGGCGCCCACGACCTTCGTGGCCCTCGCAGGGGGCGCGGGAGAACTCGTGCTGTTCGCTGTGCAGGCCTGCACGCTTCTGGCCGTTTCCATGGCCGCCGGGATGATGTCGCGACGGATCTTCTGGGCCTTCGTGACGCCAATCCTCGTGGCGCTGGGCGCCGTCGCCGTCGCGCGGTTGACGCTGTCGCAGGCGGCCGGCGCCCTGATCTCGCTCGCCAGCCTCGCGGCGCTGCTCGCGCTGATGCTGGAGGGCACGATCCGGACCATCGGCGCCTTGCACGCCTCCTTCAACGCCAACCTCGAGATGATGCGCGACCTGCAGGCTGCCCGTGACCAGGCGATCGCTGAGCGCGCCGCCGCCGATGAAGCGCGGGAGGAAGCCCGTCAGGCCGGCCGCGCCAAGGCGAGCTTCCTGGCCACCATGAGCCACGAGATCCGCACGCCAATGAACGGCGTCCTGGGCATGGCCCAGCTGCTGAAACGCGACGAGGCCGATCCCGCTCAGCAGGCGCGCCTGCAGGTGTTGATCGATTCCGGGGAGTACCTGCTCTCGATCGTCAACGACATCCTCGACGTCTCCAAGATCGACGCGGGGCGGCTCGACATCATGCCCGAGCCGGAGGACCTGCGCTCGTTCCTGGACAATCTGGTCACCTTCTGGGGCGCCCAGGCCGACGAGAAGGGCATCGCCCTGGTCATCGAGATGCGGGACAGCGTTCCGGACTTCGCCCTCTTCGACGCGCTGCGCCTGCGGCAGGTGCTGTTCAACCTTGTCGGCAATGCGCTGAAGTTCACTGAGGCCGGCTCCGTCTCGGTGATCGCCGACGCAACCCCCAACGGGGAGGGCGCCGTGCTGCTGAACCTGGCCGTGCGCGACACCGGCATGGGGATCGCCGCCGAGCACCTGCCCCACCTCTTCACCCGCTTCACCCAGGCCGACGAGTCCGAGATGCGAAAGTTCGGCGGCACGGGGCTGGGCCTGTCGATCGCCAAGCAACTCGTCGAGCTGATGGGCGGCCGGATCTGGGCGGAAAGCGAAGCCGGCAAGGGCTCGACCTTCTACGTCAAGCTGCCGCTGGCGGTGGCCGAGGCGCCTGTCGCGGTCGAGCCTGCAGCGCCGTCGGAGCCGGCCACGCCGCTCGCCGGCATGCGGATCCTTGCCGTCGACGATAACGCGGTGAACCTCCTGGTGCTGGACCAGGTGCTGGCGAGCTTCGGACACCAGGTCGTCAAGGCTGCCAGCGGCGCGGAGGCGCTCTCTATCCTGGTAGTGGACCGCTTCGACCTGGTGCTGATGGATATCCAGATGCCGGAGATGAGCGGTGTCGAGGCGTTGCGCCGCCTACATGCCGCCGACGGGCCCAACCGGCGGACGCCGGTTGTTGCGCTGACCGCCGACGTAACTTCGGGCGGCCGCCAACGCTACCTTGATCTGGGCTTCCGGGAGCACTGCTCCAAGCCGATCCAGATCCCGGAACTCATGGAGACGATCGCCCGCGCGGTGGCGGTCGGTCCGGGGGCGCGCAAAGCGACGACCCAGGCCGCCTAATTCAGGCCGCCGCGACGACCCGGCCGCCGGCCTCGGAAGCGGTCTTTGGAGCGGCCATGGCGCGGCT
>DASXKT010000262.1:0-7060 GCA_036496685.1 Phenylobacterium sp.
CTGGAAGGTGGCGACGAACTTCGCCACCACCGCCTGGGTCGGCACGATCGTGAAGGCGTGCCGGACAGCCCAGGTGTCGTAGGCGGCCGCGACGCTGTCGGCGCGCTCGAAGGGGTCCATCCGCAGGTTGAAGACCTTGGGCGCCCGCAAGCCCGTGAAGGGCTCGCGCCAGACCTGCAGGCCGACGGCGCGCTGCTCGAGGAAGACGAACTTCCATTCCTCGTTGCGGACCGCCACAAGCTCGCAGTCGTCGTCGATGTAGAAGAACTCACGGCGCGGCGACTTGGGCTGCTGGCCGGTGAGGTACGGAACCAGGTTGAAGCCATCGAGGTGCGTCTTGTAGGTGCGCTCCCCAACCTGCCAGCCCCCCAGCAGGCGTTCGCTGACGGCGGTGTCGCCGGCGGCCGCCATGAGCGTCGGGAACCAGTCGAGGTGGGCGACGATCTCGTTCGAAACCGCGCCGGGGGCCACGCGGCCAGGCCAGCGGATCATTGCCGGCACCCGGAAGGCGCCCTCCCAATTGGTGTTCTTCTCGCTGCGGAACGGCGTCATCCCGCCGTCCGGCCACAGGCTCACATTGGGGCCGTTGTCGCTGACGTAGACCACGATGGTGTTGTCGGCGACGCCCAGGTCGTCGAGCGCCTTGAGCAGCTTGCCGACGTCGCCGTCGTGCTCGAGCATGCCGTCCGCGTAGTCATTGTTGGGCATGCCGCTCTGGCCCTGCATCGACGGCCGGATATGGGTGAAGGCGTGCATGCGGGTGGAGTTGAACCAGGCGAAGAAGGGCTGGCCCGCCTTCGTGCTGCGCCGCATGAAGTCGATGGTGGCGCCGGTGAACTCGTCGTCGACCGTCTCCATCCGCTTCTTGGTCAGCGGTCCGGTGTCTTCGATGACCTGCTTGCCGACCTTGCCGAACCGCGGATCGACGGTGGGATCGTCGCGGTCGCTCGCCTTGCAGCGCAACACGCCACGCGGACCAAACTTTGCGCGGAACGCAGGGTCCTTCGGATAGTCGGGGGCCTCCGGCTCCTCTTCCGCGAAGAGATGGTAGAGGTTGCCGAAGAACTCATCGAATCCGCGGACGGTTGGCAGGAATTCGTTGCGGTCGCCCAGGTGGTTTTTGCCGAACTGGCCGGTGGTGTAACCCAACGGCTTCAAGGCCTCGGCGAGCGTGATGTCCTCCGGCCACAATCCGACAGTAGAGCCGGGCAGCCCGACCTTCGACATGCCCGTCCGCAGGGGCGTTTGGCCGGTCAGGAACGCCGACCGACCCGCCGTGCAGCTTTGCTCGCCATAGTAGTCCGTGAACAGCATGCCCTCGCGGGCGATGCGGTCGATGTTCGGCGTGCGGTAGCCGACGATCCCCTGCGAGTAGGCGCTGATCGTCGTCGGGCCGATGTCGTCGCTCATCAAGAACAGGATGTTCGGCCGCCGTCCGTCGACTGTGGCGCGGGGCTTAGTCGCCGGCGCAGACAAGGTCGTCGATGCAGACACCAGGGCCGCGGCGCCGGCCAGCGTCGCGCCGCCGAATAGCAGCCGGCGGCGATCGAACGCGGCCCGCCCGGACACGTCTTCAGGACGGTCGTCGGAAATCTTCATGCTGGGGTTCTTTCCCTGATCACGCACCGGAATCCGACGTGGCTGGCTGACGTGTCGATCGCTTGGGGCTGGCGCGCAGCCGGCCGATAGCGGCGGCAGTAGTTCGGCGCGCAGAGATGAGACCCGCCTTTCAGCACCTTGCGCGGTATGCGGACCAGCGGCTGGCGCGGGTCGTAGCTGTCGGCCTCGCAGCCGCCGCGGGGATTGACCGGCGCGCAGCAGGCCTTGCCCGTCACGGCGGCATGGCGTTCGATGAACCAGTCCGAGGTCCACTCCCAGGCGTTGCCGATCATGTCGAACAGGCCGTAGCCGTTGGCCGGGAACGCCATGACGGGCGAGGTCCGCGCGTAGCCGTCGGACGCCAGGTTCAGGCGGGGAAACGCGCCTTGCCAGGTGTTGGCCATGTGCCGTCCGCCCGGCGTCAACTCCTCGCCCCAGGCGAATTCGGCGCCCTCCAGGCCACCGCGGGCGGCGAACTCCCATTCTGCTTCGGTGGGAAGCGCCTTCCCCGCCCACGCGCCGTAGGCCTCGGCGTCGGCATGGGTGACGTGCACCACCGGATGATCGTCCAGCCCGCCGATGGAACTGCGCGGTCCATAGGGACGACGCCAGTTCGCGCCCAGCTTGAACGCCCACCAGCCGCTCAGGTCGCGAAGTTCGACCTCTGACTTGGGCGGCGTGAAGGTCAGCGATCCGGGCTTAAGCATTTCCGGCGCCGCGCCGGGGTAGTCCCTCGGATCGGGCGGCGTCTCGGCGACCGTCACGTAGCCCGTAGCATTGATGAAGCGGCGAAACTCGCGGTTGGTGACCGGCGTGCGATCCATCCAGAACCCGTCAACGCGGACGCGGTGCGCCGGCGCCTCTTCCGGGTAGTGCTGGTCCGAACCCATGGCGAAGGTCCCGCCGGGGACCCAGACCATGGACTCGGTCGGAAGGGACAAGGCGCGCACGGCTGATCTACCGGGGGCGTTGGACGTCCGGCGCGGCGCGGGCGCATTGCATGTCGGGCGCCATAACCGCGCGCAGCAGGCCGACGCAGACGACTGATAGCAGCGCCGTCCAAGTCATCACGCCGGCCATACCACACCCCCACCTTGGAAGGGTCGACGCCTCTCGCCGCGCCGGCCGTCCGCTGTCCGGCTCACTTGGAGTCCCGATGCACCCCCATGGGCAGGACGTTCGCGAGTCGTAGGTGAATTCTCGCTTGATACGAGCAGGAGTCAATAGGACGTTTACTTATCTCGCGGGGTGAGGCTGGGTCCGTCAAAAATTCGGAGCTGATCGAGCGCTCTCACAGGGGGCGCTGGATCACTATCGGAGAGTCCGGGGTGAGTCCGACTTCCGAGGCTGATCACTCATTCACTTGACTCGCGCACACAGACAAAAGTAAACGTTGCCTCGGGCATGATTGTCTGCCGAAACTCAGTCACGAGACGCTGCTTGATGACGAAACGGCCTCGGAGCGCGCGCATGGCCCGGCCTGTCGGCAGCGGTGTGTCTGACCGCCCGTCGGCGATCCGCGGCGCGCAACGGTCGCGCGTCGCAGCGCGTCAGCGCTGCTCAAGAGCCGGGGTTTCCGGCCGTGGATTGTTCTCGCCTGAATACCCCTCAACGCCCGACACGCGGCGAACGGAGAGGTTCAGCGTCACCAGCAACTAGCCATCGAAAAACAGCAGTCGCGCTCAGCGACCACGGGGGGAAACAATGAAATTCAACTACCGGCTCATGGCGACAGCGTCGTGCTTCTCGCTATGCATGGGCGCTTCGGGTCTTGCCCAGGCGCAGACAGTTCGCAGCGTCGACGAACTGGTGGTCACCGCCCAGAAGCGCGAGCAGAACCTGCAGGACGTGCCGATCGTCGTCACCGCCTTGCCGGCGAAACTGCTGCAGGATGCTGGCGTCAAGGACATCCGGGACCTCACCATCCTCACCGCCGGCCTGACGGTGAATGCCGGCTCGTCCGAGGGCAAGACGACGGCGCGCATCCGCGGCATCGGCACGCTCGGCGAGAACTCCGGCCTGGAGTCGGCGGTCGGTGTGGTGATCGACGGTGTCTACCGTGCGCGCACCGGGGCGGCCTTCGGCGACCTTGGCGAGCTTGAGCGGGTCGAGGTCCTCAAAGGTCCCCAGGGCACGCTGTTCGGCAAGTCGACGTCAGCCGGCGTTATCAACGTGATCACCAAGTCGCCGTCGTTCAACTTCGGCGCAGATGGCGAGCTGACCTTCAGCAACTTCAACGGCCGGGGCGGATCGGCCTCGGTGACCGGCCCGCTGTCGGGCGACACCGTGGCGGGCCGGCTCTATGTCGCGGCGCGCAAGCAGGACGGCTTTAACGACGTCTTCGACGGCAAGGGCCCCAGCACGATCACCCAAGACGCCGATCGCGACTTCTGGACCGCCCGAGGCCAGTTGCTGATCGATCCGAACGACAGCGCCAGCATCCGGATCATCGCCGACTACACCAAGCGCGACGAACACTGCTGCGGCGTCGTGCAGATCCACAACGGCCCCTCGGCGGCCATCGTCAATTCGCTTGCCGCGCCGTTCCCGGGCCTGGCCACGCCGCCCGATCCGTTCGGGCGGTTGGAATACCAGAACCGGCCCTCGTCGCAGGTCATCACTGACCAAGGCCTCGGCGCGGAAGCCAAGTTCAAGCTGCCGATCGGAGATCTGACCTCGGTCACCGGGCTGCGCCGCTGGAACGGCACGGCGGGTACGGACGTCGACTTCACCACCGCCGACATCGTCTACCGCGACAACCGGCAGTTCAGTAAGATCGACACGTTCAGCCAGGAATTCCGGCTGACGGGCACGACGGGCGCGCTCGATTGGCTGGTCGGCGCCATCTATTCGAACGAGAAGGTGGACGCCGGCGCGAACCTGCTGGCCGGCGCCGATTTCGAGAAATACTTCAGCCTGCTGCTGTCCGGGACGAACAGCGGTTTCGTCGGCATCCTGCTAGGCCGGCCCGCCGGCACGAGCTATCCGGCCGGCTCGGGCGAGGCCGACGACTATGTCCAGCACGACACGACCGCGGCGCTGTTCACCAACAACACCTGGCATGCGACCGACAAGATCGATGTGACCCTGGGGCTGCGCTACACGGCGGACCGCAAGAAGCTGGACACCATGCAGACGCTGGCCGGTGGCAGTGTCGGCTGCGCGGCGGCCAAGCAGCGCTTCGCCGCCGGGGCCTGGAGCGCCCTCGGCCTTCCGGCGGCCGCGCAACAGGCGATCCTGAACAACCTGTGCCTGGTCTATTTCAACAACGCGTTCGACGGCCGCACGATTTCGCAAAAACACGACGAGAACGAGTGGAGCGGCACGCTGAAGGCAGCCTACCGCTGGACGCCGGAGTTGATGACGTACGCGTCCTATGCCCGCGGCTACAAGGCCGGCGGGTTCAACTTCGACCGCCGCACCTCGGTCGACGGCACGACAGGGGGGCTGCCTGGGATCGTGCCGGTAGCCGACACCTCGTTCCCGGCCGAAACTGCCGACAGCTACGAGTTGGGCGTAAAGTCGACCCTGTTCGGCCGCTCGTTGCTGCTGAATGCGACGGCGTTCTACGAGAAGTTCACCGACTTCCAGCTCAACGCCTTCGTCTCGGCCTCCTTCGTCGTGCGATCGATGCCTGAGGTCACCTCCAAGGGGGTCGACGCAGACGTGGTCTGGTACGCGCCGCTCGACGGTCTCAGCTTCCAGGGCGGCGTCACCTACGCCGACACCCAATACGGCAACCAGCCCGCCCCCAACGATCCAGCCAACGCCCTTGTGCTCCTGCCCGGCGCCCAGGTGTCGTTCGCGCCGTTGTGGTCGCTGTCGGGGTCGGCGACCTACGAGACCAAGATTTCGGACAGCCTCACCGCGCGGTTCAACATCGGGGCGAAGTATCTGTCATCCTTCAGGGCCGGCGACTCCCTGCTGCCGCCGGAGGAGCAGAAGGGCTACACCCTGGTGAATGCGCGCGCGGTGCTCGCCGGGGACAGGGATCGCTGGGCGGTGGAGATCTGGGCGCAGAACCTGTTCGACACCAAGTACAACTCGATCATCGCCACCGGCCCACTGCAGGGCAGCTCCGGCATCGACGCGACCCATCCCGTCTACGATCCGGCGCGGGACACCGTGACCTACGTCAGCTTCCTCGGCCTGCCGCGTACCTACGGCGTGACCCTGAGGACCCACTTCTAGAATCCACGCGACCTCCTCGCGGGATTCCAACTCGGAGGGTCGGCGAGAGCCGGCCCTCCATATTCTGCGATCAGGCCGACCAGCGGCCAATGGAGTTCAGTGCAATGTCCGGCCCCTTGAGCGGCGTCCGTATCATCGAGATCGCCGGCATCGGCCCCGGTCCGTTCGCCGCCATGATGCTGGGCGACCATGGCGCCGAGGTGATCCAGGTCGTGCGGCCCGGCGCGCGGGTGAGCTCCAAGGACCCGATCTCGCGTTCGCGCCGCTCGGTTGTCGCAGACCTGAAGACGCCCGCGGGCGTCCAGCTTGTGCGCGACCTCTGCCGTACGGCCGATGGGCTGATCGAGGGATTCCGGCCTGGGGTCATGGAGCGCCTGGGTCTGGGTCCCGAGACGCTGCTCGCCGACAATCCGAAGCTGGTCTACGGCCGCATGACCGGCTGGGGCCAGGACGGTCCCTACGCCCAGGCCGCCGGCCACGATATCAACTACATAGCGATCTCCGGCGCCCTGCACGCTTTCGGCCGGGCCGGCGACAAGCCGACGCCGCCGATCAACATGATGGGAGACTACGCCGGCGGCGCCATGATGCTGGCCTACGGCATGGTCTGCGCCCTGCTGTCGGCGGCGAAGGCCGGGAAGGGCCAAGTCGTCGACTGCGCCATGGTCGACGGCGCGGCGCTCTTGATGGCGGTCTTCTACAACATGCTCGCCCAGGGGGTCTGGCGCGACGAGCGCGGCGCGAACATCATCGACACCGGCTCGCACTTCTACGACACCTACGAGACCGGCGACGGCAAGTTCATCTCCCTGGGCGCTCTGGAGCCGCAGTTCTACGCCGAGTTCCGCGAGCGCGTCGGTCTAGCCGACGACCCCGCCTTCGACGCCCAGATGGATCCGGCCGCCTGGCCGTCGCAGAAAGCCACGCTGACCGCCCTCTTCAAGACCAGGACGCGGGACGAGTGGTGCGCGTTGCTCGAGAACACCGATGTCTGCTTTGCGCCGGTGCTGTCGATGGCCGAGGCCCCCAGGCACGCGCACAATGTGCATCGTGAGGTCTTCGTCGAAGTCGGGGGCGCCCTCCAGCCCGCGCCCGCGCCGCGCTATTCGGCGACACCGACGAGGGCGCCAGCGCCGGCTGCTCGCGCCGGAGCCGACACGGCGGAGCTGCTGGCGGAGCTTGGTTACGACGCCGAGCAGATCGCGGCGCTGGGCGAGGCGGCAGCGCCGCCCGCGGCGCGCGTCGGCATGAAGTGGCCGTCACAGACCTA